>JASHSS010000595.1 GCA_030038565.1 Bryobacteraceae bacterium
CGCGGTCGAGTCCGTGGTAGACGCCACCGGCCATCCCGAAGCCGGAGCGCGCATCGGCCTGGACTGCTTCGCCCACGGCAAGCACCTGGTCATGATGAACGTGGAGGCCGACGTAACCATCGGTCCCGCTCTCCGCCGCAGAGCGGAAGCCGCGGGTGTCATCTACAGCATGGCCGCCGGCGATGAACCCGTCGCTCTGATGGAACTGTACTCCTTCGCCCGCGCCCTGGGTCTCGAAATCGTGGCCGGCGGCAAGGGCAAGAACAACCCGCTGAATCGCGACGCGGTTCCCGAGGAGTACGAAGGCGAGGCCCGCAGGCGCGGCCTGAACCCTAACATGTTGGTGGAGTTCGTGGACGGCTCCAAAACCATGATCGAGATGGCCTGCTTCGGCAACGCCACCGGCCTCACGCCCGACATCCCCGATATGCACGGACCCAATACCTCCGTGCCCGAGTTGAACCAGGTGTTCCGCCTGCGCCAGGATGGCGGCATCCTCAGCCGCAAAGGAGTGGTGGATTACGCCATCGGCCGCGTGGCGCCAGGCGTCTTCTTGGTCGTCTCCACGGATCATCCCCGGCTCCGGCAGTGCCTCGTTCTGCGCGATATGGGGCCGGGCCCCGTGTACACGCTCTTCCGGCCATTCCACCTCTGCAGTATGGAGGTCCCCCTTACCGTGGCGGAGATCGCCCTCTACGGGCGCGCCACCATGCAGCCTCGCGACCGGCTTTCGGTCGAAGTGACCACTATCGCCAAGCGCAACCTGCGCGAGGGAGAGTTGCTCGAAGGCATCGGCGGACGCACCCACCGCGCCGGCGCCATGAGCTATGCAGACGCGTGCCGCCTAAATGCGCTTCCGCTCGGCCTGGCCAAAAGTTGCCGGCTCAAACACGCCGTCGCCAAGGGCTCATTGATCGCCCGATCGATGGTCGAACCTGTAGCCGATTCCCTGCTCCATCGGCTGCGCGCGGAGCAGGATCAGTTCTCCGAGGTGTTGGTTTGATATGCCCAAAGCCACTCTGGCAGTAATCACCGGCAACCGCGAATTCTTCCCCGACCGGCTCGTGACGGAGAGCCGCAAGGATCTTCTGGCGCTGTTTTCCGCCCTCGATATCGAGCCGGTGATGCTCGACCAAAACGCCACCAAGCTCGGGTCCGTGGAAACCTGGGCGCACGCCAAAGCCTGTGCGGAGTTGTTCCGCGTGCATCGCCACAGCATCGAAGGCATCCTCGTGATGCTGCCGAACTTCGGCGACGAGAAAGGTGTGGCGGACACCGTCAAGCTGGCAGGACTGAACGTGCCGGTTCTGGTGCAGGCCTATCCCGACGACCTCTCCCAATTCACGGTCGAGCGGCGGCGTGACGCCTTCTGCGGCAAGGTCTCGGTCTGCAACAATCTGCGGCAGTATGGCATTCCGTTTTCCCTCACGACGCTGCACACCGTGCACCCTTCGGCTCCGTCCTTCCACGCGGACCTGGATCGCTTCGTGGCCACCTGCAAAGTGGTCAATGGCATGCGCCGCCTCCGTCTTGGCGCCGTAGGGGCTCGCCCCAACGCTTTCAACACCACGCGCTACAGCGAGAAACTCCTGGAAGCCGCTGGCATCAGCGTCTGCACGATCGATCTATCCGAGTTGTTCGGCATGGCGGAGCGGATTTCCGATGACGATGCCGCCGTCGCCAACAAGATTGCTGAAATCCGCGCGTATGCGCGCGCCGATGCCGTCCCCGCGCCGGCGTTAAGCAAGATGGCCAGGCTCGGGTTGGCGCTGGAGTGTTGGATGCGCCGCTACGACCTGGATGCCACCGCGCTGCAATGCTGGAACTCGCTGCAGGAGAATTATGGCGTCAACGCCTGCACCCTCATGAGCATGATGAGCGACAAGCTGATGCCCAGCGCCTGCGAAGTCGATATCACCGGCCTCGCCGCCATGTACGCGCTGCAACTCGCTTCGGGATCGCCCAGCGCCCTGGTCGATTGGAACAACAACTACGGCGACGATCCCAACAAGTGCGTCTTCTTTCACTGCGGCAACTGGGCCAAGGCCTTCCTGCGGGACATCCGCATCGGCACGGCCGAAATCCTCGGCACGATTCTCGGTCAGGAGAACACCTACGGCGCCGTCAGCGGCCGTACTCCCGCCGGTCCCCTTACCTTTGCCCGCGTCAGCACGGACGATCGCGAAGGCTGCATCAGGTGCTACGTCGGGGAGGGCCGCTTTACCGATGACCCACTCTCCACCTTCGGCGCGCGCGCGGTAGTGGAGGTGCCCGGACTCCAGAAGCTGATGCGCTATATCTGTAAGAACGGATTCGAGCACCACGCCGCCATGAATGCATCCAGCACTGCGGGCGTATTGGAGGAGGCTTTCGTCACCTATCTGGGATGGGATACCTACCATCACGGAGCCAACGGGCAATGAACGCACGCCGCATCGCCGCGACGCTCGCCTTCCTGCTGGCCGCCGCGTGCGCCCGCCGCCCCACGCAGCCGACCGTGGGGGTGGCATTCGATACGCTGCAGACCGAATACTGGGTGGCCAGCCGCAATGCTATCGAAGCCGATCTGCACAAGCGCGGCATCGCCATGCTCGAAGCCATCGCCGATGGCGACGCCAACCGCCAGTTCGAGCAGATCCAAAACTTTATCGCGCGCGGCGTCGACGGCATTATCGTGGCGCCCAAGGACGCGCAGACGGTGGTCCCGATGATCCGCGAGGCCAACCGCGCCGGCATCCCCATCGTGCTGTTCAATCGCCCGCCGGCAAAGAGCGATGCCCGGTCCGTCACCGTTGTGGCCGATAATCTCACCATCGCGCGTGAGACCGTATCCTACCTTGCTGCGGCGACGGCCAGGCGCCCCGGACCGCACGAAGCCGCGATTCTCATCGGAGACCTCGGCGACAT
>JASHSS010000596.1 GCA_030038565.1 Bryobacteraceae bacterium
AGAGGCGCTCGCTTTCCCACCGCGCGATGGTTTTGGGCTCCATCTGCGGCAGGTTGGCCTTCATGGAGAAGGCGGTCTTAGGCAGGTTGACGGTCGCCTTGAGGTCTACGTTTTCAGATTCCATGGGAGGGATAACTACTATGGTAGCAGCGGCGGGGGCGCGGGGCGCGGCCGGGAAGGCACGGGGCGGCGGAAGGCGTGGGGCGCGAGCCGTGAAGCCATGGCGCGGCTGAGAAGGCACGGGGCGCGGCCGGGCAATGTCCCGGTCTGTCCGGCCCGGCATGAGGCGCTAGGATGGTTACAGCGCCCATGAGCACGCATCGCCCCGGCCCCAAGGCCTATCTTCTGGTGACTGGTTTCGCCGTCCTGCTGGTTCTGCTTCCGTTCCTCTTCTGGTATTGGACCTGGTTTGGGCGCAAGTTGTCTGATGTCCAGATCGACGAATATTTCGCCGATGTTGCCAAGCCGCGCCACGCGCAGCACGCACTGGTGCAGGTTGGGGAACGCCTGTCCAGGGGACAGAATGTCTCGCGCTGGTATCCCGCCGTCCTGCGGCAGGCTGCCAGCCCGAATCGCGAGCTACGCCAGACCGCCGCCTGGATTATGGGGCAGGACCGCAACTACGCGCCGTTCCACGAAGCGCTCCTGCGCCTGCTCCAGGATCCGGACCCCTTGGTGCGCCGTAACGCCGCGCCGGCCCTGGCGGCTTTTGGCGATCCTGCCGGGAGGCCCGTACTGGTGGAAATGCTCCAGCCGTTTACGATCACCGCGCCGGCTGCGGGCGTCCTCCGCTTCCGTTTGAAGTTGGGCGATTACGTCAATTCCGGCACTCTGGTGGCGCACATCGGAGAGACGGAAGTGCGGGCCGCGGTTCCGGGCGCAGTGGCAGCCCTCGATCGCCCGGAGGGGGCCCAGGTGCGGGCGGGAGATCCCCTGGCGGAGTTGTCACCCGACAAAAACCACGTTTGGGAGGCGTTGCGGGCGCTTTACCTGGTAGGGAATGCGTCGGACCTGGAAGCCGTGGAGCGCTTCACCCGGCCCATGGCCGGCATGCCCGAAATTGTGGCCCGGCAGGCCGAGAACACTCGTCAGGCTATCCAGTCCAGATAACGCGGAGGCCTTCACTTCGCCCGTACTATTGGTACCATTGGTTTCCGTATGAAATACCCCCGTTCGAGACTCGCTTCACCACCTACATCTTTCTCGAAAAATTAGTATTTCAGTACCGATACTCTGAATTATACTTAGGAAGTTCCGGTAAGTATTGATACGGAGCACAAGGCAGGGCCGATCAGTCGAACCCGGATAATCAGCATAATGGTAACCACCCTAGGAGGTGGATTTTGAGGCTCGTACTTACGAACTCCGATGGCGGCAGGTTCCGATCCATCCCTGGCGGTGGCGCTACGAAACAGCCCATCGGGGAGCGGCAGGTCGCCGTTGCCGTACAGGTTCTTTTGGGCCTGCCGGAGCGCGGCCGCGAGGCGCTGATGCGCTACTATCAGGGCCGGGAGAGCGCGGAGGAGATTCAAGCCGCCCTGGGTCTGAGCGCCGCGGAGTTCGGCGACCTCAAGATCAAGGCCAAAGCACGATGGACGGCCTTGTGTAGTGCGGGTATACGCAAGTCCGCGGTTTCGGAAGCCGCAGCCATCCCGGCCAAGCGCCAGGCGTAAGCGCCGGCCACGGCTACCGGGCGCCGCCGGCCGGTTTGGGTGGAGCCCCAGTATTCAGTTGGAAGGCGGCCGCCCGCATCGCGCGGGTGAACTGGTCCGCGTCATGAACCAGAGCCGCGCAGGCCGGGCAACCCAGGTAGTGGTCTTCAAACCGCGTCGCGTCTGCCTCGGATAAAAGCCCCAGACAATAAGATTCGGCAATTTCGGCCGCATCCTCGCGGCAAGGTTTGAATTCCGCCATTCAAATCCAGAGTTATCATATGGCATTTCCTATTTCAATCGGGAATGCGCCCCACACGCAAGGCACGGGTGGTGGGCCCGCCGGCAAGGCCCCGGCGCTCGGATCGGAGCCGGCTGGCGGCGGCCTTTTGCAATTGTGAGGGCACTGTTCAAAACCTCGCCGTGCGGACTAAAGGGCCGCTCACGTAGCCTGTGGTGGCAGGGCCATGACGGCAGGCCTTCGGCCCACAAAAAGGTAGGCTGAATGCCTGCCCAACCCTCACCGCGGAAAGGGCGTGCCGCCATCGGGCCCGTACCAGTCGTAATCGACGGTCCGCCCGGCGATGCGCCACCGCCCGGGCGTGGTGGTTTCCATCCAGTCGAGCGGCTCGGAAACCTCGCGCGGCACGGCGGCGGCCGCGAAAGCACGCTGGATGGCCTGTTTCGAGTCGGGGGTGAGCGCCTTGGGGTCGGGCGACACGAATAGGGCGGTTCCGCTGGCGGCTACCAGTTCGAGCCAGCGGGAGGCCAGGTCCCACGGGAGTTGCGGGGTGATGGGCGCGCAATCGGCGTCCAGGTCGAAAAAGGCGCGGTGCTGGGGGCCGCGGAACGCCAGCGTGTTGACACCCATGCGGCGGGTGCGGTTAAAGTCGCGGCCGCTGGTATCGTCGCCGGTGCGCTGCAACTCGAAAAGTCCGGCGGACAGGTGGCCGAAGGTGTTGCAACCCAGCACCAAAGCGGAGCCGGCGGCCTCGCGAATCGTGCGGTAGAGCGCCAGCGCCACTTCCGCGGTGGTCCGGCTGCGATCGGCAAAATGCCAGCCGGCGTCGGTCAAATCGGCTCCCATCGTAAAACCCCAGCGGCCCAGCAGGTCGAAGCTGGTGTAATCGTGCTTGATCAATTCGAAGCCCCAGGACGCCATGCGGCGGATGTCCTGGCGCACGATTTCGAGCATCTCGGGGATGGTGGGATCGATCATGCCGCGGGAACCGGAATGGTTCGGCAGCCGCGATCCCTCGGGCAATGCGGCCGTCGTGCGCAGAGGGCGCAGCCAGATGCCGGGCCGCACGCCGGTCCGTTTCATCGTGGCGGCCAAGGCGGGCATATCCGGAAAGCGATCGTTGCCGCGTTCCCACGGACCCGAGGTATTGGTGAGGGACCAGCCGTCGTCGATCACCATGAATGGCCGGTTTGTTCCAGTGGGCGCCAGTTCGGCGATCAGGCTGGAATCGCGCTGAATATCGCTCGCCGAGCAATTCCGGCCATAGGCGTAGTACCAGTTATTGCCGCCGTAAACCGGCTCCGCGGGGAGGCGCGGCCTGCCGCAGAGCAATTGGCAGAAGCGGCGGGCGGATTGGAACGCCGTCTCGCCAGCAGCGCCCCGCCGGGTCCGCACGGTGGCGGCTTCCAGGGTGCGGTCTCCGAGCCGCACCGCGCCTCCGCCGTTGCGGACATCGATCCACAGCGAAATGCCCACCGGATCCACCTGCCAGAAAGCGAATGAGGAAGCGCCCGTCTCTACTCCGTAAGCGTGGGTTGTGCGGCCATCGAAGGCCAGAAAGTACCAGGGCAGGACGCGCTCGCCGGCGAGGCAGCGCCATTCCAGGTCGCCGTAACTCCGCTCCCACTGGTCGTTGAGTATCCGCCAGCGCTCGGGGACCGCGGCCTGCCAGCGCAGGTGAAGGCGCATCAGCGGGGCATCGGGCGCCTCAATCCGCACGGGCATGGCTGAGCCATGCGGTTCGGCTTCCACCGAGATTCCTTTAGCGGTCCACCGCTGGCCGCCGTGCGTCAGGGGGACGGTTTCGGACTCCAGAAACGCGGTGACCCGGTCCGGAGGACGCAGGATATCGACGTATCCATCGGCTTGTCCATCGCCGGGGCGGCCTTGGCCCGCCGCCAGCATGGGGAGTCCGGCCGAGCACGCCAGCAGATTCCGCCGGGAGAAACCTTTCTTGGGCACAGATCTATTCTCCCAAGTGCTACAGGTGGTAGAGCATCATGTACACCACCACGCCGGTGACGCTGACGTACATCCAGATGGGCAGGGTCCATCTGGCGATCCGCCGGTGCATCGCGTAGCGCATGGTCAGGCCGCGGCGCAATGTGATGATGGCCAGCACCGGGACGGTGGCCGCCAGCGCGGTGTGAGTAGTGAGGATGGTCAAATAGACCGCGCGAATGGCGCCCGGATGCGGGAAGTGAACGCTGCCCACCTGGGCGTGGTAGACCAGGTAGCAGACCAGGAACAGGCACGAGGTGACGAAGGCCGTAATCATGGTCTTGCGGTGCTCGTCGATGCGCTTGTGCCGGATCAGCCACCATCCCCGCAGCAGCAGCAGGAAGGCCGTGGCGTTCAGGACGGCGTTGACGGTGGGGAGTACGGGAGTGGTCATGAAGCGCCGCGCTCCAGTTGGCGGATATCGTGGAGCAGGCGTTGCAGGAAACCATCATCGGAGCTGATGTAGTAGCCGCGGACCTGCTGCCGCTGATCGACCAGCGCGAAGCGCGTGCTGTGGGTTGTGGAGCCATCCACGCTGTTGAGCTTGAAACCCAGGCCGACATCGTTGAGCCGCGGCAGTTCGCCGGTGAGGAACACCCAGCGCGCCGGGTCGTATTGGAAATGTTTGGCGTACGCCGCCAGCACGGGCGGCGTATCGTTCTTGGGATCCACCGTGAAGGAGACCAGCTTGACGCCGGGAGTTTCCGCGGTGAGGGTCTGGAGCCGGTGCATGTCCGTGCTCATCATGGGGCAGGGACCGGTGCAGGTGGTGTAAACGAAATCGGCCACCCAGACGTGTCCGTTGAGCGACTGGCTGTCGAACGGAGTGCCGTCCTGGGTGGTGAGCTGAAACTTGGGCGCATCGCCCATCACCGGCAGCGGCTTGGGCTGGATACATGCGGAGAGTGAGAGCACACTCGCCACCGATGCGCCGAGAACCCAGAGGCCACACGGAGAGGATAAGAGAGTTCTCATGCCGCGCTGCGGGTGGCTTTCTGGGCGGCCAGCATGCCCGATGCGATCAGCAGCACCAGGCCGAAAACCGCCGTCACCACCACGCTCTCCATTTCTCCCGGGGAGGCGTTGGGCAGGCGCAGGGTGTGGTTCAACAGGGAGATCGAATAGGTCAGCGGGTTGACCCACATCACGCCCCTCACCCATCCATGCGCCGTGGCCATCGGAAACAGCGACCCGGAGACCATCCACATGGGCACCAGCAGCAGGTTCATAATGGCGTGAAATCCGGAAGTGGAATTCATTCTCCAGGCGATCACGAAACCCAGTCCGGTGAGGGTGAAGGAGATCAGAAAAATCGACGCCACCACGGGAACCAGTTCCCACAGGCCGATACTTACTCCGGCCAGCGGCGCGAAGGCCAGAAAAATCAGCCCCTGAAGCCACGCCAAGGTGGCTGCGCCCAGAATCTTGCCCAGCACCATCGCGGTGCGCGGCGCGGGCGATACCAGCATGGAAAGCAGAAAGCCCTCGCGGCGGTCCTCGATGATCGAGATGGTGGAGAAGATTGCCGAGAACATCACCGTCAGCACCAGCGCTCCCGAATAGAACCGGGCCAGGTCGTTGGAGCCGTAGCCGATCAGCAGCCAGAAAACCAGGGGCGACGCCACCACTCCCAGGACGCGGCTCTTCTGGCGCCAGAAGCGCACCAGTTCACGCTGCCAAAGGGTGGCCGCGGGAAGGAAAAAGCTACTCAATGGAAGCTCCTGTTTCTTTCACGAACACGTCCTCCAGGGTGGGCTTGTGGAGGGCCACCGAATCGATGGATCCGGGAAACGCCTCCACCACTTCGGCGATGAAACGGTGGCCGTTGGAGATTTCCACGCGCACGTGGCCGTCTCGGGCGGTGGGCCTCACGCCGAAGCGTTCGCCGATGCGGCGGCCGAGGTTCTCGCTATCGGAAGATTCCAACACCACCACGTCGCCGCCAATCCGCGAGCGCAGTTCCGCCGGGCTGCCCTCTGCCACGATGCTGCCCTGGTGAAGCAGCACCAGGCGGTCGCAGCGTCCGGCTTCTTCCAGGATGTGGGTGGTCAGCAGGATGGTCACGCCTTGGGTATCGCGGAGGGTTTCCACGTGCCGCGAGAGATCGCGGCGGGCGGACGGATCGAGGCCCGTGGAAGCCTCGTCCATGAGCAGAATCTGCGGCCGGTGCAGCAGCGCCTTGGCGATTTCCACGCGGCGCCGCAGGCCTCCGGAGAGCGTTTCGACCAAATCCTTGCGGCGGTCCGCGAGGCCCAGTTGGTCCATGGCTTTTTCCATGCGTTCGCCGAGCACCGCGCCGCTCAAGCCGTGCAAATGGCCCTGGGCGCGCAGGTTCTCGTCCACCGTGAGCGCCTTATCCAGGCTCTGGGTTTGAAACACCACCCCCACGTGGCGGCGCACTTCGGCCGGCCGGCGCTGGACATCGAAGCCCGCCAGGATGGCCTCGCCTTCGGTGGGCGTCATCATGGTGGACAGAATCCGAAACAGCGTGGACTTGCCGCCGCCATTGGGCCCCAGCAGACCAAATATCTCGCCTTTTTTCACCTCGAAACTGACGTGAGAAAGTGCGACGCGGTCTCCGTAACGATGAGTGAGATTTTGAACTTGAATCACAAACCGGGCCTATCTATGAGCATAAGCCCGTAGATGAGGGGAAGGTAGAGGACCGACGTCACCAGCACACCGCGCGCGCGAGCCAGGCTGCGTTCCGCCGCCACGCGCACTCCCGAATACAAAAACCACAGGCCCAACAACAGAGCTCCGGCCACGTAGATGCGCCCGGACATCCCCAGGATGCCGGGAATCAGGCTGACCGGAATCAGCGCCACGCCGTAGAGCACGATCTGCCGCGCGGTGGAGCGGCCATCCGGTTCCACCACCGGGAGCATGCGGATGCCGGCGCGGGCGTAATCGTCTTTGTACATCCAGGCGATGGAATAAAAATGCGGGAACTGCCACAGGAACAGAATCGCGAAGAGCACCCAGGATTCACGCGGGACGGCCCCGGCGGCGGCGGCATAGCCGATCACCGGCGGCATCGCTCCAGGAATGGCGCCCACGGTGGTGGACCACCAGGTGCGCTGCTTCATGGGCGTATAGACGAAGAGGTAGCTGGCCAGGGTGAAGGCCCCGATCAGGCCGGTGAGCAGGTTCACCCCCAGCCACAATTCAGCGAATCCGGCCACGGAAAGAGCGGCTCCGAATGCCAGGGCGCGCGGGGCGGACATTTTGCCGGATGGCAAAGGTCGGCCCGCCGTCCGCCGCATTTTGCCATCCGCCACGCGCTCGTACCACTGGTTGAGCGCGGCGGTGCCGGAGGCGATCAAAGCGGTGCCCAGGATGGTATGGAGCAGCGCAACCAGCGGGACGCTCTTGAGGAACTGCCACCAGTTCGCGGCGCCCGGAAGCCCGAAGAAATAGCCGATCCCCGTGCTCATGAGAATGAGCCAGGTGATCCGGGGCTTAGTCAACTCGATGTAATCGCGCATCAGGCCAGCGCTACTCCTCCGTGCGCCACCGGGGGCGCCATGGTCAATGCAATTGCGGCTCCAAAAGCCAGAGAACCCACCGCCACGTGAGCCACCGTGAAGGCGATGGTGAGGGGCATGGGCTGCGGCGTGGCGAGGTTCACCACGCGCGCCATGTAGGACCCGAGGCCCAGAAAAACCTGCGAGAAAGTCAGGGTGAGCAGCGCCAGCGCGGGCCGCCGCAGGGGAATCCGCAGTCCGGCCCACATCACCAGAATTGTGGCGATGGCCGCCCCAATGATGTGGAAGGCCACACCCGTCAAGCCGTAGCGCACCATCGCGCCCAGAATCGCTTGGCCGAACAAGGCGATGGCGGCTACCAGCGGGGCAGGCGTTTCGACAGCCCACGAAAAGGAGTCCAGCCGCAGTTCCTGCCCCACCACAATCGCCACCACTAAGCCGAAGCAGATTTCCGCCAGGCAGGCGTGCGCGATGGTCACGGCTTTGGGGGTAATCAGCCGCACCGCCGCGCCGCCCAAAATGGCTTGCAGGAGCACCGCCACTGCCGCCGCCCAGCCCAGCCGCCGGATCCACCGGCGGGGCTCCGCCCGTTCCAGCCAGACAGCCAGGGTGATGGTGAGGATGGCGACCAGCAAAGCCATGGCGCGGTGGGCGAATTCATAGCGGATGCCGCCTTCGAGCGGCGGCACCAGGCGGCCGTAGGATAGCGGCCAGTCGGGCACTGACAAAGCTGCATCGTTGCTGGTGACCAGGCTGCCGGCGACCACCAGCAGAAAGGTGCACACCGCAACCATCACCGCGAAACGGTGCAGCCAGGCATTGTCCATAGTCTACAGATGCATCCCCAAGGCCGGATACTTCAAGAAATCTTCAGCCCTTGACCGTGAAATCGGCCGTCTTGCTCTCCTTGGCCCCCACGGTGATCTGCTGATCCTGCTTGCCGTACTTCTCGTGCACGATTTCGAGTGTGTAAGTGCCCGGCGGCAGGCCTTTAATGCTGAATGTCCCATCGTCACCCGTGACGGCAAAGAAGGGGCTCGAAACCACATTGATGTACGAACGCATCCAGTTGTGCACGTTGCACTTTACCGGGATCATGATTTCCTGGCGCGGGAACGTCTTGTCGATGGGCGGAGTTCCGGGCGCCTGCGATTCGTTGAACTCCTGGTTCACCGAGGGCTGCGGGTGAATGTTGTGATTGGTCGGATCGCTGTTCTTGATAGATAGGTTCTGGCCCGCCATCAGCGCGATCACGTGCGGCTTATACTCGCAGCCGTTCTGATCGATTTCCACAGGTGTCGAAGGCACCTGCCAGGTCTTATCCGCCGGCAATCCCGCGCTCACCCAGACAAACACGTTCTTCAACGTTCCGTTGGGGTTGACCACCACCTCTTCCGACCGCAATGGCGAAGAGGCGTGCGCCTTGGCGCAAACCGGGTTCGCCGAGGTATCCAGGATGGCCATCTTGGGCGCCGTTCCGTCAAAGGTCACTTTGCCGGTGATGGTACCGCCGTTGTCCATATCCGGCGTGGCGGCCGGCCCGCCCGCGGGCGCTGCGCCGCTATCCGCCGTCTTGGGCGCTTCCGTGGAGCCGCCGCCGCAACTTGCCAGCGTAAATGCCGCTGCGACCAGCGCGGAAACCAACCCGCTTCCGATCCAAAACTTTCTCATCGTAGAAAAAACCTCCTCAAACTCTCACGTGGGGCAGGATCGAGCCTGCCGCACCGAATCTAATGCATGCCCCCACCGCCGGCGGCTCTCAGCCGGCCTAGCTCCTCGGGAGTGAACTGGAACATATAGCGCACCAGCAGATCCGCATGGTCCTTAGTGTACCCCTGGAAACTGGCGGGGGTGGGACCTGCAAACACCCACCGGTCGCCCTCCTGCCGGAATAACCCGGAAGGCATAGCGGTACCGGGAGCCATCGCCGCGGGGTCCAGAATCCAGCGCCGCGTCCATCCCGGTTTCAGGCGGTCGTGGGCCACCGTGAAATTGGGCGCGGTGGCCTTGGCGTCGTGTGTGGGATCGCCGGTCATGTGGCACTTCAGGCACGGAGCGCCTTCGCTGGTGAAGAGGGCGCGGGCCATCGAGCGCTCCTGGTCGGTCAGCGGTTCGGTCGGCTCGGCAATGAACGGCTCGGCCTGCGAGGAAAGCGCCTCGAAGAAGCGCACCAGCTTGCGAATCTCGCCGTCGGAGAAGCTGAAGGTCGGCATGCGCACCTTCAGATACTGGCGCACGCCGTCGCGATTGGTGTCGGTGTCGCTGAGCGACGGATTGGCCAGGAAGCGCTCCAGCCACCCGGGCTGCACGCGGGCGCCCTCGCCGATCAGCGTGGGCGGCTTCTGGTCTTTCCAGTCGGGATCCTGGTAGCGGGCCAGCGTATCGAAGGTGGTGGTCTGCCCCACGTGCACCTTGTGGCAGCCCATGCAGTTATATTTGCGCACCACCCACCAGCCCTCGATAATGTCCTGGCGCTGATCGGTGGGATTGTAGAAATAGCGTGCCGGCACGGTGGCATCCACCGAGCCTTGCAGGAAGGTGCTCACCTGGTCGATCTCGGCCTTGGAGAGGTTGAAGTTGGGCATTTTCAGCCGGTCCTGCTTGGCCTTTTCCTTGCCCTGATCGAAAACCGCGGGGTCGGCGAGCTTGTGGTCGAAGAAGCCCTTGTGGGTATACCAGCCTTCGGCTTCGGCCTCATGGCCCTTCAGCGCGAAATCCAGGCGCTCGATGGGCTTGGAACCCTCCTTGGTCAGTTCGGTGCCGATGCGCTGCTCCTCTTCCAGGCCGCCGATTTCGTGGCAGCCCGCGCAGCCGTAGAAACGCACCAGGGCCTGCCCCTTATTCTTCAATCCCGGATCGTCCATGTAGCTGGCGTCGGCATAAGTGGCGTTGTCGTGCTTGCGGGTCATCAGGTAACTGGCGATGTCGCGTGCCTCGTCCTCGGTCAGGCGGAGGCTGGGCATCGGGGTCATCTGCTGCACCTGAAGCTCGTGGCCGTCGTTGGGGCACTTGGTGTGTTGCAGGTCGAAGACGTAGGGCAGGTTGTGGCGCTTGTAATCGTCCTCGGTGATGTCTTTCTTTTCGTAGGGGCAGTAAGGCTCGGTGCGCTGGCGCGGGTTGTGGACCCAGCGGACCAGGTAATCGTAGTTGGCCTTCTCGCCCTCCCGGCTGAGGTTGGCGGCGAAAGTTCCGCCCTGCTTCTGAGCGCCCTCGCCCATGGAATGGCAGGCCATGCAGCCGCGGGTCTCGAAGTCCTCTTTGCCCTTTACCGGGTCTCCGGGCTTCTGCTGCGGCAGGGTTCCCTGGATGCCGGATTGCCAGATGAAGGCGGCGATGGCGTGGATCTCGTCGTCATCCAGGCGGAACGTGGGCATTTTGGTGCCCTCGCGCCAGGCGTGCGGATCCTTCAGCCAGACCGGGATCCACTCCTTGCGCAGCTTCATGCGCACTTCCTTGAGGTCCGGACCCACCTTCTTCACTTCCTGGATCAGCTCGTGCGAGCGCATATCGAGCTGTTCGATCTTGGCGTCCAGCCCGCTCGACCGCACCTTCAGATCGGTGGATTCCTGGAACAGCTTCTTGGCCTCCGCGTCGGTGGTGCGCGGGTTATTTCCCTTTTGCTCATCGAAGCCCGACTGCCGCAGCCACTCGGCCTTCTGCTGTTCCAGTTGGCGGATCTGCTGCCCCACCGATCCCATCTCGTCGGCGTCGCGGTCGAAGCCTTCGTAGCGGTGGCAGCCCATGCAGCCGCGCAGCCGGAAGGTCTCGCGTCCGGCATCCAGGGTGGGGGCCATCTCGGTGACGATTTCCCTGGAGTGGCACTGCTGGCAGCCGGCTTCCACGTTCTCCATGTGGTGCAGCGGCCAGAGCCAGTGCTCGTTGTAGCCGTGGGCCTTTTCCACGCTGGAAACCGCCACGCCGTTGCCGCCGTGGCAGGGGGTGCAGCCGAACTGCTCGGGATCGTGAATCTTGAGCAGCTCCGGCTCGGGATGGGTTGCAAAAACCGCCTCGCCGCCCATGTTGGCCGCCGTCAGCACCACCGGCTCGCGCGTTCCCAGGTGGCAGGATTCGCAGCGGTCCACCAGGTCGATGTCCTTCACATGGATCTGGCGGATGCGGATGTCGAAACTCGATAGCGAATTCTCAACCGCGGCGAGGGTAGCCACGCTGGCGTCGGCAATCCGGTCGGAGAGATACTTGTCGCGCTGGGTCCGTAGCTCGGTGGCGTGCTTCATGATGTCCACGCGCTGCTGCAGTAACTCGGCCTTCTTGGCCTTCATGTCCTGGAGGCGCTTGTCCATGTCGCCGAAGGTCATGTTGGTTTCGGGTTCGCCGGGGAGCTTGACCTTGTGGACTTCGCCCTTCAACTCCTCAATCTGTTTGCGCAGCGAATCCTTGGTGCCGGGGCTCTTGGAAATCTCGATCTGGTAAGTGAGCGCTCCAATGTGGCTGCGCACTTCCTGAAACGGATCGTTGAGCGCCAGGATCTTGGGAACCAGATCCTGGTTGACTTCCTTATCGATGGCCGAGGCTGCCGGCATGGCGGCCTTCTCGGCGGCCTGCATCTCCGCGTCCAGCCGGCGGTATTCCGGCTGCGCCTTGATCTGGCGCTCGTTGGCGCTCTCGCCCAGTTTCGCCTGCGCCAGGTACTTCCCGTACAGCTTGGCGAAGCGCGCCTCGTAGCCCTTCCATGGGCGGATGCCGTACATCTCGTCCCACAGCCCCCAAACGAGAGACAGCACCAGCAGGACCGACCAGATAAAGAGCTGTTTACTTAATGAAGAACTGACTACCGGATCCTTATCTTGACCTTGATCGCTCATATGTTAAACCAGGGGGTGACCCAAACGTATTTAATGCGGAATAAGAGCCGGATCAGGATCTTCACCGGCAGAGCCAGCATGATGACCAGGAAGGTCTGCATGACGACGTATTGCAGCACGCTCATGCGGGCATAGATCTTGCGGTTGAACTCGGTTTTAGTGATCAGCTTGTGCACCAGCACGCCGGCCGCCGCGCAGTAAATGCCCACCGCGACCGCGCCGAAGATGATCTTGGGCACCCTCCCGGTGACTCCGAAGATATCCGGCAAATCGCGGTTCACCTCGAAGATCAGGCGGTTGTGATCCCAGGTAATACCGGGCCAGAACCACATCCACCCCGGCCCGCGGATCATCGTGCCGATCACGATCATCGAAACCCACAGCACGATGAACCCGAAAATGAAAGTCAGAATCGAGAACTTGCGCTGCTTGAAGGTGTAGTATCCGTTGCCCAGGGGATTGGCGTCGATATAGGGAATCACCATCAGGCCGATGATGATCAGGGACGGCATCACCACGCCCGCCATCCACGGATCGAAATAGACCAGCATCTCCTGAAGCCCGAGGAAATACCACGGCGCCTTGGCGGGATTCATGGTCAGGGTAGGATTGGAGGGCTCTTCGAGCGGGGCGTTGAGGGTGATCGACCAGACCATCAAAATGACCGTGACGATGATGGCCGCCAGAAACTCGATGCGCAGCAGGTATGGCCACACGTGCACTTCTTTGGCCCAGCCGGGCTTATAAGTCTGGGTCTTGCGGTAGTGGGTCTTGGCCATGGCCGGGTCGGCTTCCAGTTGAGCGATCAGGCGGTCGTTGGCGAACGCCTGACGCAACCCATACCAGGTGTAGAAGGGCACCACGAATAGCAGCAGCACGATCGGGACGTTATCCGGGGTACTGACGATGGTCCAGAGTTGATGGAAATCCATATGAGTGCGACCTCTGCTTCACTGCGGAGACGTGGAGCCACTGAGGAATCCGCGGAGAACACATGCAACTTTTTTCTCCGGGTCTTCCTCCGCGCCTCCGCGTCTCCGCGGTGAGATCATACTTTGCGCGGCTCCTTGATCTCGCTTTCCAGCACCACCGGGGCCGGGCCGGAGATGCCGCCGTCCTTGCGGACGCGCCAGAAATGCACCACCATGAAGGCCGAGGCGATGATGGGGATGGCCACGCAGTGCCAGATGTAGGCGCGCAGCAAAGCGTTGGAATCCACGATCGATCCGCCCAGCAGCCCGAAGCGCACGTCGTTGAACGGCGTCATGCCCAGTTGCGCTCCGAAGGGACCCTGGTTGCCCAATAGCGGCGTGGCCCGCGCCATGTTGGTGCCCACCGTGACGGCCCAGAAACCGAGCTGATCGTCGGGCAGAAGGTAACCAGTGAAGCTCAACAGCAGCGTCAACACCAGCAGCAGCACGCCCACCACCCAGTTGAACTGGCGCGGCTTCTTGTACGATCCGGTGAGGTACACCCGGAACATGTGCAGTTCCACCATGATGACCATCAGGTGGGCGCCCCAGCGGTGCATGTTGCGCAGCAACTTTCCGAAGGGCACGTCGTTTTCCAGGTACAGAATGTCGCGGAAGGCCACTACCTTGGAGGGATGGTAGTAGAACATCAGCAGGGTTCCCGTGAACACCAGGGTGATGTACACGTAGAACGTCATGCCGCCCATGCCCCAGGTGTAGTTGTAGGCCACCGCGTCGCGGTTGATCTTGGCCGGATGCAGGTGCAGGAAGACGTTGGAAAGCACGCCCAGCGCACGGCTGCGCGGGGTTTCGTCGTGCTTGACGCGCAGCACCGACTTCCAAACCTCGGTCTTTTCCGGGGCCTTGATGCTCTCCTTGATTTCCTCTACGGCGCGCGCCTGGGTGGCCTTGGCGCTGGCCACCAGGGCGGCTACCTTGCTGCCGCCATTTCCGGATTCGGCGCCGCCTCCATTGCCGCTCCCGGAGGGCGCCCCTCCGTTGGTCGCGCCGCTGCCGGGGGATACAGGTTTACCGTTATGTCCGTTGGTTTCCGCCATGATAAGACCTCACACCCGGAGGATCGCGCCGGGGTCGCCGAATTGTGACCGTTCGCCTTTAGGCCAGGAATACAGGTGGCTCAGGTCTACCAAGATCTGGCCCGACGGGTCGAGTTCCACGTGCGCGCGATCCATGGGCCGCGGCGCCGGACCTTCGAAGTTGACGCCTTCGGAGTCGTAGCCGCTGCCGTGACACGGGCACTTGAACTTGTTTTCGGCAGGTTTCCAATCGGGAGTGCAGCCCAGGTGGGTGCAGATGGCCGAGATCACGAAGATGCCCTCGGTATTGCGCACCACCCAGATGCGGTACTGGTTTTGAAACTTGGTGTCCACGCCAAAACCGAAATCCGACGGGTAACCGATTTTGAATTTGGTTTTAGGTTCGTACAGGACGCGCGGAAAGAAGAACCGCAGGAACATCAGAAGGTTGACGACCAGGGTTCCCAATACCGCGGCCATTACAAACTTACGGCGGCGGGTGATGATCTTGCCTTCGTCCGCGCCGTCAGCGCCGGAGTCTTTGGAAAAGATGTTCTTGAACGCCCGCGCCAGGGTAGGCTTCGCTTTTGGCGGGGCCTCGGTAGGCCCCGCAGGCTCTAACGTCGTGTTCGCCATCGTGTCCCCATGGCCGGAAGACCGGCCGTTTCCCAATGAGCACCTAAGCGAACCCAGAGCCCCAGACTAACCGATGCCGAACCCAGGCGAGAGTGCCAACAAACAATCTAACGGCCAAGCCCCATCAGACTAAAAAATGACCTGCAACAAAGCTTAAGTTTCGGGGCTCGTCCTCTGGCCGGTCTCGCTCCGGCATCCCAGAACCTCTGTGTGTCGCTTGATCCAGCGACTATATTACACCCAAATGGGGGCCCGCAAGTGTAGGGCCCAATAGGCTCTGAAATGCTGCCGCGGATCGGGATTCGCAGACCTGAAAAGCGGAATTCGGCTGCCGATACCGGCTGGCCTCCAGCCCCCGCGGCGGTAGCCCCGGGACGGGGCTACCAATCGCCCGTGGATGCGCGCCGCGGTGAACGGCGCTAAACTGACCGCAGCCCGCACACCAGCGTGGGAGCGGTACTTGCGGCCCGGTCGCGGCCGATCCATTCTCTCAGCGGAGGAAGGCGATACCATGCGTGAACTGCTCGAAATGGCCCGGAACGAGAACAAGAGCGTGATGCTCTATTTAAAGGGGCTGACGATCGCAGGCGGTGTGACGAAGGTCGCCGGAAACGTGGTCGAGCTTCACAACCGGGAGTGCAGCCGGATCATGGTGCGGATCGACGCCATTGATGCCATCGCGATGGCCTGAGCGATCGGCCGGTATCCCGATCCTGGTAAATTGGAAAAGACTTAAAATAGCAGTCATTATGCCCCTCATCGACCAGGTGCAGAAGGATATGGTGGCGGCCATGAAGGGCCGTCAGGAGGCCCGCCTCGGCGCACTCCGGCTGATCAAAGCCGCGCTCATGAAGCAGAAGGTGGATTCTCCCAAGCCGCTCGACGAGGCGGCCGAAATGCAGGTTCTGAAATCGCTCATCAAACAGCGCATCGACGCCGCCGCCATGTTCCGCCAGGCCGGACGCATCCAGCAGGCCGAAGCCGAAGAGGCCGAGCGGGTGATCGTGGAATCTTATCTGCCGGCCGCTGCCGGCGAGGACGAAATCGATGCCGCCATCGCCGCCGCCCTGGCCGAAACCGGTGTCACCTCGCTCAAACAGATGGGTATAGTGATGAAGGCCACGCAAGCCAAACTGACAGGCAAAACCGTGGACGGCAAAGCGCTAAGCGAAAAAGTAAGGTCCAAACTTTCATGACGCCCCACCCCACCCCCCGTCACCGGCCTTTTGTGCCGGAGCATCTGAAGATGAAGGAGTTCACCCTGCGCGCCGTGCTGTTGGGCCTGGCCATGACGGTGGTTCTGGGCGCCGCCAACGCCTACCTCGGCCTGCGCGCCGGACAGACCATCGCGGCCACCTACCCCGCGGCGGTCATCGGCATGGCCGTGCTGCGGCTGGGCAAAGGCTCCATCCTGGAGGAGAATATCGCCCGCACGGCCGGAACCATCGGGGAATCGGTGGCCGCCGGGGCGGTCTTCACCCTCCCAGCCTTCGTGATCGCCAAAGCCTGGCCGTCGTTCGATTTCAAGGACGCCTACTGGAAGTCCACCGCCCTGATGCTGGTCGGCTCGGTGCTGGGAGTGCTGTTCATCTCGCTGATCCGCCGCGTGATGGTGGAAGACCGCGAGTTGCCTTTCCCCGAATCGCTGGCCGCCAGCGAGATTCACAAGGCCGGGCAGGCCGGCGCGCGGGCCGCCAAGTACCTCTTCTACAACATGGGCTTCGGCGCGGCGGTATTTCTGGCGGGCGCCTTCAATATGTTCGCCCCGGACCACGACTTTTTCTTTTCAGTGGGCCAGTTGGGCAAGAGCAGCCTGCGGCTCGGACCACAGGGGTCCACGCAGGTCATCGGAGCGGGGGGCGTTTCCACCTGCGCCGCGCCCACCGTCAGCCCCGCCTACATCGGAGTGGGCTACATCATCGGGCCGGAACTGGCGGCGCTGAACTTCTCGGGCAGCGTGCTGGCGTGGGGCCTGCTCATCCCGCTCCTGATTTTCTTCCTGGGCCCGCAGTTGCGCAGTTTTCTGCCCGCCGATGCCCACGACGATAGCTGGCTCGGCCTGGGATATGCGGTATGGCGCTTCATCGTCAGGCCCATCGCCGTGGGCGGCATGATGATGGGCACCTGCTACACGCTGTTTCGCATGCGCAAGAGCCTCCTCACCGGGCTGGGAAGGGCCTTTCTGGAACTGCGCGCGGGCGCGCCGGACCTGGAAAAGATGGGCCGCACCGAGCGCTACATGAGCTCCAAAACCGTGTTCGCGCTGATCGGCGCCACCTTTCTGGTGATGTGCGTGCTCTACGTTTACCTTTCCGGCCTGGTGACCGGGGGCGTGGCGGCGGCGCTGGTGATGCTGATTGTGGGCTTTTTCTTCGCCACGGTCTCCGGTTACCTCGTGGGCGTGATCGGCTCCTCCAACAATCCCATTTCCGGCCTTACGCTTTCCACCCTGGTGATCGCCGCGCTGCTGATGGTTTCACTCGGAGTGAAGGGCATGAGCGGGGTGGTGGCGGTGCTGGGGGTGGCAGCGGTGGTGTGCGTCTCCTCGGCCGTGGCGGGCGAACTGCTCCAGGATTTCAAGGTCGGCTACATCCTGGGCGGCACGCCCCGCAGCATCCAGATGGTCGAACTGATCGCCGTGGTGGTGGCCAGCCTGGTAATGTATTTCCCGCTGATGGTGCTGCACCAGGGCAACATCAACAAGGGCGGCATCGGCTTCGGCGATAAGGCTCTTTCCGCGCCGCAGGCCGGACTGATGGCCTCCCTCGCGCAGGGCATCGTGGGCGGCGATATGGCCTGGCCGCTGGTGATCGCGGGCATCCTGATGGGCGTCGCCATGATCATGTTCAAGGTGAAGAGTCCCATGCTGGTGGCCATCGGAATGTACCTGCCCTTCGGCACCACCTCGGCCATCTTTCTGGGTGGGGTGATCCGCTGGATCAGCGATTCCATCAGCCGCCGCGCCGGCCACAATGAGCCGCAACGGGCGCGAGTCGAGAACGTCGGCATCCTGGTGGCTTCCGGGCTGATCGCCGGGGAAGCGCTGGCCGGCCTGGTGACCGCTACCTTTAATTTCAAGGAGTGGCCGCTGCCGGATCTGCACAATCCCTCGTACCTGGCGGGAGTGGTGGTCCTGGCGGTGATTGCCTGGGTGCTGGTGAAGATACCGTTGAAGAATGCCGGCGATCCCAATGAACCCGCGCCTCCCGCGGCGATCATGTAACCGTATGCGGACCTTACTGTTGGCGGCCGTCCTCGCGCGGCTCGCGGCCGCCGATGCCTATCCGCGCCAGCCGGGCGTCGATGTCCAGCACTACATCTTCCGGGTCAGCCTGCGGGACGACTCGAACGAGATCACCGGCGAGGCCACCACCGTCCTGAAGTTTGTTAAGGATGGCATTACCGAAGCGGCGCTCGATCTCACCTCGGCTTCGAACGGCAAGGGGATGACCGTCGATTCGGTCTCAAGCGACGGCGGCGCGGTGCCCTACCAGCATGAGGCCGACCGTCTGCGGCTGACATTCCCGGCCGCTAAAGCCGGCGAAATCCGCCAGTTTACGGTGAAGTACCACGGCGTTCCCGGCGCCGGCTTGAAGATCGTTACCAACAAATTCGGCGACCGGGTTTTCTTCAGCGTCAACTGGCCCGATATGGCGCGGCAGTGGCTGCCCACGATCGACCACCCCTACGACAAAGCCACCAGCGAGTTCTTCGTCACTGCGCCCGCCAAGTACCAGGTGGTGGCCAACGGGCTGTTGCTGGAGCAGATCGACCTGGGAGACGGGCGCCGCACCACCCACTGGAAACAATCCGTGCCGATTGCCACCTGGCTCGACAACATCGGGGTGGCGCAGTTTTCCTCGCGCAACTTTGCCCGCGCGGCCGGCGTCCAGCTCCAAAGCTGGCTGTTCTACCAGGATCGCGACGCCGGCATCGCCACTTTTGAACAGCCGCTGCGGCGGGCGATCGAGTTTTACAACGACTCGATCGGGCCCTACCCGTATGAAAAACTGGCCGCAGTGGAAGCCGCGGGGATGGGCGGCGGCATGGAGCACGCCAGCGAGATCTTCTTCGGCGAACGCGGGGTGACCGGCCGTCCGGCGTTCAGCCTGGTGGCGCATGAGACCGCGCACCAGTGGTTCGGCGATTCCGTCACCGAAAGCGATTGGGACGACGTGTGGTTGAGCGAGGGCTTCGCCACGTACTTCGCCCTGCTCACCACCGAGCACTACGAAGGCCGCGAGGCTTTTGTAGCGGGATTGAAACGCAGCCGCACGTCCGTTTTCACGGCCGAGGGCCGCATGCCCGGCGTGGCGGTGGTTCAGGACAAGCCGTGGAAGGGCATTCCCAACCAGGTGGTTTACCAGAAAGGGGCTTGGGTGTTGCACCTGTTACGGGGCCAGGTGGGAACGGAGAAATTCTGGGCCGGGATCCGCGAGTACTACCACCGCTTCCGCGACGGTAACGCCTCTACCGCCGATTTCCGCAAGGTGATGGAGGAGGCGTCGGGGCAGTCGCTCGGTTGGTTCTTTCAACAGTGGGTTTACCGTCCCGGTTCGCCGGTCCTCGAAGGCGGGTGGCAATATGACGCCGGCAGTCACAGGATTGAAATCGAGTTGACCCAAACCGAGCCCGGCGCAGCCTTCCGTTTGCCCGTGGAAATCGGGGTCACCTCCGCCGCCGGCGCACCGTTGAAGATTTCAACAATTCAAATGACCGAGAAGCGCCAGCACTTTAGCATCGCCAGCGACCTGGAACCGGCATCCGTGGAACTCGACCCGAACACCTGGCTGCTGGCCCAAGTCCATTTTGCGCGGCAGTAGGGCGGACCGGGATCAGTAGTGGCCGGTAGAAACCAGGGGATCCTGGTCCTGCTTGTGTTTCTGGAAGTGGTGCTTCACATCGGGCCAGAATTCCTTGAGGATATTGGAAAATGAGTCCGTAGCGACGGCGATCAGCCACTTCTCTAGATTATCGCTGGCATCCCGCGTATCGGGATAATAAGCGTTTCCGATGGCCGTGGCAAAGGCGTTGCCGCCCCACTCCGAGAAATTGAAGGTCCGGTGGCCGGAATCGTTCTTGCAGATGATGATCTGCTGCAAAGCCAAGCGGGTCCGGTGCAGCTTGCTGCCCTCCGCTACCCGGAAGTACCGCGGGTCCTGATGGAAGATGGCGGGAAAGAAGCCCTCGGTCATCATGTTGCCGATCATCTGGTCCCCGTAGGCGGTAGCGAAGCGCTTGGCATACCCCTCCATTCCCTGGCCGAACGAAGGATTCTGGTTTTCCAATTGATACAAAACCGCAAACAGGCCGGCGGTGGGATAAACGGGGTAATCGAAAGAGTCCTTAACCGCAATCGTAATTTTCTGCTTGGCGGTGATGGGGGCGAACGGGATGGAACCCTCGGTGGTGCGATTATTGGGTAGCACCCCGAAAATGCGCTTGTCCTCTATCGGCACGGATGGCTGCCCCGGCGCCGGGGCAACCGGCGGCGCCGGCTGGGCGGGGGCGCCGGGTGCCGTAGCAGGCGCCGGAATCGGGGAACTGGGCAATGGATCGGGGGTTTGAGCCCTCCCCGTTATTGCGCAAAGCAGCCCTGCTGCCAAAATCAGTACGGTTGTGCGCATTTATCCTGTGCAGCTAGATGCATTGGTTAGCATTCGGGTTACGCCGGGCGGCATAGCCCTTGTGAGCTACACCCTAGGCACTTCTTGGGTTTAGATCATCCGGCTTCTCAGAACCCCTATCTTTTCAATCTCTAGTTCTACCACATCGCCGCTCTTGAGTTGGGGCGACAGGTCCAGTTTGAAGGCCACGATATCTCCGGGCAGCACCATTTCGGTGGCCGAAAGAGACTCGATCCGCTGCTCGAATTTGGGACGCAGGGTGGAGGAGGAGGTTCTGCCCAATATTTCGCCGTTCACCCGGGCGGTGATTTCGAGGCCGTAGGGGTTGCCGATCTCGTCGGGGGTCACCAGGCAGGGCCCCAGGGCGACGTAACGCCCGCTGAAATCGTTCATGCCGGTGAATCCCGCAATATACTGTCGAGCCTCGATGGTCCGGATGTTGATCCCCTGTTTTCCCAGAACGGCCGCCATTTTGAGCTCGCAGCCCAGCTTTTCCCCGCTGCGGACCTCGTCTTCGGTGCCCAGGCGGGTGGGATTCGGCAACGGGGCGCGCAGCCGTACCTGGTCGGGCTGGTACACCAGGGTTTCGTCGTTGGGGCCGCGCGGGGGCGGGTCCTGGCGCCACCATTCGGGTGGCTGCGGACCGTGGGCGTCGAAGAGTTCTTCGGCGGTGTGCGTGGCGCGCAGGCCCGCGCGCAGAAAAGCGGTCATACTGGCCGGGACCAGGGCGTCCGCCAACTGTTGCGGCTCGCCCTCGCCCTGTTGCGCCATGTGCCAGGCCGTCGAGAAGTTCAAATCGATAATGCGGCCGTCTTTATAAGCACCCACTCGGCTATAGCGGCCCAGGTGGGTGGCCACCTCAAAGGTGCAAAGCTTCATCTACAAATTGCCGCGCCGGGCCTGCTCGCGTTCGATGGCTTCGAAAAGCGCTTTGAAATTTCCCTTTCCAAAACTGCGGCTTCCCTTGCGCTGGATCACTTCATAGAATAACGTGGGGCGGTCGGCTACGGGGCGGGTGAAAATCTGCAACATATAGCCTTCGTCGTCGCGGTCCACCAGGATACCCAGTTCGCGCAACTCGGCCAGCGGTTCATCGATGGCGCCGGTGCGCGCCGTGAGGTCGTCGTAATAAGTCGAGGGCACCCGCAGAAAATCCACGCCCTGGAGCCGCAGCGCCGACACCGTGGCGATGATGTCGTCGGTGGCCATGGCGATGTGCTGCACGCCGGGGCCGTGGTAAAACTCCAGGTACTCTTCAATCTGCGACTTGCGCTTGCCGGAGGCCGGCTCGTTGATGGGGAACTTGACGCGCTCGTTGCCGTTGGACATGACTTTCGACATGAGCGCCGAGTATTCCGTGGAAATATCCTTATCGTCGAAGTGTTTGAACATCTTGAAGCCCATCACGTCGCGATAGAACTCCACCCAGTGGTCCATCTGGCCCCACCCCACATTGCCCACGATGTGGTCGATGTGCTTCAATCCCACCGGGCGCGCCACCGCGTCCCCGCCCACGGCGGCGGTGAATCCGGGCAAAAAAGGGCCGCTGTAATTGCGCCGCTCGACGAAACTGTGGATGGTCTCGCCGTACGCCGCGATGGAGGCGATGCGGGCTTCGCCATGCTCGTCGCGCAGAGTCTCCGGTTCGCGCATGCTGCGGGCGCCGCGCCGGGTGGTTTCGCGCCAGGCGCTCTCCGCGTCGTCCACCCACAGGGCGATATCGTGCACGCCATCGCCGTGCAGCAGGATGTGATCGGCGATGGGGTGCTCGGGATCGAGCGGCGTGGTCAGCACGAAACGGATTTTGCCCTGCGTGACCACGTACGAGGCGCGGTCGCGCGTGCCGGTCTCCGGCCCGCGGTAAGCCGCCAGGCTGAAACCGAAAGCGCTGCGATAGTAATGCGCCGCCTGGCGCGCGTTGCCTACGTAAAACTCCACGTAATCGGTGCCGTTCAGGGGAAGAAAATCCTTCTCAACGGCAGCGGGGTGCTCCAAGATTTGCGGCATAACTCCTCCTCAAGGCCTCCAGGCAGAGATGATTGTCCGCGTCGGTCCCGGTCGAAATCCGCAGGCAATTGGGCAATCCAAAAGCCTTCAGCGGCCGAACCACCACGCCCCCGGCCAGCAGTTCCTCGAAAACCCTCATGGCGTCCTGCTCGGATGGCAGAACGGTCATCACAAAATTCGCCTCAGACGGCACCGCGGTCAACCCCAATTCGGCCAGTCCCAGAGTGAGATCGCGAAGCCCGCGGGCATTCAATTCCAGCGACCGGTGCAGGAATTCCTTATCCGCCAGCGCGGCGATGCCGGCCGCCTGCGCCGGCGTGGAAGGCTCAAACGGCAGTTTCACCTTCAGAAGATTGCGAATCAGCTCTTCGTGCGCGAAACCATAGCCGATGCGCACGCCCGCCAATCCGTAGATCTTGGAGAAGGTGCGCAGCGTAATCACATTGTCATAGCGGTAATGCATGGAGTCCGGATAACGGGGATTATCCTTGGCGTACTCGAAGTAGGCTTCGTCCAGAATGATCAGCACGCGCTCCGGCACATGGCGGTAGAACCCATCGAACTGATGCTTGGTGAAAATCGTTCCCGTCGGATTGTTGGGGTTGGCCAGGTAAATAATCTTGGTGTGGTCGTTGATCTCCGCGGCCAGCGCTTCCAGATCGTAATGCCAGTCGCGATAGGGCACCGTGCGATACTTCACCCCGCGCGAGCGCGCCAGCACCTGGAAGCCGATAAAGGCCGCTTCGGTGGTGAGCACCTCATCCTCGTCGCACAGGAAGGCGCGGATGATATTGGACATGATGCCTTCCGAACCGCTGCCGGCGATCACGTTATCCACTTTCAGATCGAATTCCGCGGCCAGCACTTCGCGCAGATCCAGTCCGCCATTGGGGTAGAGATTCAACCCGGCGAGCACCGCGCCGATGGCCTCCACCGCCTTAGGCGAAGCGCCCAGCGGGTTTTCGTTGGACGCCAGCTTGGCGACCCGTGCGAGTCCGTACTGTTTCCGGACCGATTCGATGCTGCGCCCGGCTTCGTACGGCCTGAGCGATTCGATGTAAGGAGGAACCAGCGGCACTAATCTTATTTTACAAGGTGGGGCAGGCTTCAACCTGTCAAGGCGCCGAAGGCGCCCGGCCTCAGATATCGTGGAAGACTTCTTGCAAAGGCAGAGAAATCCCTGCCTCTTCCGCCTGGAGTCGCTCGGTGACCTCTACGAGCTTTTGGTCTCGATACGTGTAGGTCCTTTCGCCGGCTCGGATCCGCCACCCAAATGTGGATTACCCCCATGGCCGCGTATTCCTCGAGTCGTTCCATCAAATCGGTCATTGTGTCGCAGGCGGAGAGAATCTCGATGCAAATCAGGGGCGCGGCCTCAATCACCCGCGACTTGGGCCTCTCCAAAACGACAATGACGTCCGGTATCCGCGTGCGGCTCTTGGTGGTCCGCACGCGCTGCTCCGGCAACACGCGCAGGCGGGGATACCTTTGCCGGAGGAAGTAGCCGAAATTGGACTGAACTGCACTGTGCGGGTATTCACCCGCGTTACGCTCCTTAACAACGCCGTCCACGTACTCCCGGTCCGGGTCATACGAAGTGTTCAGGTATTCCTCCAGAGGCACCAATACCGCGCTCATGCTCTTCACCATATCACCATTTGCTATTCTGAGAGTCTAACCATCGCATGTACATTAAGAAGCAACGCTTACTAACTCCCGGCCCTACGCCTCTCTATCCGCCGGCGCTGCACGCCATGATGGCTTCGGACATCCATCACCGCACAGAGGATTTCCGTAAGGCCTACCGCGCCTGCCTGGCCGGCCTCAAAGAAGTGATGGGCACCGCCCACGATGTCCTGCTGTTCGCCTCCTCCGGCACCGGCGCCATGGACGCCACGGTTTCGAACCTGTTCTCGAAGGGCGACAAAGTGGTGGTCTGCGTCGCCGGGAAATTCGGCGAGCGTTGGGCCGAAATCGCCAAGGCTTATGGACTGGACGCCCAGGTGATTACCGTGCCGTACGGCCAGGTGGTGCGGCCGGAACAGGTGCACGGGGCGCTCGAGCGCGAGCCGGCCACCCGCGGCGTCTTCGTGCAGGCCTCGGAAACTTCCACCGGCGCCGCGCACGATGTCGAGGCCATCGCCGCGGCGGTGCGCCCCACCCAGGCAATCCTGGTGGTGGACGCCATCACCGGACTCGGCACCATGCCGCTGGATATCGACGGCTGGGGACTCGACGTCGTCATCGGCGGGTCGCAGAAGGCTTTCATGATCCCTCCCGGCCTGGCCTTTATGTCCATCAGCCCCAAGGCCTGGAAGTTCGCTGATTCCGCCACCCTGCCGCACTATTACTTCAACCTGAAAAAAGAAAAGAAGAGCGGCGATGCCGGTGAATCGAGCTGGACTCCCGCTACTTCCCTGATCCTGGCGTTGGCCGAAGCGCTCCAATATGTGAAACAGGTGGGCATGCCGCACCTGATCGAAAATGCCCAACTTCTGGCCGAAGCCACGCGTGCGGCCATCCGCGGCCTGGGCCTGGAACTCTTCGCCGCCGCCGCGCCGGGATCCTCGGTGACCGCCGTCAAAGCGCCCGCCGGCATGGATTCGGGCGTGATCGTGAAAGAGTTCCGCAACCGTTTCGGCGCCATCATCGCCAACGGCCAGGGCTCCATGAAGGGGCAGATTTTTCGTATCGCGCACCTGGGTTACTTCGATTTCGCCGATCTGTTCGCGGTAATCGCGGAGTTGGAAATCATCCTCAACGCCAACGGTTTTCCGGTCTCCTACGGAACCGGCGTGGCGGCCGTCCAGCGGATTTACGAGCGCGCCGCCGTCCTGCCCCAGACGGTGGCCGTGTAACCTCCGAAAGCGACTATGAACATCCTGATTGCCGAGCCACTCGCGCCGGCAGGGATCGAGTTGTTCCGTTCCCAGCCGGGCTGGAATACGATCGTTTCCACCCCCAAGGAATTTGGCCGCCACCTGGCCGAAGCGGACGCGCTGCTGGTGCGCAGCGCCGTGCAGGTGAGCGCCGAAGTGCTGGCCGGGGCGCCCCGGCTGCGTGTCGTGGGCCGCGCCGGCGTGGGTGTGGACAACGTCGATCTGGATGCCGCCACCGCCGCCGGCGTCCTGGTGATGAACACTCCGGGAGGCAACGCCATCTCGGTGGCCGAGCACACCCTCGCACTGATGCTGGCCATGGCCCGCCACATTCCCCGCGCGGATGCCTCCACACGCTCCGGCAAGTGGGAGAAGAAGAAATTCCTGGGCAACGAACTGCGCGGCAAAACGCTCGGTATCGTGGGCTTGGGCAGCATCGGGCGGGAAGTAGTGAAGCGCGCCCGCGCTTTCGAAATGCGCATCCTGGCGCACGACCCCTACGTGACGTCGCAGATCGCCGGCGATCTGGGGGTGGAACTGGTAGACCTGGCGGCGCTCTATGGCGCCAGCGATTACATCACCCTGCACGTGGCCCTGACGCCCGAAACCAACGGCATGCTGGGGCGCGCCGCGTTCGCCCAAATGAAACCGGGTGTCCGCGTAGTGAACTGCGCGCGTGGCGAGCTGGTGGATGAATCGGCCCTCGCCGAAGCGCTCGAATCCGGCAAAGTGGCCGGCGCGGCGCTGGATGTGTTCAGCGTGGAGCCGCTGCCGGCCGGCCATGCGCTGTATGCCGCGCCAGGCTTGCTGGCCACGCCCCACATTGGCGGATCCACCGAAGAGGCCCAGGAAATCGTGGGCGTGCGGATCGCCGGGCAGGTGGTCGAATACCTCACCAATGGCGTTGCCATCAACGCCGTCAACATGCCGGCGCTCTCGCCCGAGCAGTACCGCGCGCTTGCTCCCTACGCCATGCTGGCCGAGCGGCTGGGCACGCTGGCGGCCTACATCGCCTCCGGCAATCCGCACCGCGTGCGGCTGGTGTACTCGGGCAAAATCGGCGACGGCAATACCAACCTGCTGCGCAACGCGGGCATCGCCGGCGTGCTGAGCCGCTCGGTGGCCACCCGCGTGAACCTGGTGAACGCCATCCCCATCGCCGAGCAGCGCGGCTGGAACATCTCCGAGCGCCACGAACGCCGCGCCGGGCACATCGATTCCATCAGCCTGCAACTCGAAACCGATCGCGGAGTTACCACCGTGGAAGGCGCGGTTCTTCTGGGCAAGCCCCGTCTCACCCAGGTTGACGGCATCTTTTGCGAGGCCGCCCTGGGAGGCTTCCTGATCTTCATGAAGAACCAGGACGTGCCGGGGGTGATCGGCCACGTGGGCACCGTGCTGGGGCGCAATGCGATCAACATCGCCAATTTCTCGCTGGGCCGGCGCGAGGCCCCCACCGTGTCTGGCGAACCTCTGGAGGCGCTGGCGGTGGTTTCCACCGATGAACTGGTGCCCGAAAGCGTGCTGGCCCAGTTGCGCGAGAATTCCGCGGTGCGGTTTGCGCGCGCGGTGCAGTTTCGGGTATAGGGGCGGGCGCCGTTCACCTAGCGAATTCTCCCGGAGCCGGACTTCCTGCCCGCGTCGTGAGTGGCGCCCTTCCGAGCCCTACCCCCGCCAATGGTCACCGGCTCGCAGCTTCCGGCGCGATCAAAATTCATCGAGTCTCCCGTATTTTCTGGCAGAATTGAATGAATTCAGCAATCTTGGGAAAGGGCCTGGGACGATGAAAGTTCCCTATGCGAAGAAGTGGCGGAAGGAAACAGACAGGCTACGCCGGATCGCGCTCGACTGCGACTTGATTGAAGAACTCAAGTGGGGCAAACCATGCTTCACCTTTCTGAAGAAAAACGTGGCCATCGTGATCCCGCTCAAGGAGTCGTGCGCGTTCTCGTTCTTCAAGGGCGCACTGCTCAAAGATCCGAAGCACGTTCTCGAAAGGATTGGAGAGCATACGCAGGCCGGACGATGGATTAAATTCACCTCGCTTCGGGAGATTGCGGCCGTACG
>JASHSS010000597.1 GCA_030038565.1 Bryobacteraceae bacterium
TGGCTCCCCGGCATGGATTCGAACCACGATTCACGGCTCCAAAGGCCGCTGTCCTACCATTAGACGACCGGGGAAAGTTCTATCGACCCAGTGTACCGTCTGCTATCGTTGCCCCGCAACGGCTCGGCTCCGTCAGTTCCGTCGCCTCCGTCAGGCTCCCCGCCTTCGCCCGGAAGGAACCCGCCGAAACGGCGGGACGGCCAACCCTCCGGCGTGTCGGCACGCCCCGCGCTACTCGCCGCTCTGTTGCAACAATTTGGCCACCAGGCCGGTCCATCCCGTCTGGTGACTCGCCCCCAGACCTGCGCCGGTATCGCCGTGAAAGTATTCGTGGAACAGCACCAGGTCGCGCCAGTGCGGGTCGCTCTGGAAAATCCCGCGGCCGTTGTAGACCGCCCGCTGCCCCCTTTCATCCTTCAGGAAAATTCGCGACAGCCGGCGCGAAATCTCAGCGGCCACCTCCCACAGCGTCATCCAGCGTCCCGATCCCACGGGGCACTCCACCTTGTACTCATCGCCCAGGTAGTGGTGGAAGCGCTGCAGCGATTCGATGAGCAGATAGTTCAGCGGAAACCACACCGGACCGCGCCAGTTCGAATTGCCGCCGAATAACCCCGTCTGCGATTCGCCCGGTTCGTAGCCCACGCTGTGCTCCATCCCGTCCCCGGAGAAGACATACGGGCAGCCGCGATGCGCGCACGACAGGCTGCGAATGCCGTAAGGCGACAGAAACTCTTCCTCGTCCAGCATGCGCCGCAGGATCAGGCGAAGCTGGTCGGGATCCACCAGCGAAAGCAGGCGCCGCTCGCCCTTGCCGGGCACCACCATGGACGCCACATTGTGGGTCAGGTCGTGGCGATTGTCGATAAACCACTGCATGCGGCCCTTGAACCCGGTCATCCGGTCCATCAGGCGCGGCTCCAGCGTCTCTACCGCGAACAGCGGAATCAGCCCCACAATCGATCGCACTTTCAGGGGCAAGTGCCGGCCATCGGGCAGGTGCAGCACGTCGTAGTAGAAGCCGTCCTCCGCGTCCCACATGCCTTCGCCGTCGTCATTATCGCCCAGGTGGTTAATGGCATTGGCGATGTACAGGAAGTGCTCCCAGAACTTGCTGGCCACGTCTTCGTAAGCCGCGTCTTCACGCGCCAGCTCCAGTGCAATGCTCATCATGTTGAGGCTGTACATTGCCATCCAGCCGGTTCCATCGGCCTGTTCGATGAACCCGCCGCCGGCGAGCGGCTCGCTGCGGTTGAATACTCCGATGTTGTCCAGACCCAGGAAGCCGCCCTGGAAAATATTCTTGCCCTGCGCGTCCTTGCGGTTCACCCACCAGGTGAAATTCAGCAGCAGCTTGTGAAACACGCGCTCCAGGAATGCGCGGTCCGCCTTGCCGCGCCGCTTCTGGTCGATCTTGTACACGCGCCACGTCGCCCAGCCATGCACCGGCGGGCTCACGTCCCCCAGGTTCCATTCGTACGCCGGGAATTGGCCGTTGGGGTGCATATACCACTCGCGCAGCATCAGCACGAGCTGGCTCTTGGCGTATTCGGCGTCGATCAGGGCGATCGGCAGGCAGTGGAACGCCAGGTCCCACGCCGCATACCACGGGTACTCCCATTTGTCCGGCATGGAAATCACGTCGGAGTTATACAAATGGATCCATTCGTGGTTGCGGCCCTGCTTGCGCTCGGGCGGAGGGGGCGGGTAAGTGGGATCGCCGCGCAGCCAGTCGCGCACCACGTAGTGGTAATACTGCTTGGACCACAGCATCCCCGCGAAGGCCTGCCTCATCACCGCCCGGCCATCCTCGGAAAGATCGCGCGGCATCACCGTATCGTAGAAAAGGCCGGCCTCCCGGATGCGGTCGGCGAAGGTTCGCTCAAAGCCCGCGCCGAAGGTTTCCTCCAAAGGTCCGCAAGGTTCAGTATCGGTCAGCAGCAGCCGCGCAATGGCGGATTGCCCCGGCTCGATCCTCCACACGTAATGCGCCGCCGCCTTGCTGCCGGAAAGTTGCGGATTCACCGCCCCGCGGTTGCCGTGCAGCACGCACTGGGCGATTCCGTCTTTTACAAACGGCTCGCGGTTGGGCGTATTCCACAGCGCCTGCGCGTTGGTCTCGTTTTCCGTGAACAGCCACTCGGGTGCTCCCTCCGCCTCCAGCCACCGGCGCCCGTAGTAAGGCTCGTCGATCTGCATCCTGCCGGGCCCGGTGGCGTGCAACGTGCCGCGCTCCCTGGTGTAGCCCCAACTCCAACGGTTGCGCAGCCACAGCGTCGGCAGCAGGTTCAGCACAGCCGTCTCCGGGCCGCGATTGAACGCCTCAATCCGCACCAGGATCTGGTCCGGCGTCGCCTTGGCGTACTCCACAAACACGTCGAAGTAGCGGTTCCCATCGAAGATTCCGGTGTCCAGCAGCTCGAACTCTGTATCGTCCCGCGTGCGCCGCTGGCTCTCTTCCACCAGGCGCGCATAGGGAAACTCGGCCTGCGGGTACTTGTACAGGCACTTCATGTAGGAGTGCGTGGGAGTGTTGTCCAGGTAGAAATAGTATTCCTTAACGTCTTCCCCGTGGTTGCCCTGTTTGCCGGTGAGTCCGAAAAAGCGCTCTTTCAGAATCGGATCGCGGCCATTCCAGAGCGCCAGCGCAAAGCAAATCCGCTGGTGCCGGTCGCAGATTCCGGCCAGCCCGTCCTCGTTCCAACGGTAGGTTCGCAGGTGGGCGTGTTCGAAGGGAAAAAAGTGCCAGGCGTCGCCATCGGCGCTGTAATCCTCGCGCACCGTCGCCCAGGCCCGCTCCGCCAGGAAGGAACCCCACCGGTTCCAGTGCGCGCGCCGCCCGCGCATCTCTTCCACGCGGATCTGCTCGGCGCTTGGGTGGTTGTTACCGGACGGCATCCCTCATCCCATCATAAGCATTTTCCGCCGATCGTTCCCCGCGCGCCGCCGCCTTCAAAGCACCATCAGCCGGTGGTCCACGCAATCCAGTTGGATGGCTTCATAGACGTGGTCCACCAGGTCCGGCCCGTGCTTCGCCAGGAAGGGCAGGATGGAATAGAGCCGTTCCTGCAAATGCCGCTCCGGATAAACCAGGCCACACAGCGAAGCCGCGTCCTGGGCCGCGCGCGCATCCCGCCGCAAGGCTTCCCTTCCGGCCTTTCGCTCCACCTTGTCGAGCTGGTAACGCATCTTGCGCGCGCTGCGGTCCAGCGCCACCGCCAGGGTCGGGTCGAAGCTCGCCAGTTCACGCCGCAGCCGGTCGATTGCGCCATCCATGGCGCCGGCCGCCTCGCCCATGGCGGTGGTCAGGGTTGGCGGCGCCAGCCGCGCGGCCACCCGCTCGCGCAGCGCGTCCTCTCCGTGGAAGAAATCCGGCAGCGACAGGCCATAGCGGCCGAGCAGCTTCTCGCTGTGGCCGTCCAGGATAGTGAACCCGGTGCGTGGAATGGCCAGCGGCATGCGTCCCAGAATGGCGTCGTAAATCACCGCCGACTGCGCCAGGTAAGCCACTTCGGCCGGCCCGCCGATGTACGCCACCGTGGGCAGCATGGAATCCTGCACCACCGGCCGCAACAGCGCGTTGGGCGAAAGCGAAGCCGCCCGCCCGGCCAATTCCGCAATCCCGAAGCGCCGTCCGTTCAGAATGAATTCCTCGCCGTGCCTTCGCAGCGCCAGCCGCTTGCCATTCTCCAGCAGAAAGAAAAACGAGGTTTGCTCCTCCACGTGCACCTGCGCGTGATATCCAGCGTCCCGCAGTTGCTGGTTACGCTCCAGCACCCGCGCGGTCAGCTCCGCGCTCCGCTCCACCGCCGTTCCAATGGCCGGAGCGGCCAGTTCCCGGAAGACCGGCAGCATGGGGTCGACGTGCGGCACGTCGAAGCGCCCCAGCAGCCGCCGCAGCAGTTCCGAAAAGGCCTGGCCCATCGTGTTGCCGGCCCGGTAGGTCTCCTCCACCAGGTCGGCCACTTCCTCCCCGAACGGCATCCCGTGCAGCGCCGCCCGGAACTCCCGCAAGGGAGGATTGGCCAGCGCCACGCCGCCCACCGGCTGCGCGCTCGCCGTGCGCCGCATCTCCAGTTTGATCGGTGTGTGCCGCCGGTCGAATACCCAGGCGTGGTTAACCTCGGCGAAATCGTGATCCTCGGTAGCCAGCCAGAACACCGGCACCGCCGGCAGGCCCTGGCTGGTCAGCCAATTCGCCAGCTTCACCGCGTGCAGGACTTTGTACAGCGTATAGGAAGGCCCCGAAAACAAGCCCACCTGTTGCCCGGTCACCACCGCGACGGTCTCCGGCTGCGCCAGCATCCGCAGCGCCGGGCCGTCCGGATTGCGCTCCCGCAAAGCCGCCACCAGGGCCGCGCGCCGCTCCGGCGAAAACCGGATCGCGGCCGCCGACTTCCGGAAATCCTCCAGCTCGCGCAGGGGGTAATGATATAAGGCGGCCGTCCGGTCCGGGTGGTAAAGCACGTCCGCAAACAGGGCAGAGGTGTGCGGGAGGTCGGTGTGCCGGACGCAGGAACAATGCATGACCAGGATCAGCTTACCAGATGATCGCCCCAGACCGTAGGATGCGGGAAACACGCCGCGGGCGTGTTTTCACCACAGAGCCACAACCGGGAAAACCTCTTGTTTATTCTCCGCGCTTTCTCTGTGTTCTCCGTGCCTCTGTGGTGAATCGGGCCCAGCCGCCTACCCCGCCGGCAGAATCTTCGAAATGTCGTTGTAGATCGTGAACACCAGAATTAACATGATGCACACGAATCCGACCTTGAACACCGCTTCCTTCACGTTCAGGCTGAGGTCCCGCTGCATCACCATCTCCACCAGCAGCATGAGGATCACCCCGCCGTCCAGGATCGGAATCGGCAGCAGGTTGACGATCGCCAGTTGCAGGCTCACCATCCCCATCCACATGAAGAAGACCGAGGGACCCTGCCGCGCCGCGTCGCCGGTCTGCACCGCGATGCCAATGGGTCCCGCCAGATTCTTGGTGGACATGCGCCGCTCCACCAGGCCCTTGAGGACTTCGCCCATCAGCATGGCTCCCTTGGCGTTCTCCCGCACGGATTGATTGAAGGCCTCGGGAAACGAAAGCCGCGTGGTAATGAAATCCAGCTTCTGCGTCGGAACCACGCCGATCATCCAGCGCG
>JASHSS010000598.1 GCA_030038565.1 Bryobacteraceae bacterium
AAGCAATAAGAGCAGAGAGGGCGGTCTCTGACGGGATGCCCCCGGCGGCTCGGACTACTTCGACCAGGGCGGCACGATACCATTCATGCGGGCGTAGGCGATAGCTTGGCCGAGGTGCTCGGCGATGTGCGTATCGAGCGACGCCAGCACGCCACGCTGGGTGGTTGCGGCGCCGAAGAAATCTACGGTGCGGGCCAGGTTTCCGGGGCGGGCATTTTCCAGCGTCTGGCGCACGGCTTCGAAGCTGTCGCGGAGCTTTTCCAGGATCTGGGCCTTGGTGGCGGGGGCCTTTTCGGCGGCGGAATTTTCGTCGATCTGCTTCAGTAGGGCATCGTGCGGCTGGCCTGACGCAATGTTCAGCATGAGCCGGTTGCCCAGCGCGATGTGCAGAAAGACCTCCTGGAAAGAGCGCACGCCGGGGCCGGGGCGCCAGGCGTATTTTTCCTCCGGAACGGCTTCCGCCAGCGCCATCACGTGATCGCGCAGTTCGCCGAAGGGCAGCAGCAGATCGGCCGCGGCGGGAACCGGGGGGACCTCTTTCACCGCCAGCAATTCCACGTCGAAGATCAATTCGGCCTTGGGAGGGATGGACCCGCGCCCCTGCTCGCCGTAAGCCAACTGGTAGGGAATGAACAGGCGGCGCGTGCCCCCCACCCGCATGCCTTCGAAGCCCATTTCCCAGCCGGCGATCACCAGGCGGCGGCCCTGCACGAATTTCAGAGGCTCGCGGCCGATGGAGGAATCGAATTTGGTGCCGTCGCGCAGCCAGCCGGTATAGTGGACCGTGTATTCCATGCCGGGCGCAGCCACCGGGCCGGTTCCAATTCGGGTATCGATGTAGCGCAGGGTAGCGGCTTCGACGACCTTTCCGGAGACTTCCGGAACGGCCGGCGGCAGGTGTGAGTCGAACGGCTGAGGCGCGGTTTGCGCGGCGCAGACACAGGCAGCCGAGAGCAGGATGAAGGTGGCGGCATGCATACGGTTAGCCCAGCTTCTTGCGCGCAAACGGCCGGGCGTAGGCGGCCGGAGGGTTGTGGGCGGTGGTGGCTGCGGCGCGGCGGTAGGCCTCCATGGCCTTGTCCTTATCGCCGAGCTTCTCGTAAGTCTGGCCGAGCATGCACTGGATGAAGGGATCGTTGCCGGCTTCGAGGAAATCCGCCAGGGCGGTTTTGTAATCGCCGGCGTAAAAGGCCACGTAGCCGGTCAGATAGGGAAGGAACTGCTTCTGCTGGTTGGCCAGGCCGGCGTCGGCGGCGGCTATGCGGTCGAGGGCCGCGCGGGCGGCTTCCACGTGCTTGCGGGCCTCGGCCTGATTGCCGCGGCGGGCGGTGATCCGCGCCTGGGCGTGCTCCCAGCGGTATTCCCAGAGCAGCTTGCGGCCGGGGGCGATACCGGGTTCCTGGATGCCGGCCTCGTAACCCATTTTGTAGTATTGGTAAGCGGTGTCGAGATCGCCCGAATCGATGCACACGCGGGCGGCCTCGTCGGCCATCTCGCCCTGCTGATACCAGGCGTTGTGGGGGTCGGCGGAGGTCTGGGTAATCCAATACTCGAAGACCATCTGCTCGTATTTGGCGGTGTTCCTGCAATCGCCATCGAAGGCGTAGGACATGGCCATGGAGCGCTCGGCATTGGCCTTGGCGGCGGGGGTGGAAGCCAGGTCGATGGCTTTTTGGAAGGCCTGCCGCGCTTCGGAGCCGTGGCCCATCAGGTCGAGCAGGGTGCCCGCGCCGTTGGCCACCTGGGGCGAATCCGGGGCGGCGGCCAACTGTGCGCGGACGGCTGCCAGGGCTTCGGCGGTTTGGCCGTCACGCAGTAACTGCTGCGCCTGGCGGAGGCCTTCGGGCATGGGGCCGCCGCGGCCGCCGGGAGGCTGCGCCAGGGATACGGCGGCGAAGAACAGGAGACTTGCGGAAGTGCGAAGAATCGACTGAGATGCTGCGCCCATGGGTGCGATTATCGCATGGGTATTCATGCCAAGGCAGGGGCTGCATTTCGGTTTCGGGCCCGGAACCACGGACGAGATTTCCCTGGACTTCGCGGGATTCTCCTCATATAATCCTCGGATCTATGGATAGCGGGGATATTTGGAAGATCGCTTCGCTCCAGATGGTTGTGGCCGTGGGACCGGTGTACGGATATTGGGTCGGGAATGCCGCCAAGCGCCGTTCCTGGCGGTACCGGAAGATCAAAAAGGTCGCGGCGATTCCCATGCTAGCCACGGCAGGGCTGGTCCTGGCGGCTGGAATCTCCACCGGCAAGTTATTCGCGCCGTGGTTTGGGGCAATGGCCTGCGGCCCGATTCTGGCGATGGTGGTCGCGCTGAGGATCGCGCGTCCGGGGGTGGGGCTGGCGGGCCCGGACGACGAGGAACCGCACGCGCCGGCCAAGAACAAGCTATCGATAGTGTGAAGGCAAGCGAAAGCGCTTCAGGGGAACCCTGTAGTACGGTGATGGTAGCTACCCACACAAGGGGGCTGGCCTACCCGCCCTTTGCGCACAGACTGACGCCGTGCGGTTGCGTTAGAATCGAAGTTATGGGTGATGGCCACGCGCCAGGCCCCGGAAGTCAAGTAGCATGAAGGCGATAGGTTGGATGATCTCCTTGGGGCTGTTAGGGGCGCCCGGGAAGGTGATCAATTTCGATTCCGGCCAGCTCGGCAGGGCGCCGGCGGGCTGGAGCGTGGTACTGGCTAATCCCGGAAGCGCGCCACGGTGGGAGATACGGAAGGACCGCACGGCCCCCACGCAGCCCTATGTTCTGGCGCAACTATCCAACGACCCGGCGGCCAACCGGGCGCCGCTGGCGATCCTGGATAACTTCAACCTGCGCGACGGCGACGTTAGCGTGCGCATCAAGCCGGTGGCCGGGCGGCAGGATCCCGGCGGCGGGCTGGTATGGCGCTATCGGGACGAGAACAACTACTACCTGGTGCGGACCAACGTGGTGCAGAACACCGTGGCTGTGGATAAGGTGGAAAACGGCAGGCGCATCCCGCTGGTTCCGGGCGTGAAACACGACATCCCCTTCAACGCCTGGAGCATTCTGAAAGTCTCCGCGCGGGGCCACCATTTTCAGATCTACGTGGACCACCGCCGCATCCTGGAAGGCGAAGACAACACCTTTTCCGCCGGCAAAGTAGGGTTGTGCACGATGGCCGACTCGGTGACGTATTTCGACGATTTCCGGGTTTATCCGCGGTAGGAGCGGTCGCGCGAAGGCGCACCTCTGAGATAAGCCGGGGTCGCGCGCGGCAAGCGGTCTGTCGGAAGACGCCACCTGCGGCTGCTGATTCGCGGCGAGGCAGGCGGAGCCGGCCGCCCGATCCTCACAGCCCGTACAAGCCCCGCGCATTCTCCCGCAGCACCATGCGCGCCAGTTGGCTGGCCCGCGTGCGGGTGATCTCGCCATCGCGCAGCATGGCCGTCAGCGCCAGGGCCAAGGCCTCCCTTCCGTTGCGCGCCGCGATCCAGCCGGATTCCTCCCACCCCATCTCGTCGCTGTAGGGGTAAGCGTCGGTCGCAAACATGACCTTCTCGGGATTCAGTTCCAGCCACTCGCGCAGGTTTCCGGCCAGCGTGGCCGGGGGCAGCATCAGCGATTGCTGCGAGAAATCGAGGTACGCGTTGGGCTTCTCGAGCAGCGCCGCAATCTCGCGAATGAAAGGCCAGCCGCCGTGCAGCATCACGAACGGCGTCTTGCGCAGGCTGGAATCGTTCAATACCGATTCCAGGTTCAGAGGATTGGCGCCCGACACGTCGAAGTATCCGCCCGCCCCGGCCATGGTGTGGAGATGCACGGCCATCCCCAGCCGCCCGCACTCGGCCGCGATGTAGCGGAAGAGGTAATCCTGGAGCGGCTTGTACTCGGCCTCGCCCGGCGCGGCCCGGCCCGCGAACTGTCCGTAAATCCGCGCCGCCGCGGCCTGGTCCACCGGGTCGAAGGCCAGCGAGCGCAGATAAGCCGCCTCGAACTTCTCGGCCAGCGCCCCACCCTGTTTTTGCCGCTCCAGGGTCGGAGTCACCACCCGCGACAAATACTCGGCCAGCGTGCCGGGAATTTGCCGCAAGCCGACGGCCTCCAGGTAGTGCGCCCGTAGCTGGTCTTCCAGCGCGAAAAAGCCCCGCCGGTCGGGAGTGCGCGCGGCAAGCTGCGCATTATCCAGCGGGAAAATCAGCGCATCCGCGTACGGCACCCAGCGGAATAGCGGCGGCTCAATGCTGTTCCCCATCTCCACGCGATTGGCCAGCATGGTTTCGACGCCCATCTGGTCCAACACCCAGGCCGGATATTGCGCGCCCCTGGCGGCCATCACCTGCGCTTTGGTCTGCCCGCCGTAGAGCGCGCGATGCGCCTCCTGGACGGCCGGAGATCCCGGGCGCAGCGCCACCGGGTCGGATTCCGGCTCCATGGATTCCACGGGCAGCGCGTCGAAGCCGCGGTCGGGCTTCTCTCCCGCGCTCACCCACCGCACCGGATGCGCGTGATTATCGATGGCTCGTATCCTCCCGATTTCGGCCGCCAGTCCCGGATCGGCCCCACCCTGCGGCGCCCGCGCACAACCGGCCATGATAAGACTCGCCACCACCAAGGGCGCCGTCTTCACCACGGAGGCGCGGAGTCCACGGAGGAAGCACGGAGAATCCCAAACCAGAGACCGCAGGGTAAGCCTCTCTCCCCAGAATTTTCTTGGCGGCGCTTTGCGCCTCAGCGCCTTTGCGAGAGCCTTCTTCGCATGCTTCCTCCGGGCCCAGAGGGCACCCCTCCGCGGCTCCGCGGTGAAGACGACGCTCGCCCGGTTCAACCCTCCCACTCGCATCCTAAAAATTCCTCGCCGAAAGCACCAGGTCCGACAGCCCCGCCAGCCGCACCGGATCGTTGGCGTACAGCCCCAGCGCATACTCCGCCCCCGTCGCCAGGCCCAGCAGCCGCGCCGCGGATTTCTGTAATTCGATGTAGCCCTTTGAGGTCACCTGCGTCTGGTGACAGTTCATCACCGCCTCCCACTCCTCCATGACATCGGCGATCCCGATGACTACGTCCGGCGCCTGTCCCACGTGCCGGGTGATGTTGTAGAAGAAAAGGTTGTCCACCTTGTGAACCGGCCAGGCGCTCAGTTCCTCCAGGCCGCCGTAGCGCGCCAGCCGGCAAGCGTCACGCACCAGCCGCCCGGCCACCGCGTGATCCGGGTGCTGATTCCCGTCCGGATGCGGGGCCAGCACGATGTGCGGGCGGAAGCGCCGGATCTCCGCGCCCATCCGCAAGCTCTGGGCGGGCTTGTATTCCAGGTGGCAGTCCCCGCCGAAATCCAGGAATTCGATGGCTGCCCCGATCCGCCCGGCCGCCTGGCGGGCTTCCTGTTCGCGAATCGCGGGGGTCCCGGCGGTTCCCGCTTCGCCTCGCGAGAGCACCAGCATCCGCACCGCGTTGCCTTTGCGGACCTCCTGTATCAGCACCGGCGCGCAGCCGAATTCGATATCGTCGGGGTGCGCCCCCACCGCCAGCAGGTTCATGCGCCGCCTCCCGAAACCTCGTCGTAATAGCGCTCGTATTCGGGGATCACGCTCTCGGTGGAGTAGCGCGTCTCGGCGCTGCGCCGCGCGGCCCGCGACACCCGCTCATAGAGCGCATCATCGGTGAGCAGCGCGGTCACGTAACCAGCCTGCGTGGCGATGTCCCCTACCGCCGCCAGGTAGCCGTCCACGCCGTGGGTAATCAGCTCACTCACCCCGCCGGTCAGCGTGGCCACCGGAGGAACCCCGCACGCCATCCCCTCCAACGCCGCCAGCCCGAACGCCTCCATCTCGCTCGGCAGCAGCAGCACGTCGGCCTGCGGGATGAGCCGCTCCATGTGGTCCTGCTTCCCCAGGAACGTGATGTCGCGATGAACTCCCAGTTGATGCGCCAGCATTTCCGCCGGCCCGCGCTCCGGCCCGTCCCCGGCCATCAGCAGGTGCACCGGACCCGCGCGACGCACTTCCTTCAGAATCCGGATGCAGTCCAGCACGCGCTTCACCGGCCGGAAATTGGAGATGTGGATCAGCCGCTTCTCTCCCGCACTCCGCTCCGCCCGCGGCCGGTACAGCTCGCAGTTGACGAAATTGTGAATCACCCGGATGGGCTTGACGATCCCGAAAACCTCCATCGTCTGCTTCTCCAGATAACTGCTCACGGTGGTCACGCCGTCGGATTGTTCGATCGAAAATTTGGTGATCGGAAAATACGAGCGGTCCGCCCCCACCAGGGTGATGTCGGTCCCGTGCAGCGTGGTGATGAAGGGCAGCCGGCGGCTGGTGGTCATCTGTTTGGCGAGCAGCGCGGCAATCGAGTGCGGAATGGCGTAGTGTACGTGCAGCAGATCCAGTTCGTAACACTCCGCCACTTCCGCCATGCGCGAGGCCAGCGCCAGGCAGTACGGCGGATACTGAAACAAAGGATAGGTAGAAACTTCTACTTCGTGGTAATGAATGCGCGGCGTCCCGGGATCCAGACGGATGGGGTTGGCGTAACTGATGAAGTGGATCTCATGGCCGCGCGCCGCCAGCTCCAATCCCAGCTCGGTGGCGACAATCCCGCTGCCGCCGTACGTGGGGTAACAGGTTATGCCGATCCTCACATGGGCAGAGTAGCACGGGCGTGGCGAAATTTTGCCCCAGGCGCGTCCGCGTTGTTTCGTTAAAAGCCTGATTCCGCGGGGGTGGAACTTTGGAGCGTGGCGTGCTAGCATCGGAGCCCATGAGGCCGAACTGTCACATCTCGGTACGCATCAGGGGTTGTTGCGACAAATGCGGGAACTGGCCCAGTCATCTGCACATGCCCGAGGATCTGCACGGGTGGTATTGCGGACATTGCTGCCCCGCGTGCACAGCGCAACCCGCCGAACCGGCGCCCAGCGAAGCGCCGCCGCCCTCTCCCGGTGGCGATGTTCCGCCCCCCGGCCCGGATGCCCAAACGGTAATCGCGCCGCAGGCCGCTTGAAACCAACGCGCCCGGTTCGACGGCGTCTCGCGCGACGCCTCCGCGGGGCGGCTCCACTGTCACGGTGCGCCGGCGGATCACCGGCCGCCGCAGGCGAGCGCCCGCGCGATCCTGTGATTGCGAGCCTCGGATGCCTCTCCAAAATCGTGTCGGCCCGGATGGCGTAATCTTCCGCTCCTCCGCTCGCGGGACGTTCATGGGAAACCGCGGCGGCGCGCTGCACAACGACGCGCGCGAAATCGTGCGCCAGGCGAAGGGCCGCCGCTGGCTCACCTGTCTCCTCGAATTCAAGGGCATTCGCCGCGCGGTGATGTCTCCCCACCGTTACACGGAACTCTTCTTCCTGGATGAAGCGGTAGCCTTCGCCGCCGGCCACCGCCCCTGCGCCGAGTGCCGCCGCGGCCGCTTTCTGGCCTTCCAGCATGCCTGGATCGCTTGGCGCGCCGCCAACCCGGCGATGCCTCTCTCGGGAAACTCTGCCTTCCCCGCCGTTTTCTCCGCGGCTTCCTGGGTCCAGGCCGCGCCCCCTCCGCCCCTCCGTGGTAAAGGCACTTCCCACGCCGACGAAATCGACGCCTCCCGGGTGCCCCCCTCTTTGCCCTTCTCCGTGCTTCCTCCGCGCTCTCCGCGCCTCCGTGGTGAAGACACCGCCCACGCCGACGAAATCGCTGCCTCCCGTGTGCCCCCCTCCTTGCTCTTCTCCGTGCTTCCTCCGCGCTCTCCGCGCCTCCGTGGTGAAGACACTGCCCACGCCGACGAAATCGACGCCTCCCGTGTGCCCCCCTCTTTGCTCTTCTCCGTGCTTCCTCCGCGCTCTCCGCGCCTCCGTGGTGAAGACACTGCCCACGCCGACGAGATCGACGCGGAACTCCATCGTCACCGGATCGGCCGCCACGGGGCAAAGATCATCTGGCAGGCGCCGCTGGAGACCCTGCCCAACGGCTGCTTCGTCGCCATTGGCCAATCCTTCCACCTGGTCTGGAACGATGCCCTGCTGCTATGGTCCCCGGAGCGCTATGCCGCGCGCATCCCTCGCCCCGCCGGCTCGACCGTCACTGTCCTCACCCCGCGCCCCATCGTGGAATGTTTCCGTCACGGCTACCAGCCGGAGATCCACGCCTCCTGGCGCGAACTCTGAGGGCGGCCGGACGCCGTTTCCCGGCCTGCCTGCCGCTATTTGGGCAGGCACGGGGCGTCTCTTCCTCGCCCCCGGCCGCCGGACGCGTCCGCCAAACCCCTTGCCCTCACGCACTCTGGCCGCCTCCCGCCCCCGCCCGGCGCGTGGCACGCCG
>JASHSS010000599.1 GCA_030038565.1 Bryobacteraceae bacterium
TGCGATTTGAAACTTCTCCGCAGGTCACCGTCACCGCGGTCATGAAAAAGGAATAGCGGCGGGAGAAAAGGAGAAGCCTTGGGTAAAGAGCTTTTTGGCACTGATGGCATTCGAGGAGTGGCGGGGGAATACCCGCTGGACCGGGCCACGGTCTTTGCGTTTGGGGTGGCGTTGGCCGGGGACGTCCTGCGGGCGCACCATGGCGCGGAAGTGTTGATCGGCGCCGACACGCGCGAGTCCGGCGAATGGATTTCCGCGACGGCCGCCGGGGGCCTGGAGAGCCGCGGCGTGCGCGTGCGGTATGCGGGTGTGATCACTACGCCGGGCGTGGCATGGCTCACTCGCGGCGGCCCGTTCGCCGCCGGAGTGATGATTTCGGCCTCCCATAATCCCTACCGCGATAATGGCCTCAAGGTGTTCTCCCGCAGCGGCTTTAAACTTCCGGATGCGGAAGAGCATTCCATCGAGCAGGAGATTTTCCGGCTGCGCGAACAGGGTCTGCAGCCCCTCCCCGCGCGTCTCGCGGCGGATGGCGCGCTGGCGGGCCAATACCTGGAATACCTGCTTTCCACATGCGCGGCGCGCCTCGACGGCCTTCGTCTGGTGGTGGATTGCGGCAACGGCGCGTCCTACCGGCTGGCGCCCGAATTGTTCGCGCGCCTGGGAGCCGAGGTGCGCACGCTCTGCGCCGCCCCGGATGGCCGCAACATCAACCTGAACTGCGGCGCGCTTCACATCGAGCCGCTGCGCCAGGCGGTGGTGGAAGGGCGCGCCGACCTGGGTGTGGCGTTCGACGGCGATGCCGACCGCGCCATCTTCGTTTCCGCGACCGGCCGGGAGGTGAACGGCGATGGCGTGCTGCTGGCTTCGGCGCGCGCCCTGAAGGCCGCCGGGCGCCTGGCCGGCGATCTCGTGGTTTCCACCGTAATGGCCAATCTGGGCCTCGAAAAAGCTCTTGAACGGGAAGGCATCCGCATGGTGCGCACGCCCGTGGGCGACAAATACGTACTCGAGGAGATGGTGCGTTTGGGCGCCGTGCTGGGCGGCGAGCAGTCCGGACACGTCATCTTCCGCGACTATGCCACTACCGGCGACGGCATGCTCACCGCCCTGCGGGTGATGGAAACCGCCCGCCGCGCAGGGGCCACTCTGGACGAGTTGCTGCACGGCCTGGAGATCTACCCGCAGCGGCTGGTGAATGTCCGGGTGCGCGTCAAGAAGGAACTCACCACCGTGCCTGCCGTGGCCGACGAGATTCGACGCGTGGAAAAAGCTTTCGGCGGCGCCGGCCGCGTGCTGGTGCGTTTCTCCGGCACCGAACCGCTGGCCCGCGTGATGGTGGAAGGCCCTGACCTGGAGCGCGTGGAGGGCTTCAGCCAAAGCATCGCGGAAGCCATCCGAAGAGAGATGGGGGAATAGCGGACGGTTCCTCGCTCTCGCGGCTGGAATTGATCCGAACGCCAATGCTGGAAAACATCAACTTGAAGAGGAAACTGTCGCGCGAGGATTACAAACTCGCGCTGCCGGGTCTGCAGCAGCGGCTGTACGACCTGGAGAAGGCCTGTTGGGAACATGGCATCCCGACGGTAATCGTGTTTGAAGGCTGGGACGCCGCCGGAAAGGGAACCGCCATTTCGGCGGTGACCGAACGGCTCGACCCCCGCGGCTTCAAACTCTATCCGATCACCGCGGCGCGCACCTACGAGCAGCAGCGGCCGTGGCTGTGGCGGTTCTGGCTGAAGGTTCCCAACCGCGGTGAGATGGTCATTTTCGATCGCAGTTGGTACGGCCGCGTGCTGGAAGACCGCGTAGAGCGGATCGTCCCCGAAAAAGCCTGGCGGGACGCCTACCGCGACATCACGGAGTTCGAGCGCATGCTGGCCGACGACGGCACGGCCATTCTGAAGTTCTTCCTGCACATCAGCAAGAAGGAGCAGAAGGAACGCTTCCAGGCGTTGGAGAAGAAGCCGCTGGAAGCCTGGCGGGTGACCAATATGGACTGGGCCCGCCACAAAAAATACGGCCAGTATCTGGATGCCATCGAGGAAATGCTGGAATTGACCGAGTCGGAATTCGCGCCCTGGACCATCGTGGAAGCGACCTCGAAGTGGTACGCGCGCAAGAAAATCTTCGAGACGCTGATCGGCGCCATGGAGGATCGCCTGGGCGCGAACGCTCCGGTCACCGTGGCCGTCAACGGCGCGGCGGCCAAGGACAAGCAGTTGCGGGATGCCATGGAATCGCTGGGCGAGGGAGGCTCCTGATGCTGGAAACTATCGATCTCACGCTGTCGCTCGACCGGGACGCCTACGTCCGCGAAATCACGCGCCGGCAAATCGAGCTGCGCGAGCTCGGCTACCAGGTGTATTTGCGCAAGCGGCCGGTGGTCATCGCCTTCGAAGGATGGGACGCCGGCGGCAAGGGCGGAGCCATCAAGCGCATCACCGAGAAACTCGACCCGCGCGGTTACGTGGTCTATCCCATCGCCGCGCCGCATGGCGAAGACAAGACGCGGCACTATCTGTACCGTTTCTGGAGACGGCTGCCGGAGCGCGGCCAGATCGCCATTTTCGACCGCTCCTGGTATGGCCGCGTGCTGGTGGAACGCGTGGAAGGTTTCGCCAAGGAAGAGGAATGGAAACGCGCCTTCAAGGAGATCAACTCCTTCGAGCGCCAGTTGCGCGATTTCGGGACCATCCTGGCGAAGTTCTGGATACACATCTCCCAGGAAGAGCAATTCCGCCGCTTCGAGGAGCGCAAGGCCATCGGCTACAAGGCCTGGAAGCTCACAGACGAAGATTGGCGCAACCGCGGGAAGTGGAGCGAGTACGAGGAAGCCGTGGAAGAGATGCTGGTAAAGACCAGCACCAAGACCGCGCCGTGGTGCCTGGTGGAGGGCAACGACAAGTACTGGGCGCGGGTCAAGGTGCTCGGGCGCCTGGTGGAGATCCTCTCGGCGGAGTTGGGATATCAGCCCGCCGACCCGCTCAAGCACGGAGCCAAGGAAAAGGTCTCCCGCAAGCACGCTGAGGCGGACCACCTCGCGGGGACCGGGAAAACGCGAAAGAAGCGCGCCAAAAAGCGCAAATGAGCGGACCGGGTCCTACGGCTCGACTTCGAAATCCACCGATTGCGTCACGGTGCCGTACTTCCGGGCCAGTTTGTCGGTGACAATCACCTGCAGCACATATTCGCCGGGTGTCAGGCCGCGGCCCAGGGTCAGACGTCCGCGGGCCCGCAAGTTCCGCGGGTCGGATGCGCCCGCCGTCGCATCCAGGTCCGTCTTGCTGTCCAAAACCGGCGCCCCGTCGCGGAACATCCGGGTTTGGACTTCCAACTCGGGGCGCTGCCCACCGGCAGCCTTGGCATTGAGGATTTCGTAGAAATACGCCAGCGCCGTGCCGCGCCGGAAGATGCGGCGGGCCGCGCCGCCGGTGATGTCCGCGGCCGCCGCGGCGCCAGCTAGAGGGTTAGCCTCCGCTTTCACCGCGTCGTCCTGAATCACGATGCCCGAAAGGGCCAGGCGCCCGTTCGCGACATCCGGAACCTCCAGGAACTGCTGCGCCGAACCAGTGCCCTCGGTAGCCGGATCGCGCACGGCCGCGCGCACCAGGTAAGGCCCCGGCTTGGAGACCGGAATGTGGATGCCGTACACCAGCCCTTTTTCCAGGGCCGCGGCGTACTGCTGGGCATTCATCTGCAACGCCAGGGTGGTATCCACGGGCGCCAGGGCCAGGCCGTTTTCGTCGAAAGCCGCGGCGGCCAGATCCATCGAAGCCTTGTGGCTGCCGTCCGGCTCCGTGGACCACTTCAGCTCCGCCGGCTGGAAATACAGCAGGGCGTTGATCGAGGTCCCGGCCTGCGGCTCATCGGTGAATACCGCGGTCAGTCGTGGGCGAATCGCGCCGGGGGAGTACGGAGATTGCAAGGCGTGTACGATTTCCGCCTGGCGGGTATGCTCCAGCGGCTGATTCCCGCGGCCGGGCTCGCCGAAAAACCCGGTCCGCGAACGGACGTGCAACCCGGCGCCCTTCACCTTTACCTCGATGCGATGGAATTTCGGCGGGCCTCCGCCGGTGTCAAATGTGGCCGCATCGGGATGGTAGCCGATCAGGTAATAGCCGTCGCTGTCGTCGGCGGCTTTTCGCAGCGCGGCGGGCAGATCGTTGCTGTCGTGCAGGAACAGGCCGCCGGTTTCCTCCGCCAGCACGAACATGCCCTGTTCGGTATCCACCACCTCCTGCTCGCGCTGCGCGGGAACGCGCGAAACCCGCCGGCGCGACGTGTGCGAGGTATCGTCGGCCGAGGTCACCTGGTAGTCCGGCATTCCGCGCGGGTCGATGGCATGGATGACCACCGAGGCACGGCTGGCGGCATCGGTCAGTTCCTGGACGGCCTGGTCCACCATTTGATCGGTGGCGCCCCGATAAATCATGCGGATGTTTTCGGTGAACAGGATCACCGATTTGCGTCCCGGAAAATCGCGCATGCCGTTTACCACGAAGCGCAGCGCGCCCAGCGTTCCAACCGACAGGCTCTCTTCGCGGAAATGGTCCAGCATGGCGGTGCCGCGCACGGTGCTTCCCAAGGGCGCAAAACTGCTCACGCCGACGCGGCTTTGGCCGTACTTCACCCGGTCGAGCGCGGCATACAGCAGACGCTTATCGGTGGTGAACTGCTGCAAGGCGCCCATGCCTGCACCGGTGCGAATAATCGCCACCATGTCGCCGGGACGCATCTGATTGTCCAGGAAATTGCGGATCGCGCCGCGAACCAGCGGTATGTTCTCGCCGGCCAGTCCCTGGTCGTCCACCACCAGCGCGAGGGCACGGTGGACGTCCGCGGGCCGCAATGGCGGCGGTGGCGGCGGCGTCTCGCCTTTCACCGGTTTCGCGACCGCGGTCTTGGCGGCGGGGGCGGCTGCCGGCCCGTTGGCGATGTAGCTGAAATTGGTGATGGACTGCGGCTTGCCATCCTGAAGAAGCTCGAAGGCGGAGGCCGGAAGACTGGTGACGCGGCGGCCTCGCGAATCCGTGACCACGGCATCCACTTGCACCAGGTTGACATCGATGCGGATGGTTGTATCGGGGGCCGGGCCGGTTTGCGCCGGGGCGAGCGCCAAGGCGAGCGCCGAGGCAAGCGCCAAGGCGGTGGACGGGGATATCGGTCGGCGAATGGATGGCACTGCGGCGATTCTCTCGCACCGGGCGGCGGGTGTCAATTTCCTCATCCCGATTGGCATACAGGCTTGCGGCAGCGGATGTGCAAAAAATACGCCACTACGCGGGTGTCTTGAACCAACGGGACGCGGCGCGCGGTGGCCTCGCCGGCTTTTGGTTCGGCCACCTGCTCCAACACGAATCCCGCCGCCAGCACCGTGTTGAGCCACTCCGAGAGCGTCCGGTGGAAAACCGGGACCTCGAAAGGCTTCATCCCCGCCTTGGCCGCGGTGGGGGCTGCCGAAAACAGCCAGCGATCGATTTTCCCATCCACGCGGTCGAAGTAGCGGCCCACTTCCACCGCGTAGGCCTCTCCCCGCGCGTTGCGTAAAAGGCGGCGATAGGGCGGAGTGAAACAAGGATGCGAAATGGAAAACTGCAGGAAGCCTCCGGCGCGGAGGACGCGGTGAATCTCCTGGAAGGCCTGGGCGTGGCCGGGAAGATCCATCAGGCTCATCACCGCGGTCACGAAGTCGAACTGGCGCGCGGCGAAGGGCAACTCCAGGGCGCTGGCGGCGGCATAGCGGATGGCGTCCTTTTCGTGCGCCTCCATTTCGGCGGCCAGCCGCACGAACGTGGGGGCCACATCCACGGCGTACATCCGCGCGCCCCGCTCGCGAAACAAGCGTGTGTTGTGGCCCTCTCCGCAGCCCACATCCAGCCCCAGTTTTCCGGCGATATCGGGGAGCATTTCGAGGAAGGCCGGGGTGTTGACCGCGTCCCGATAGACATCCCAGCCCTGGCGGGAAAGGAGGGTCCACGCGGCCGCATTCCCGTCCCATAAGCGCCCGGCCTCGCGGTGGTCCATCGGCGGTCTCTCACGCCCAGTATTCTTCGCCGGGCGCCAGGTTCTTCCGCAGGAAATCGGGATTGATGTCCAGGCCAAGTCCGGGGCCGGTGGGCACCCTGAGCAGCCCCTTGCGCACGTCCGGCGGGTTCGCGGCGGCCATTCCTTCGATGTAGTGGCCGGGGCGCCCGAGTTGGCTTTCGGAGCGGTAGAAGTTCTGGATCGAGCCGCCGAAGTGCGCGTTGGCATAGGTCAGCACCAGCGAGCCGACGTTGTGGAGCGCCACGGGAATGCGGAACTGCGCGGCGTAATCGGCGATTTTGCGCGTCCCCGTGATGCCGCCGGCGAAGGCCAGGTCGGGGTGGATGATATCGACCGCCTGGCTGTCGAGGAAGGGCTTGAACCCGCGCACCATCTCGAGCTTTTCGCCGGTGAGCAGGGGCACGCGCGTGGAGCGGCGCAGCGCCATCCAGGCTTCCGAGAAGGGCGGGTTGAGCGCGTCCTCGATGAACAGCGGATTCATCGGCTCGACGGCCCGCGCCACGGCCATGGCGCTGGGCGTGTCGAGTTCGTTATGGCAATGCACCGCGATGTCGATATCGTCGCCCACGGCTTCGCGGCAGTTGGCGTAGCCGCGCGCCACATTGCGCAGTTGCTGGGTGGTGAGCGTGGCGGCGAAGCGGGCGGCGGGCACGCCGAGCAGCGGGTCGATGTTGTTCTTGAAGGCGGTGAAGCCCTCGGGCATTTGTTTGATGCGCTGGGCCCAGTCGCGGCAGGAGGATTTGTCGAGCATGTTGAGATCGATGCCGTGGGAGTACATGGGGATGGCGTCGCGAAACGGACCGCCCAGCAGCGTGGAAACGGGCGCGCCGATGATCTTGCCGGCCAGGTCCCAGAGCGCCATGTCGATGCCGCTGATGGTGGGGATGTGGGCCATGTAGGTGTGCATGAGGCTGGTGAGATTCTGGAAGTGCACCTCGATCTTCAGCGGGTCCTTGCCCATCAGAAGCTCTTTCATGGTTTCGATGCGCGCGCGCGCCATCGGGCCGGTGGCGCCCGCCTCGCCGTACCCGCTAAGGCCGCCATCGGTATCGATGCGGATGAGGCAATTGCCCGCGATATTGCGGATAGCCATGGCGCGAATATTGGTGATCTTCAGGCGATTGACGTTGGGCGCCGCGAGGGCCCGGTAACGGGCGAACAGGCCGGCGGCGGGCAGCGCGAAGGCTGCGCGCAACAGATCGCGGCGGGTAGGCAAGGTCATAGGAGTCCTTTCAGAATGCACTATACACCGGCCGGCGTCCCAATGAGGGCGGCCGGATATGCGCGCCGGCTCTCCGATACCTCGCGAAAAGTTCTCCTTCGTGACCTCTGCCTTTTTCTTCTTTCTTCTCCGTGCTTCCTCCGCGCACTCCGTGCCTCTGTGGTGAAGACCGGTGAAGACCATGCCACCTCGCCCCTGCTCTGAAATCTATGACATAATCGGGGTAAGTTCAGTCACCGAGAGGGTGCCAAAATGAAGGATGCGGCGTTCGTTGTGCTCCTCGGAGCGATGGCCGGCGTGAACCTCTTCGCCCAGGGTGGAATGGAGGGAGGCACACCCACTCCCGGCAGCGGAACGCAAAGCGTGCAGGCCAATCCGCGGGGAATCCAATCGCCCAATCCGGTTTATCTCTCCGGCAAGGTAGTGGCCGAGGATGGCGCGCCCGTTACGCAGAATGCCACCATCGAGAGGGTTTGCGGGGGGATGTCGAAGACGGTGGCGTACACTGATTCCAAAGGGCGCTTCACCTTTCAGTGGGGCGACCGCAATCTGACCGTTACCGACGCTTCCGACGCCGGCTCGGGCCGCAACGCCAACAATGGATTCGGAGGTTCTCAATCGGCCGGGGGCGCGAACGCGCTGGCCGCGGACCCATTCGGAAACCGGATGATGAATTGTATCCTGCGCGCCAATGTGGCGGGGTACACCTCCGACACCATCGATTTGTTTAATCGGCGGACGGCCGATAATCCGGATGTCGGCACCATAGTGCTGCATCGCATCACGGGAGTGGAGGGATCGTCCATTAGCGTCACTTCGATGATGGCTCCCAGGGAGGCGCGAAAAGCCTACGAGCATGGACTGCAGGTTCTGTTGAAGAACAAGCCGGCAGAAGCGGGCAAGGATTTCGAGAAAGCGGTGGCGCTCTACCCGAACTACGCCGACGCATGGGTCAGCCTGGGGAAACTGCGTCTCCAACAGCAATCGGTGGAACCCGCGCGTGCCGCTCTGAAAAAAGCCATGGACGCCGATCCCAAACTGGTGGTCCCGTACATCGAGCTCGGCCTGCTGGCGGCTAAAGGCGCCAACTGGGCGGAGTCCGCCAGGTACCTGGATCGCGCGGTGGAACTGGATCCGGTCGAGTTTCCGCAGGCGTGGTACGCGGATGCGGTGGCGAACTATAACCTGAAGAAATACGATCCCGCGGAGAAAGCCGCGCGCGCAGCCGTGAAGCTTGACTCCCGGCATGCCAACCCGCGAGCCGATTATCTGTTGGGGCTGATACTGGCCGAGAAGAAAGACTACGCCGGCGCGACTGCCGAATTGACAACGTATATACAGCTCGCGCCCAATGCCCCGGATGTCGCCCAGGTGAAGGATCAGCTTGGACAGCTTGGAAAGCTGGCAGGCGGGTCCAAATAGGCCGCGGGGTGATACGTGCACTTCTGGGCGCCGCTTTTTTCGCATTGGCCACGGGCGCCGCTGCGCAAAACCGCGCCGCCGATCCCAAGGCGTTATTGGCGCGCGGCGAGGGCCTGATTAGCTCGAATCCCGCCGAGGCCGCCAAAGTGCTGGAGCAGGCCCTGCGGCTCGATCCCGAGCTTCCCATGTTGCGCTATGAGTTAGGCTTGGCGTATCACGCCATCGGCGATGAGGCCGACGCGGCGGCCGAGCTGCGGGAAGCGGTGATCCGCACTCCCGATTTCGCGCCCGCGCACAACTACCTGGGCATCGCACTGTTTCAAATGGGAGACCCGAAGGGAGCGGTGGCGGAATTTCGCGCGGCGGCTCAACTGACTCCCAGGGATCCCAACGCGCACTTCAATCTGGGCGAGGCCCTGGCCCGCAGCGGGGATAGCAACGCGGGCGTGGAGGAACTTCGCGCAGCCGCAAGCCTCGCGCCCGCCGATGCGGGTTTGGCGCGCCTGCTGAACTCCGTCGAAACCAGGCTTGCCGCGCCCGAAGGCGCCATCAAGGTAGACGTTCGGCAGGTGCTGGTTCCTGTGGTAGTCACCGACCCGCAAGGGCACCACCTCGCCGGCCTCACCCAGGCGGATTTCAAAGTCTTCGAGGATGGCGTGGAACAGCAGATCACCGCCTTCAGCGTGGAAAGCTCCGGATCGCCGCAGTTGGGTATTCCGGAGAAAGGCGGCGCGCCCGCGGCGATGCCCTCCACGCCGGCGGCGCCGGCGGCTTCGGCAGCGCCCAAACCACGGCGCACCTACCTGGTCGTGATCGATTCCCTGCACACTTCGTTCGACCACTTCGTGGCCGCGCGCGAGGCGCTGGCGAAACTCTTCCAGGAAGAGCATTCCGCGGATTCGCAATACGGGGTGGTCTCCCTGGGGGTCTCGCCGGAGGTGGTGGTCAACGTCACCCGCGACCCTTCGGCGGTGCTCGCGGTGCTCCAAAGTAAGCACATGCAGAAGATCTGGCTGGAGGGCCAGACCGGAGGGGACCGGTTGGAGATGGAGCGATTCCGCCGCGATTTGAGCGACGCGCGCTATGCCTGCGATCAG
>JASHSS010000600.1 GCA_030038565.1 Bryobacteraceae bacterium
CGGCGGCCAGCGCGGCGGACCGGGTGGCCCCCCGGGCGCTCCGGCCGCACCGGGCGCCGGGCCCGGAGGACCGGGACGCGGCCGTGGCGGGCGGGCTCCGTTAACGCCCGAGCAGCAGGCCGCCCAGCAGAAGGCGGCCGAAGAGTTGAAGCAGTGGCGTCTTTCTGTCTCGATGGACAAATATAAGGAATTCCGTAAGATGTACAACGATGCGGGCGTGTCCATCTACGCCTATAAGCTGGAGCCCCGGCCCACCATGTCCGACGAGGAGTACGACTACATTTTCAACGTGGCGCAGGCCTTGGGGGCCAATCAGGTTACCCTGGAACTTTCCACTGACGAGGCATTTCTCAAGCGCCTCGGGGACTTTGCCGCCAGGCGTCACATGCTGGTGGCGTATCACGCGCATACCCAGGCTTCCATGACCGCCTGGGACCGCGCCTTGGAACTCTCTAAGGGCAACGCCATCAACCTGGATTGCGGCCACTATTTTGCCGGGACCGGCGAAAGTCCCGTCCCCCTCATCCTGAAACGCCACGACCGCATCGCCAGCATGCATCTCAAGGATCGAAGAAAACAGGGCACGCCGGGAGGCGACAACCTCCCCTGGGGTAAGGGCGATACACCGATCCGGGAAATCCTGCAAACCATGAAGACCAATAAGTACACCTTCCCGGCCAGCATCGAATACGAGTACCAGACGCCGGAGGGATCGGATGTGATCACCGAGATGAAGAAGTGTGTCCAGTTTTGCAAGGATGCTCTGTCTTAGGTATCGCCGCACGCAGCCGTAACAGGAATTGGGGAGGGGATCGGAATGCGAAGGTTCGTAACTGCAACGCCGGTGTGTGTGATCGCCGCCGCCTTGAGCCTGGCTTGGGCGCAGCCGCCGGAACAGACGCCGCCGGGCGCACCGGGCGGCCGTGGGGCCGGCGGCCGAGGCGGGGGACGCCGCGGGCCGAATTTCCCGCAGCAGACCCGCCCGCTGGCATCGCCGGAGGTGATCGCGCGGGGGAAAGCGGTTTACGGAGTCAACTGCGCCGCCTGCCACGGCGCCGACCTGCGGGGCGGCGACCAGGGCGGTCCCAGCCTTCTGCGCTCGCTCGCCGCGCTCAGCGACATGCACGGCGAGGTGATCGGTCCCATCGTCCACGGTGCGCGGCAGGACAAGGGCATGCCTGGTTTCAATTTCGGCGAATCCGATACCACGGCGGTTGCCGAGTATATCCATAGCGTGCTCGCACAAGTGGGATCGCAGGCCCGGCCGCCGGGGGCAGTCGATCCATCGACCCTCAACGTATTGGTGGGAAATGCGTCGGAAGGGGAGAGTTATTTCAAGGCCAAATGCTCAGCCTGCCACTCGCTATCCGGCGATCTCAAGGGCATCGCCTCGAAGTATTCCGATCCGCGCATGCTCCAGAACACCTGGGTCGGGGGAGGCGGCGGCGGGGGACGCGGCGGACGCTTCGGAGGCGGCGAGAGCATGAAACCCACCACCGTTACCGTCACCTTGTCGAGCGGGCAGAAACTGGAAGGCGTGCTGGTGCGCAAGGACGATTTCGATGTGACCCTGACGATGGCCGACGGAACGCGGCAGACCGTCGCCCGCGACGGCGATACCCCCAGAGTCGAAGTGCACGATCCTTACGAAGCGCACAAGAAGCTGGTCCCCACGCTGAGCGACAAAGATATGCACGACGTGACGGCCTTTCTGGCGACCGTGAAATAGGCTATCCCATGACACGTATCCTGATCTTCTCTCTATTGGCGATTCCCGGCTTCGCCTTCCAGCAGGACGGCCTGAATCCGGCGGAAATCCTCAAGCCGCTCGACGAACAGTGGACCACCTATTCCGGGGACTATACCGGCAGGCGTCATAGCGCCCTGAAGCAGGTAGACCAGTCCACTGTCAAGCAACTGAGCCTCTCCTGGGTTACCCGGTTCACCACGGCGTGTGGTCCCACCGGCACGGGCGGCGGAGGGGGGCCGGAGGGTGGTTTTGGCGGCGGATTCGGACGCGGAGGCGGCGGCGCGCCGGCCCCGATTATCGTCGGCGGATTCGGCAAGGGCGATCTCAACAGTTGCGGCGCGGCCCGTCTGGGCGGCGGAATCCTGATGGTCGATGGGGTGATCTATATGTCCGCGCCCGACAACGCCTGGGCTGTGGATGCGCGCGACGGCACCATCCTCTGGCACTACTACTGGAGGACTCGAGGAGGCACTCACACCGGCAATCGCGGAATGGGGATGTGGCACAACAATCTCTACCTCGAAGTTCACGACGATTACCTGATATGCCTGGATGCCAAAACCGGCAGGGAGAAGTGGAAGAAAGAGATTTCGAGCTTCGACGAGCAGTATTTCTCATCCGTGGCGCCGATCGTGATCGGCGATCACATACTCGCGGGCACGGGAAACGATATGGACGCGCCAGGCTTCCTGCAGTCGTTCGACCCGGAAACCGGCGAGCGCCAGTGGATTTTCTACACCGTCCCCATGACTGCCGACGATCCGGCGGTCAAGACATGGGCCAGCCTGGACGCCGCGCGTCATGGCGGCGGGCAACCCTGGATTCCCGGCGCCTACGATCCGGAAACTCACCTTTACATGTTCGGCACCGGTAATCCCACGCCCGCCTACACTACCGGCCGTGGAGATGGTGACAACCTCTATACCTGCTCGCTGGTCGCCGTCAATGTGGATACCGGCAAGATGGCCTGGTATTACCAGACTTCGCCGCATGACACGCACGACTGGGATTCGACCCAGACCCCCATCATGGCGGACATGCCGTTCAACGGCCGCACGCGTAAGATCGTCATGACGGCGGAACGTAACGGCTACTTCTTTGTCCTCGACCGGGTCACCGGCGAGCACCTGGTAACGGGCAAGTTCGGCCTGTACAACAACTGGGCCTCCGGATTGGACGAGAAGGGCCGTCCGAAACGCGACCCCGGAAAGGATGCTACGATTCCCGGCTCGCTCGTCAACGGCGACGTCACCAATTACCCGCCGCCGTCGTTCTCGCCGTCCACCGGACTTTTCTATGTGCCGGAGAATAACTCCCTGCGCATCACCTACCTGATCGATCCCGACCCGCGCGGGTCTATGGGGCTTGGCGGCACGATGGGCGGCGGAGGCGTGAACTACGGCTCCTATATCGACGCCATCGATTACCGGACCGGTGAAGTCGTGTGGCGTCACGAGATCTCGGGAAGCGCGGGAGTATTGACTACCGACGGCGGTCTGCTGTTCAGCGGCGATGGACCGAACTTTGTGGCTTATGAGGCGGCCACCGGCAAACCGCTCTGGCACTCCCGAATCGGCGCCTCGGGCAACGCCCCCGAGACGTATTTACTCGACGGCAAACAGTATATCCTCGCCACCGGCGGCGATCAGTTGTACGCCTTTGTGCTGAACCGGTGAGGCTCTCTGGCGGCGTCACCGCGGCTCGGCCGGACGCACGGAGTAGGGGCTTTCGGACACAGCCTGGGCTTCCGCCGCACAGGACGCCGATTCGGCCCCATGGTTCTTGCGCAGCGCGGCCAGTTCCTTGCCGGCTGCCTGCATGTCTTTGCGGAATGCGGGAGACTGGTGCAACGCTGCCAGCACCGCGGCAGCCACAATCCTTCCGGCTTCGACCGCGCTGGCGGTGTGGACCCCGCAAAAAATGCGGCTCTCCCCATAGGCCCGCGCGCGGGCAAGAATGGCGGTGGCACGGTCCGGTTCCAGTTCCGCCAGGATGAGGCCAGTCACCCATCCCAAAGTGGAATGTCCGGACGGATAGTCGTAAGAATTCACCAGGGCGTCGTCCCGTGCGACGCAGATAGGGCCGTCATCCACCAGGAACGGGCGCTTGCGCCGATATCGATCCTTGACGCCGCCCGAGGCCGCATTGCCGTCGCTGGTGACACGCGCCACCAGTGCGCTGAGCCGGGGAGCGTTCCGGCTGTCGGGCGCCGAACCGAGCGCACAGGCGAATGCGCCCAGCAACCCGCTCACGGACCAGTCGGCATCGTGCTGCGCCAGCATCCATCGGGGCGTGTTCTGCGCGCTTCGCGTGGCGCGAAAAATAGCGCGGTCGGCTGTGTCGCGCGGGTCGCCGGCAACCGGCGCCGGTGGCACGATGAGAAAGAAATCGGGGGCGCCCGTCTTGAGGTAGCCTTCGGGAGGCGCGGCCGCCTGCTGCTGCGCCTGAATTGAGCCTGCGCCCGCCAGCAGCATCGTACCGGCGGCCAACTTGAGATACCAGTTCCGGATCGTCATGGTGCTTTATCATGATAGCTTCCGGCATGCGCCACGGCAGCCGCGAAGCCTTCCCGAGACCCGATTCACCGCTCCAGCCGTCACGGGTCACCACCAGGCCGCCTGGCCCGCACGGCGCGAGTGCTCGCCGGTAAGCCTGACCGGCCCCGGTCACTCCTGCCGCAAAGCCGCCAGCGGATCGATGCGCACGGCACGGCGGGCGGGAAGGTAAGTGGCGCCCAGAGCCACCAACGCCAGCAGCGCGGCCACTCCGGCGTAGGTGAGCGGGTCGGTGGGCTTGACCGCAAAGAGCAGGCTGCGCAGCAGGCGGGTCGCGGCCAGGGCGCCGGCCAGGCCCAGCGCCAGCCCCAGTGCGGTGAGCAGCATTCCCTGTCGCAGCACCAGCCCGAGGACGTCGCCCTGCCCGGCCCCCAGCGCCATCCGCAGGCCGATTTCGGCGGTGCGCTGTCCCACGGTGTAGGTCATGACGCCGTAAACGCCGGCCATGGCCAGCAGCAGCGCCAGCCCGGCGAAGACCATCAGCAGCAACGTGCGGAACCGCGGGGCGGCCACGTTCTCCGAAAGGCGCTGCTCTTCGGTCGAGAACTTCACCGGCGTGTCCGCGGAGCGCTCCTGCACCATGCGGCGCAAGGCGCCCGAAAGCACCAGGGGATCGCCGGCGGTGCGCGCCAACAGGTACATTTCGCCCCTGGGATGCTGTCCGTACGGCATGTAGATTTCCGCCTGGGGGGCTAGAGCCGGACCGTATTGGCGAATGTCACCCACCACTCCCACGATCATCATGGGCTTGGACGAATCGAACCCGCAGGAGATCATGTGGCCGATGGGATCCTGGCCAGCGAAGGACCGGCGTGCCAGGGTTTCATTGATGATGGCGGTGAACGGCGCGTCATAGGTATCCGAGGCGTTGAAATCCCGGCCGGCCCTGAGCGGAATGCGCAGCGTGTCGAACGCGCCGCCGGAAACCACCGAGAAAACAGCCTGCGGCGCGTTGACGCCCATATCCCGCATCTCCGGATGGGAATCGACGTAGTAAGAGCCGTCGGAAGCCGAGTCCCCCGGTGGCATCAGGGTTACCGCGGCGGCGGAAACCCCGGGCAGCGGTCTCGCGCGGCTCAGCAATTCCTGGTAAAACCGCGCCGCGTACCGGAGTTGCTCCACGTTGTCCAGCGAGGCGGGGAGGCTCGACTGCATCACCAGAAGATGGTCGGGGCGGAAGCCCAGCGGAGTGGCGGCGAGCGCCTGAAAGCTGTGGATGAGCAGGCCGGCGCCGATCAGCAGAATCACCGAAAAGGCGATCTCGGCCACCACCAGCGCGCCGCGGAGCCGCTGGGTTCCGCCGCCCACCGTGCCGCGCGCGGCGCCCTGCTTCAGCGCATCGTTGAGGTCCACGCGCGAGGCGTCGAGAGCGGGTGCCAGGCCGAAGATCAGGCTGGCCAGCAGGCTGATGCCGAAGGTGAAAGCCAGCACGCGCGCATCCAGGCTGGCCTCTTCCAGGCGCGGGACATTGCCGGGCGCCAGCGCCACCAACGCCGAGGTTCCCCAGGCCGCCACCGCCACTGCGGCCACGCCGGCGGCGATCGCCAGCAAACTGCTCTCGACGATTAACTGCCGCACGATCCGGCCTCGGCCTGCGCCCATGGCGGCGCGAATGGCGATTTCACGGCCGCGCGCCGAAGCCCTGGCCAGCAGCAGGTTGGCCACATTGGCGCAGGCAATCAGCAGGACCAGGCCCACGGCGCCCAGCAGCAAATAAAGGGTCAGGCGGACGTTGCCCACCATGCGGTCGCGCAGCAGCGTAACGGCCACGTTTTTGTTGCGATTGCTTTCGGGATATTGCTGTTCCAGGCGCGTGCCGATGCCGGCCATTTCCGATTGCGCCTGTTCCAGGCTGACGCCCGGTTTGAGCCGGCCGATCACTCGGTAATTGTGCGCCGAGCGCGAGGTGGTCTCCTCAAAGAGCGCATTGGCCGGCGCCCAGACGGTAGTCTTACCCGGAAAATCGAACCCCGGCGGCATCACCCCGGTGATGGTGAACACCTTGCTGAGGATGCGCACCGGCTTGCCGATGACGTTCGTCGAGCCGCCGAAATGGTTCTGCCACCATCCGTAGCCGATCAGCACCCCACTGTGCGACTTCCATTCCTCGGGCGAGAAACCGCGCCCCACCACCGGAGCCACCGAGAAGACCTCGAAAAACCCCGGAGACACTTCGGCGATGTGGGTAAACTCGGCGGCGGTACCGGCGCTGGCCGGGGCCGGCCAATCGTCGTAGCGGCCCATGGCGTCGAACGAGGTGCTCTGGTCGCGCCAGTCGCGAAAGTCCGGCGCGGAGACCTGTCCCTGGGTGCCGTGTTTCTTCCAGTAAGAGGCCAACGTGACGATACGGCCGGCATCCCGGTAGGCCAGCGGCCGCAGGAGCACCGCGTTGACCACGCTGAATACGGCGGTGTTGGCGCCGATTCCCAGGGCCAGGACGAACACAGCCAGGAGGGTGAAGGCGGGGGCCTTCCGCAGCGAGCGCAGGGCGAATTTCAGGTCCATGCGCGAAGAATCGGCAGCCGGCATGCCATAGCAAGCCGCGTGGCATCAATGCGTTCCGGCCGCCAGCCGTCCGATGGCGAACAAATTGTGCTGAAAGCGGACAGCGCCCGGGCGCCCAGGTTCCTCCGCCACCGCGTGGCTCGTTGGCATCCCTCCCGGCAATGGCCGTATGGCAGCGGCATGCGTAAATACGGCGAAGCAAGACCTCGCCCCGCGCCGCCGGCCACAAAGCTAGCAACGTTGAGGGGCAGCCCTCTGCCCGCTTCGGCTATGATGCATTGCGCTGGAGGTATTCGTAATGAGGGTAAATCGAGTCTACGTTGCATTGGCGTGGAGCCCGTTCGACAACTCCAACGGCTGCGCCGATTATCGGGGCTGGTATCCCAGCTTCATGTCGCTCGGAAAGAACACCGGGCGCCTGGCGTTGACGGGGTACGTCTCTTACCTGTGGGGTTGCCAGGGAGGAAACACGTCCGGCGGAGGAACGCCGGGCGGGCGCCAGTTCGCCGCGCGCGCGCTTTTCGATCACACGACATCCGCCGCACTGCCCGCGATTGCCGGGCTGGCGCCGGAGGGCGATACCCGCACCTGGCAGGCTTCCGACTTTGCCAATGGAAGCATGTCCACTCAGTTGGACGGCGTCAGCCGGTGGTGGCGCCCACCAACAACCAGGCCAGTACGGTATTCTCCGCGCAAGCGGCGCCGGGTTCGCCCTCCTTCTTCGTCTTCAACGGCGGGCCGTACGTAGCGGCGGTGCACGTCAGCGGAAGCCTGGTGGGGCCTTCCAGCCTTTACCCCGGTTCTACCACGCCGGCCCACCCGGGCGAACTGATCC
>JASHSS010000601.1 GCA_030038565.1 Bryobacteraceae bacterium
CGCCTCCCCATCCGGCCGCTACGATCTAAGCGGTGGGCGCGTTCAGTTTTGTTGATTCTAAAGAAAAAACGCCGGATCTGACCGCTACACTGTGTCCGTGGACTTGCGGCCAACCTTATCCCGCGGGGGCCAGGCCGCCGGACGGCAGCCCGGAGATCCCTTTCCGTTCCCGAGACGCCCTCCCACCCGGCCGCTACGATCTAAGCGGTGGGCGCAGTCAGTTTTGCTGATTCTAAAGAAAAAACGGCGAATCCGACCGCTACACTGTAGCGGTGGACTTGCCGGCAGCCTTCCACCGACTCCACCGTCTCAGGCCGGCAGCGGTTGACCGGAGACGGCGGGCGGCCGGAGACGCTGCGCCCAATCGCGGCGAATCACCGGACGGAGATCTCGGGGTAACACGGATCGGCAGCGTAGCGTCATTGACAGAAAGAATAAGACCCGGAATGCTGCAATCCATTGCGCAGGCCATCTTGCCGGCTATTGCCGTTTGTCTGGTCTACGGCCAGACAGCCGAAAAACAGCCTGCCTTCGACGTGGCGTCCATCAAGCCGTATAGCGGGAGCGGGGGTGGCAGAAACGGAGGAGCAGGCGGCGGCCCGCCCGTGGCCCGAAGCGGAGGCGGCCTGCGTTTTATGCCCGGCAGGGTTGCCAGTGCGCCGATTGGTGTGACCGCCCGGAGGATTATTCTCGAGGCGTTTCATCTCACCCAGTATCAGCTCTCCGGGGGGCCGGCCTGGCTCGACTCCGATCGATTCGACCTGGAAGCGAAGGCTGCTGGCGCTAATGAGAATCAGCTCCGGCAGATGCTCCAGACGCTGTTGGCCGAACGATTCAAGCTGGTGGTTCATCGCGAAACCAAAGAAATGCCGATCTACTACCTGGTCGCGGCTAAGAACGGAACTAAACTCCACGAGTGGAAGGAAGGAGATCCCCTGCCGGCATTCGGTTCGGGCGGACATCCGAATAACTTTCGGGATCGGGGAACCATGCAGCGTTTGGCCGATGTCTTGTCCAATGGCCCAGAGGTGGGACGGCCTGTGTTCGACAAGACGGGCCTCCCGGGTGTTTATATGTTCTACGTGGAGTGGAACGAAGGCGAGGAGTTCCTGCCTGCCATGCAACAGCAGCTCGGTCTGAAGCTGGAACCACAAAAAGGCCCGGTGGATTGCCTCTTCATCGACCGCATTGAGAAACCGGACCCGAACTAGGTCTTCGACCGCGTGATTTAGTTCTTCCGCTTGGTGGGGCACGGTCGAAAACCTGTCCTGGACAGGCTGAAGGCCTGTCCCACCAATGCCTCACGCATCATGTCGTGACAGGCGCGTCTTCAGGGAAGCGAATCATGCGGTCGGGGACCTAGCCGCCGTGCCATGCCGGCGGGAACGGCCCACGCCGCCGCTTTTCGAGCTATAGTCTATGAACATGCGCCCCTCCAACGTCTTCCTTGTTCGCCTGGCGGTGGCTTCGCTCGGCGTGGCCGGCCTGTGGATGGCCTGGCCGCAGAATCCTCCGGCGCCGGCCGCCCTCAATTTGCAGAAGGTCACCGAGAACCTGTACGTGCTGATCGGCGATGGCGGAAACGTCGCGTTCATGCCCACCAGCGAGGGCGTCATCCTGGTGGACGATAAGTTCGATCGGGACGCTCCGCAAATCCTGGCCAAGGTGAAGTCGGTCACGGACCAGCCGATCCGCTACGTGCTGAACACCCACCAGCATGGAGACCACACCGGCGGGAACGAGGCTTTGCTGGCGGCCCACGCGGAAATCGTGATTCACAAAAACGCCCGCGCCAACATGGTGACCGGGAAGCAGTCGGGACTGCCGCATATCACCTTCAGCGAGGAAGCGCAGGTCTTCGCCGGCGGCAAGGAAGTGATCGCCCGTCACCTGGGCCGCGGCCACACCAACGGCGATGCGGTGATCTACTTCCCCTCCGAGCGGGTGTTGCACTCGGGCGACCTGCTGGTGGCCGGCGCGCCTTTCTGCGACACCTCCGCGGGCGGCAGCATCAAGGAATGGGACCAGACTCTGCAAAAGGCGCTACAGTACGATTTCGACACGGTCATCCCCGGCCACGGACCGGTGATGAAGCGCGCCGACCTGGAGAAATACGTCCACACCGTGGCCGCCATTCGCGAGCACGTCAGGACGGCCTGTGCGGGGGGCGCCTCCGACGCCGCCAAACGCGTCGATTTGAAGGACCTCGGCCTCACCACGAGCGACATGTTCAACCGCGGTGTTCCCGGCATGTGCCAGGAACTGGCGCAGTAACACGCAACGTCACGGGCGGGATCGCCCGAGCTACTCGTTACCCTCCGCAAACGCCGCCCGCAAACGCTGCCAGGTGATCTCCAGATCTTCGGGGACCACGCGCGTCTCCCCGACCACGGTCATGAAGTTGGCGTCGCCGTACCAGCGCGGCAGCACGTGCAGGTGCAAGTGGGCCGCGATTCCCGCGCCCGCGCTCCTGCCGATGTTCATCCCCAGGTTGAATCCATCCGGCCGGTAGACCTGCCGGAGGCGTTTTTCGGTGTCCCTGGCAAGCTGGATCAGTTCCACCAGCGCCTCGGGGTCGAGATCCTG
>JASHSS010000602.1 GCA_030038565.1 Bryobacteraceae bacterium
TCGGCATAATCGAGCAGGGTTTGCGCGCGCAGGCGCCATTGGCCGGGGGCCGTGGCCGCGGCGATGGCTGCCCGGTAGGAGATCTCCGCCTGGGCTTCGTGATGCAGGCGCTTTTGGGTTATGGCGATGGCGTCAAGATCGTTCGCCGTGGGATTGGGGATGCTGAGCAGGATGCGCAGGGTGGTCTCGTAATCGCCCAGTTCTCCATAAGCCATCCCCAGGTTGGCGAGTGTCAGAGGGTAGTCCGCGGGGTTGCTGGAAAGACGCGCGGCTTCGGAGGCCTGTTCGTAGAGAGACAGCGCCTGCTTGAGCTGGCCCAGCCCGCCGCGGATCTGCGCGTAAGTGGTCAGGTTGCGGAACAGCCCCTCCGGCTTCCCCGCCTTATCCACAATCGCGTACTCCCGCTGGATTACCGCCAAGGCCTCGCGATACTGGCCCAGGCGGTAGAGATTGACGGCCACGCCGTGAAGGTTCTCGGCCAACATATCCTGGTCGCCGGTTTCTTCGGCCGCCCGGACGCCTTCCCGGTAAACCGCGATGGATTCCTCGCTGCGTCCCAGGAGGGCATAGCACATGCCGGCACGGCGAAAATAGAACGGCAATTTGGCGTCGTGGCCGGCGGCGCGCTCGAGCGCCACGGCCGCCTGGTAGGCGTTCAAGGCGGCGGTATAATCCCTGGCGGCGAAACCGGCCCCGGCGGTCTTTTCGATCGAATCGAGGGCGGCTGCCAATTCCCCCGGGGAATGGCCGCGCAGGAGGGCGGCGCGCTCGTCCCCATTTTTGGCCGCGAGCAGGGCGGCAGCCAGATCCCCGTCGGCGTGGAGACCCATTACCGCTCCAGCCGTTATTACGGCTATGAGTACCACGATTCGCATCGCTCCATTATAATGAGTGATTCGATTTGCCGAAGCTTGTGGGCAGCCAGGAACTTTTTGAGCATTATCTCGCAGCCTCGATCCCCAACGACGATCCCGACAGCATCCTCGAAGCGCTACTCACGGATTGCGCTCCTCCGATCCTGAACCGGGTGGTCCGGCGGCGAATGGGGTCGCTCTACACTCCTGGCGATGCCGCCGACCTTTCGAGCGAGGCCATGCTGGAATTGCTCAGCCGGCTGCGGTCTCTGCGCGACGGAAAAGGCGCGGCGTGGGAACTGCCTTTCGACGCCTTGGCCGCCGGGGTAGCCGCCAACACGGTGTATCGATTCATGGCGCGGCGCTTTCCGGAGCGCAATCGCCTGCGGAAACGGCTGCGCTACGTGATGGAGACAAGCGAGCGTTTCCGGCTGTGGGTGGGGCCGAATGGGACTGCGGTCTGCGGGCTGGCGCGAACCTCTCTGTTTTCACGAGCTTCGCGGCCAAGCCCGGGCGGCGCCCCGGAGGAAGACGCGCTGGCGGACGCCGCCGGCATCCAGGGCTGCCTGGAGCGGCTGGGCAAACGACACATCCCCGCCGAGCCGCTGGAGCCGCTGGTTTTGGAAATCCTGGGCACTCTCGGGAAGCCCATCGACCTGTCGCGCCTGACCGGCCTGGTGGCCGATCTCACGGGCAGCCGGGAACCCTCCTGGGTGGCGGCGTCCACCGGCGACGAGGGCGAGATTCCGGGGTTCCCGGCGGACCCCGCACCTTCCGCGGCGCTGCGCCTGGAATGGCGCCAGAGGGTGGAGAGGCTGTGGCAGGAAGTCCTGCTGCTCTCCACCCGGCACCGCGAGGCGCTGCTGTTGAGCGCGCGCGCTCCCAACGGAGCGGCGGTCTGGCTGATCGTAGACCTGGGGGTGGCGTCGTTTCAGGAAGTCGCCGGGGCGCTCGAAATGGCTCCCCCGGAATTGGCCGAATTGTGGAATCGCCTGCCGCTCGAGGATCGTGAGATTGCCGCCCGGCTGGGCGTGGACCGCCAGCAGGTGATCAACTTCCGCTCGACGGCCCGCGAACGGCTGGCACGGCGCGAAAATTCTCCCCCCAAAGCCGGCGCGGGGCCAATAAACCCGCGGAGTCGCTGATGATAAAGGTATACAAGATATGTCGCACCTGAGCGGCGATCAAATCGACCGGTACTTGGCGCGCACCCTGTCGCCGGGCGATCTGCTGGCCCTGCACGAACATACCAGGACCTGCCCGAGTTGCCGCGAGGTGCTGTCGGAAGCGGCCCTGGCGCGCATGCCGTGCACCCCGGCGCCGCTGCTGTCCGAGAGCGTGGAAGCCCACTTGACCGAAGAGGAGATGGTGGCCTTCGTCGCGCGCCGCATGCCGCAGGCACAGCACGCGCAGGCGGCGCGCCACGTGGCCGGGTGTGAAGTCTGCCTGGATTCGGTGGAGGCGATGGAATCGGTGCGGGATCAGGCACCCCACCGGCCGGCGGTCCGGTACAGAATCCCCTGGTGGTCGGTTTCCGGCGCGCTGGCGGCGGGCTTGCTGGTCGCGGTCGTGGTCTTTTACACTTCCCGGCATCCTGTTGGCACGCCGGGGCCGGCCATCGTGGCTTCGCTGCGCGATGCCGGAGGAACCATCGCCCTGGACTCGCAGGGATCGCTGCGCGGGCTGGACGCCGCCTCGCCGGAGGAACGCAGCCTGGTGCGCGAGACCCTGGAGCGGGGCGCGCTTCCCGCGGGGCCGGTTCTGCCGGCGGAGGCGCCAGGCGTGCTCTTAGGCGGAGGCAGCGCCGCGGCGCCCTTCATGCCGGTTGGACCTCTCAACCAGCGGGTGCTTTCCGATCGCCCCCAGTTTACCTGGCAGCCTTACTCCGGCGCGGAGCGCTACCAGGTGCTGGTGACCAATGAAAACCTCGACCCGCTGGCCCGCAGCGGAATGCTCCACACCACCCAATGGCAGCCCGAAACGGCGCTGCCGCGCGGGGTGACGCTGCTCTGGCAGGTCCGCGCATGGCATGGCGGCGAGATGGTGAGCGCGCCCGCGCCACCCGCTCCTCCAGCCCGGTTCGAGATCGCCGGGGAGCAGATTGCCGCCCGGATCGAGCAGCTTCGCAGTTCGCCGCAGCCTTCGCACCTGCTGGTGGCGATCCTCTGCGCGCGCGAGGGATTACGCGAGGAAGCCGCCAAAGAGATGCAGGCGCTGGCGCGGGAGAACCCGGATTCGAAGCTGGTGGGGAGTTTGGAAGGCAGCGCGGGCGGGCGGTAAATCAGCCTTGCCACAGCCCATCGGTTGAGCAGATCCGCGCAGCCCGGGAAGTTGGCCGGCCGCTTTTCCAGCCGCAGGCCGGCCGGTGAAGAGTGGCCCGCAAGCGGGCGCGGGGACCGCGTCGGACATCCCGATTTGGGGCCGGCCAAGTTAGCGCGCACGACCTTTATGGGCCAGAGCCAGGGTGCCCCCATTTGTGCTACGGTAATGATTTCACTGGAACGGGAGGAAAAATGGGCGAGGCCCTTGGCCTGATTGAGACGAAGGGGTTGGTTGGCGCCATCGAAGCCGCCGACGCCATGGTCAAGACCGCCAATGTGGTGCTGACCGGGAAGGAATTTGTCGGCGCGGGATTGGTCTGCATCATGGTGCGCGGCGATGTGGGCGCGGTCAAGGCCGCAACGGACGCGGGTGCGGCCGCGGCCCGGAGGGTCGGCGAACTGGTCAGCGTCCACGTGATTCCCAGGCCCCACGAGGAAGTCGAAAAGGCGCTTCCTACCGGCGGCCTCAAGAAGTAACGGATGATCGAGGATAAAGACCTTCTCTCGATCCAGGAGGTCCGCACCAAGGTCGAGAAGGCCTACGCAGCCTGGCAGAAATACCGCTCCTACACCCAGGAGCAGGTGGACGCCATCGTCGAGCGCATGGCCGCGGCGGCGCGCGCCAACTCCAAGCGGCTGGCGGATCTGGCGGTGGAAGAAACCGGCTACGGCAACGCCAAGGACAAGTACGTCAAAAACCTGCTGTGCTGCGACTGGCTGCCGCGGCGGATGCGGGGGATGAAGACCATCGGCGTTCTGCGCGAGCTGCCGGACGAAAAACTGGTGGAAATCGGCGAATCGCTGGGAGTGGTGGCGGCCATTCTGCCGACCACCAATCCCACCTCCACAGCCATGTACAAGACGCTGGTTTCGCTGAAGGCCGGCAACGCGGTGGTGATCAGCCCGCACCCGCGCGCGCACCGGTGCACCTGCGAAACAGCCGCGGTTCTGGCGCAGGCGGCGCTGGAGGCGGGCGCTCCGCAGGATTTGATTCAGTGCGTGGATACGGCCACGGTGGAAGGCACCAACGCGCTGATGCGCCACGAGCGCACGGCGGTGATTCTGGCCACCGGCGGGCACGCCATGGTGAAGGCCGCTTACTCCAGCGGCAAGCCGGCTTACGGCGTGGGTCCCGGCAATGTTCCAGTGCTGGTGGACACTTCGGCCGACCTGGAGGACGCCATCGCCAAGATCGTCGCCGGCAAGTCGTTCGACTACGGCACGGTCTGTTCGAGCGAGCAGGCGATTGTGGCGGAAGCGTCCTTGCGCGACCGCATCCTGGCGCTGCTGAAGGCGCAAAAGGCCTACCTCGCCACCGAAGCGCAGAAGGACGCGCTGGGCAAACTGCTGATCACTTCCAACTGGACGGTGAACCCGCAATGCGTGGGGCAGGCGCCCACCAAGATCGCCAAAATGGCGGGTTTCGAAGTGCCGCCGGATACGTCCATCATCTGCGCCGAGTTGAGCGGGGTGGGCAAGCAGCATCCGCTTTCGGCGGAGAAGCTGTCTCCGGTGCTGTCGCTGTTCTTCGTGGCCAGTTTCGAGGCCGCCATGGACACCTGCTTCGCGCTGCTGAAATTCGGCGGCGCGGGCCACACCACGGCAATTTACGCTAAGGACGATGCCCGCATCCGGGCCTACGCCATGCGTATGCCGGCGTACCGGGTGCTGGTGAACACGCCCGCTCCGCAGGGGTCCACCGGCATCACCACCAATGTCTTCCCTTCCATGACGCTGGGCTGCGGCGCGCTGGCCGGCAACAGCACCTCCGATAACGTCGGCCCGCAGCACCTCATCAACATCAAGCGGCTGGCATACGTGGCGCGCAAGCCGGAAGAGGCTTTCGAAATGCCGCTGGACTACAACGCCGCGCCTTCCGCGCCGGCGGGCGGACCGGTCGGGCCGGTGGACCGGGGAGCCATCGCGGCAGCAGTGGAGCGCTACCTGGTGTCGCGCGGGATTGCCGTTTCCGGGGCCCCCGCGCCAGCCGCGCCGGCCGCTACCTGCGGCTGCGCCAAGCCGGAAGTGAAGGCCTCGGTATTAGCCGGGGTAGCCGCGGAAGTAGTGGACCGCTTCCTGGCCAAGCGCGCGGGACCGGGGCAGGGCGGCTACGGCTGACTGGCGCCCGAGTGCCCCTTGACGCCGCCGGGGAAGCCCGCCGCGGAACCGGCGGGACCACCGAAACCCGCGGCCGAGCCGACCCCGCCCGCCACGCCGGCATCCCGGCCGGTGGACTTTGTGTGCGAGGCGGATGTGCTCGCGGCTCTCAAGGAGCGGCGCAAGATCACGATTGGGCCGAAGACGATTGTCACGCCTTCCGCCCGGGACCTGGCCGGCCCCTCTGATATTTTGGTGTCTGTTTAGGGGTGGGGGTATTCGAGTGGACCTGAATCTGGACGTCCTCAAACGCGAAATCGTGGAGTACCTGGAAGCCGGCGGCTTTGCCGTCTTTCACAGCAGCCCGGGCGGGTTGGAAGGCATGCCCATGGTGCTCTGGGACGTTGAGCATCAGCCCGACTACCGCACGTTTCTGGAGGTTGCCAGGAAAACCGGAACCGTTCTCATCGTGGTGGCCGCGCGGCAGTTCGAATCGGGCGAGCTGGACGAACTGCTGGAACAACTGGAAAGCTGCGATATCTCCCGCGAGGAGCAGCGCGACTACGAGCGGCGCCTGAAGAAGATGTATGACTTCGACGGCGTGACCTGCGCGCTGGAGCTGGCCTTCGACCTGAACTCCCGCTTCTACGTCTTCGAAGCCCAGACCGACTGGTACGACGAATTCGTGAGCATCGAAGACGAAATCATCTCGCACCTCCACGAGGACGACGAGGACGACGGCCACGACGAATCGCTGGGCGGCTTCTTCTCCAAGAACTGACGTGCGCCGCCAGTGGAGGCTACCCTGCCAGGATGAGGGCGATGCGGTGGGCCTGGCGCGCGAACTGCGCATCGGTATGCCCGCGGCGTTGGTGCTGGCGCACCGCGGTTTCGCCGACGCCGCTGCCGCGCGCCGTTTCCTGAAACCCGCGCTCGACGATCTGCACGACCCGTGGCTGCTGCGCGGGATGCGGGAGGCGGTGGCGCGCCTCGGCCAGGCCATTCGCGCCGGCGAGAAGATTCTGATCTACGGCGACTACGATGTGGATGGCACGACGTCGGTGGTGCTGCTGACCAAGGCCATCGAACTGGCCGGCGGCAAGGCCGATTACCACGTGCCGCACCGGCTCAAAGACGGCTACGGGATGCGCAGCGAGGTGGTGGAGACGGCGGCGGCGGCCGGCGTGAGGCTGGTGGTCAGCGTGGATACGGGAATCCGCGCGGCGGAGGTGGTGGGCCGCGCCAACGAGCTGGGTATCGACGTGATTGTGACCGATCACCACCTGCCGGAATCCACGCTGCCGCCGGCGCTGGCGGTGCTGAATCCCAACCAGCCGGGCTGCCCTTATCCCGAAAAAAACCTGTGCGGCGCGGGCGTGGCGTTCAAACTGGCGCAGGCGCTTTTCGGCACGCTGGGGTGGCCTGCGGCGAGAGCGCGGGTGATGACGGAATCGCTGATGAAGATGGCGGCCATCGCCACGGTGGCGGATGTGGTGCCGCTCACCGGCGAGAACCGCGTGATTGTGAAGCACGGCCTGGATTCGCTTGCGGTGGTGCGCAATCCGGGGCTGCGCGCGCTGCTGGATGTGGCCGGATTCACCGGGAGCAAGGTGCCCACTTCGCGGCAGGTGGCTTTTCAGATTGCGCCGCGCCTGAACGCGGCCGGACGCATGGACACGGCCCGCACCACCGTGGAACTGTTCCTCACCCGCGATGCCGGACGGGCCCGCGAACTGGCGGCGCAATTACAGGACAATAATTCCGATCGCCGGCAGGTGCAGGAGGAGATTCGCGACCTCTGCGAGCAAGTGGTGGTGGAAGAGGGCGCCGTGGCTCTGGTCTACTACGCCGAGAACTGGCACCGGGGGGTGCTGGGGATTGTGGCGAGCCGCATGGTGGAGCGCCTGCACCGGCCGGTGTTCGTAGTGAGCCTTAACCCGGAAGACGGCATGGCGCAGGGATCGGGCCGCAGCATCCCGGCGTTCCACCTGCTGAACGCGCTGGAATCCATGAGCGATCTGTTTGTGCGCTTTGGAGGCCACCAACACGCGGCGGGCGTCACGCTGGAACCGGCGCGCGTGGCCGAGTTTCGCGAACGCTTCAACGCCTACGCGGCGGCGCGCCTGGGTCCCGAAGACCTGGCTCCTGGCGAAGAGATCGACGCCGTGCTCGAACTACGCGCCATCGACGAGGAGAGCGTGCGGGGAGTTTTCGCCCTGGCGCCGTTCGGCCACGGCAATCCGCCGCCGCTGTTTGCCGCGCTGAACGTGGAAGTGGCCGGTCCGCCGGCCCCGTGGAAGGAGAAGCACCTGCGGGTGATGGTGCGGCAGAACGGGCGCACCCTCGCGCTGAAGGCCTGGGATTTCGCCGAACGAGCCGCGGAACTGCCGGCGGGCGGCCGCGTAGACGTGGCCTTCCGGCTGGAAGAAGACGCTTACACCGGATGGGCGGCGGTGTT
>JASHSS010000603.1 GCA_030038565.1 Bryobacteraceae bacterium
TGCGCCGATACATTCGAGCGGGTTCTCCGGCCTCATTTATCCAATCCTGCTTTGCCCGAGCTTTACGATTTGCTACTGGGTGATAGAGAGCAAGCGGCGGCTCCCTCGCACGGTCTCCGGCAGTGCCGAAGCCTGGAAAGCGCGCCGATTCCTCGTCAAGCACCCAACCAACTGGTCACACGCGCAGCGTTGAGAGAATCAAATGGCCGTGTCGTCCCCATTCCGCCGACACGCCCGCCAGGTCACGGGGCCATCCGGCAAGCCGTTCAGACGTTAAGTTAGCGCTCATCGGGCACCCCCCTCCGTGTCTCCGTGTGAGGACGCCGCCCGCCCGGGCCCGGAAGGTTCCTGTTCGGCGTGAGCTGGGAAGGAAGGCGGCTCAGCCCGGCGCCGCTACCGCCGGTCCAACAGCAGGTCCAGGTTGTGCGCCGCGCTGATCAGGCCCAGATGCGTGAGGGCCTGCGGAAAATTGCCCAGCAGTTCGCCCTGCGCGCTGACCTCTTCGGAGAACAGCCCCAGGTGGTTGCCGTAAGACAGCAGTTTCTCGAACAGAAGCTGGGCCTCCTCAATCTGCCCGGCGCGCGCCATCGCCTCCACCAGCCAGAACGAGCACACGCTGAAAAAGCCCTCCGACCCGGGTAACCCGTCGCGCGCCGCCTTGTCCGTGTCATAGCGGCGCACCAGGGTGTCCGCGGCCAGTTCCCGGCGGATCCGTGCGATGGTCGCGAGCATCCGCGGGTCCTTCGGCGAGACCAGCAGCATCAGGGGCATCATCAGCAGGCTGGCGTCCAGCGCCTGGCCGCCGAAATCCTGCATGAAAGCTCCCACGCCCTCATTCCAACCCTCCCGCATGATGGCGTTGTAGATGCGGTTGCGCTCGAGGCGCCAGGAATCGCCTTCGGTGGGGAACGACCGTTTACGCGCCAGCCGCACGCCCCGGTCGAACGCCACCCAGCATTGCAGCTTCGAATACGTGAACTGCCGCCGGCCGCCGCGCACCTCCCAGATGCTCTGGTCGGGCTGATCCCAGTTCTTCACCAGCCAGTCCAGGATCCGCTCCACCTGGGTCCACATCTCGTAGGAAAGCGGCGTTCCGTATTTGTCGTACAGATATAAGGAGTCCATCAGCTCGCCGTAAATGTCGAGCTGCAAGTGGCTGGACGCCGCATTCCCCACCCGCACCGGGTGGGAGCCGCGGTAGCCTTCCAGGTGGTCCAGGGTCTCTTCGGGCAGGTCGTGGCGCCCGTCGATGCCGTACATCACGTTCAGCGGCCCGCCTTCGGTTTCCTCCTCCTTGGCGCGCGCCTGCATGAAATGGGCGAAGGCGGCGGCTTCCTCGGTGTATCCCAGGCGCATCAGCGAATAAACCGTGAAAGCGGCATCCCGGACCCACGTGTAGCGGTAGTCCCAGTTGCGAACCCCGCCGATTTCTTCGGGCAGGCTGGTGGTGGGCGCGGCCACGATGGCCCCGCTGGGCAGGTAGGTGAGCAGCTTGAGCACCAGCGCCGACCGGGTCACGATTTCGCGCCACCGCCCGCGATAGCGCGACTGCGCCGCCCAGGCGCGCCAGAACCGCACCGTTTCGTTCAACAGGGCATCCGCGTCTACGGGAGGCTCGGCCACTTGCGCATCCGCTTTGCCGGAACGGTGGCGCAGCACGAAAACCGCCTGCCGGCCGCCTTCGACCACGAAATCCGCCACCGCCCCGGCCCCGTCCTGGCGCAGTTCCCGGTCGCCCTTCAGCACGAACTGCCGCTCGCCGGTGGCGAAAACCGCGTGGCGCGCGTGGGCGTTCACATGGACCTCGTGCGCCGCCCGCGCGTAATCGAAGGCCGGGCGGCACTCCATGCGGAAACGCACCGGCCCGCCGATGGCCTTGGCGATGCGCACAATCTGGCGGCAGCGTGACTCGCTCTCGCCGCCGGCCTCCCGTCCAATGGCCATGAACTCGATGGTCTCCGCCATCCCCCCGCGGCCGACGAACCGGGTTACCAGCACGTTGCTGTCGGGCAGGTACATCTGTTTCTCCCGCGTCTCTCCGGACGCGGGACGGAGCAGCCAGTACCCGCCTTTTTGCTCGTCCAGAATCCGGCCGAAGACGCTCGGTGAATCGAAAGCCGGCAGGCAACACCAGTCGATCGAGCCGTTCTTTCCCACCAGCGCCACCGAGCGCATGTCGCCGATCACGCCGTAAGACTCGATGGGCTGGTAGCTCATTGCTCGCTATAGTTCCACAGCAGGCCGCCGTCCACCACGATGGTGGTTCCGGTGATGTAATCGGCGTCGCTCGAAGCCAGGAAGGCCGCCACGCCCGCCACATCCTGCGGCTGTCCCAGGCGGTGCAGGGGAATGTTCGCGAGCAGCGGCTGAAGCAGTTTGGGATCGCTGAGCAATTTGCGGTTGATGGGGGTTTCCACCGCGCCCGGCGCGATGTTATTGATGGTGATGCCCAGCGGGGCCAGTTCGATGGCCAGGTTGCGCATCATCATTTTCAGGCCGCCCTTGGCCATGCAATACGGGGTGAAATGCGGGAACGGCAATTCCTCGTGCACCGAGCTGATGTTGATCACCTTGCCCGGCGCCTTCACCTCCCGGCGGTGCCGCGCAAACGCCTGGGTCAGCAGAAACGGGGCGGTCATATTCACGTCAACCACCTGCTGGTAGTCCTCGCGGGTGATGTCCAGAAAGGCGGCGTTTTTCTCGATGCCCGCATTGTTCACCAGGATGTCGATCGAACCCAGCGCGGCTACGGCCTGCTGGAACAGCTTTCCGAGGTCGGCGATATCGCTCACATCCGCCTGAATGGCCGCCGCCTGCCGTCCCATCTGCTGGATGCGCGCCCTGGTGTCCTCCCCACCCTGGCGATTGGCGCGGTAGTTCACCACCACGCGCGCCCCTTCTTCGGCCAGGCGTAGGGCGATTGCCTGGCCGATGCCCTGGTCGCTGCCGGTCACTAGGGCGTTCTTGCCGCTAAGCGTCATAGACCCATCATATTCCGGGCTAAACGACGGCACTGTGCGTTGTCTCGCAGAGCGGCCCTAAAGTTCTCCGCGCATTCCGCCGATAGAAGCCCCAGTTATGCTTGGAGCACCGGAAACGGCCGGTTCGGAGAGCGGCGCCTGCCCAGGGAACATCGTGGATGAACCCGAATCGCCGCCACGCGATCGCGAGACCCTGGACCCTCGGGATTGGCGCGCGTTCCGCGCGGAAGCCCACCGCATGCTGGACGACATGTTGGATTACACCGAACATATCCGTGAGCGTCCGGTTTGGCAGCCTGTTCCCCACCAGGTCCGTGAGGCCTTCCACGAGCCGCTCCCCAGGAAGCCGAACACTCTCGCGTCGCTCCACGCCCGGTTTATGCGCCAGATTCTCCCGTATGCCGTGGGCAATGCCCATCCCGGGTTTATGGGCTGGGTGCATGGGGGCGGAACGCCGATCGGCATGTTGGCCGAAATGCTGGCAGCCGGGCTGAACGCCAACGTGGGTGGACGGGACCAGATGCCTGTGGAGGTGGAACGCCAGGTGGTGCGCTGGGTGCGCGAACTGTTCCATTTCCCGGACTCCGCCAGCGGCCTCTTCGTAACAGGCACCTCCATGGCCAACCTGATCGCGGTTCTGGTGGCTCGCACAGCCGCGGCGGGCGCCGGCGTGCGGCGCCAGGGCATTGCCGCCGGGGGCCAACGCCTGGCCGCCTACACCTCGGAGGACGCCCATAGCTGCATCGCCCAGGCTATGGATCTGGCCGGACTGGGCAGCGATGCATTACGCCTCATCCCGGTGACCGGGGACCACCGGATCGATCCGGGCGCGCTCGAGAAACGCATCGCCCGCGATAAGCGCGCCGGCCTCACGCCTTTCTTCGTCGCCGCCACCGCCGGCACGGTCGATACCGGCGCTGTGGATGACCTGGCCGCCGTGTCGGGCATCGCCCGGCGGGAGCGGGTGTGGTTCCACGTGGATGGGGCCTACGGCGCGCTCGGCATGCTGGCGCCGGATATTGCCCCGCTGCTGGCCGGGATCGAGCAGGCCGACTCCCTGGCTTTCGATTTTAATAAGTGGGGCCAGGTGCCTTACGACGCCGGGTTCGTCCTCGTTAGGGATGGCGCCCTGCATCATCAGACGTTTGCTTCACCCGCCGCATACCTGAGGAGGGAGAGCCGCGGGATGGCGGCCGGCTCACCCTGGCCCTGCGATCTTGGCCCCGACCTTTCGCGAGGCTTTCGTGCCCTGAAAACCTGGTTCACCATCCAGGCGTATGGGACGCGCCAACTGGGCGCCATGATTTCCAGAACCTGCGCCCTGGCCCGGTATCTGAAGCAGTCCGTTGAAAGGGAGCCGGCCTTGGAACTGCTGGCGCCCGTGGCGCTCAATATCGTGTGTTTCCGATATCGCGGCGAGCGCGCCGATGAGATCAATCGCAATATCGTGGCCGACCTTCAGGAGTCCGGAATCGCCGCGCCGTCCACCACCACCATCGGTGGAAAGCTCGCGATTCGCGCCGCCATCGTGAATCACCGCACCCGGGAAAGCGATCTGGACACCCTGGTTCAGGCGATCCTGGCATTCGGTTCGGCCTATAGCCACCGGTCCTCGAGGGCCTGCGCATTATGAATTTCGGCGGGCTCAGCGAAAATTCCGGGGCGGGCCACTCCGAGCCGGGCAGTCCCGGGGCGCTCATGGGCCTTGCCCCCCTGGCGCGAATGGCTTTTGAGGGCGCCGATCTGAATCCCGTGAAATCCGCCCTGCTGGAGCGTCTGCAGCGGAACGATAACGACGCCAACGCCCTGATGGATCTGGCGACGGTCTCCCAGTTTCTGGGGCAACGCCGCATGGGGCTTTCCATGCAGGCCTTTGCTCTCGACATCCAGCGGGTGTTCCGCGTGGCGTGCGCCGCCGATCCGGGAATCCGCCTGCTGGGGATCTTCACGCCAGGCGATCTGGCGCAGAACAACGCCCTCGAATTTCTCGTCGAGGGATCCGATATCCGCCTCGACATGCTGTATGTGAGACCCGGTCAGCCCTTGCCGGCGACCCTGCCGGAGCACGATCTGGCGATGGTGGCGGTTTGCGAAACCGATGGCAATCGTCCGCTGTTACGGTACATCGAGAAGCTCTTACAGTCGTGGCCCCGGCCGGTGATTTGCGCCCCGCACCGGATTGCCCGTCTGTCGCGCGATGGCGCTTGCCGCCTGCTGCGGCACCTGCCGGGGGTGGTAATGCCGGCTACTTCGCGAATCGACCGGCGGACGCTCGAAAAGGCCGCTCGTTCCGGGATTCCGGTGACTGCTTTGGCGGTGGACGGCGGGTTCCCCATCATCGTGCGGCCGGTCGATTCGCAGAAAGGCCGCGGCCTCGCCAAACTCGATGATGCCAAGGCCATCGCAGCCTACCTGGAGCGGGCGTCCGAGAACACCTTCTACGCGGCCCGCTATATCGACTATCGGGGGCCGGATGGACAGTTCCGCAAGTATCGTATCGTGCTGATCGATGGGCGGCCCTACGCCTGCCACATGGCCATCTCCGATCGCTGGGTGGTTCATTATATGAGCGCGGGCATGCGCGAAAGCGCCGCCAAACGCGCCGAAGAGGAGCGTTTTTTCGCCACCTTCGACGACGGCTTCGCGCGGCGCCACGGGGATGCCTTGCGCTCCATCGCCAAATGCCTGGAACTGGAATACGTGGGCCTCGATTGCGCCGAGGCTCCCGATGGCAAGCTGCTGATTTTCGAAGTGGATAGCGGAATGACCGTGCACTCCATGGACCCCCCCGGCATCTTTCCCTACAAGCCGCCGCAGATGGCCAAGGTATTTGGCGCCTTCCGGCGGATGTTGCTGGATGCCTGTGCCGCCCCTGGCGCCTCGAATGCCATCCGGCCGCCGCCCGGTAACGGCTCACGGTTGCCCCCGGGCTAACGGAGCGCCAGCGGGTCCGTCCGGTCAATCGCCCACTACCGTTACCACCACCGTGCGCTGGCGCGGCCGGACATCGCACTCCAGGTGAAAGATCTGCTGCCAGGTTCCCAGCAGGAGCTTTCCCTCCGCAATCGGCACCGTGAGCGACGGCCCCAACAGGGTTGCCTGCAAATGCGAGTGGCCGTTGCCGTCGTGCCAGGCCTGCTCGTGCCCGTAGCTGCGGCTGGGTGGAATCAGCTTGTTCAAAATCGCCGGCATGTCGTGCGCCAGCCCAGGCTCGAATTCTATGGTGCCCACCGCTGCCGTGCTCCCGATCTGGAACACGTTGACCGTTCCGGTCCGGATCCCCGACGCGTGGACGGCCTCGGCTACCGGCTCGGTGAGGTCGTGCATGTCGCCATGGCCGCTGGTGGGAATCGAAAGGCGCTGCTGATAGGTCATGGCCGTCCGTCATCCGGAAGCGCCAGATTGCGGAAGATCTTCCAGCCGCCCCCGGCCTGCTTTTGCCAGACGGTCAAATACCGGCCCGCCAGCCTTTGCCCATTCCCGAAGGTGGCTTCCGCACGGCCCCATTCGTAGACAAAATCTCCCTGTTGCGCCGATCCCAGGCTGGTTACCGACGCCGACACCGCCCGTCCCAGCCGCGCCAACCGGTCTTTCATGCGTTCTTCAATCGCCCCGCGCCCTCTGGCGCACTCGCCGCTGGTTGCGCAGTCCAGTGCGTCGTCGGCGTAGGTCGCCGCGGTCAGGGCGGGGGCGCCTTGCTTCATCCCATTTACCCATGCCTGATTCCCGGCATCGATCTCTTTCCGCGCGCCGCGATCGATCTTCCCGGTCTGCGCCAGGCAGGGGACCGCGATCAGCAGGGCAAGCCTCTGGAGAAGCCGCCTTCCTACCATGCTCCGGCCGTGGTACATGAAGCAATTCTAACCGCAAAGAGCACGTGGTGCGTGGTGTGTCCGGGTGCGCCGGCAGGGTGGTTTACGCGCTCCTGAACAATACCCGCAGCGGATCGCGGGGCACCCGGGCAGCCTGGCCTTCCGGACAGGCGTCGCCTATGGCGGCGGGCGGCAACACGCGCATTCAGATCCCGGTCCGGCACGCCCAACCGGCGTTCATCCGCAGTCTGGAGTGCCAGGGCCTGTTCTCGAACTGGTCCCGGGGCCGTATTCCACGCTTTCGAGGAACAGTCCCTTGGCCGGCGCGG
>JASHSS010000604.1 GCA_030038565.1 Bryobacteraceae bacterium
TGGGCAACACCATTTGCACCGCCGGATTTCCATCCGCGGCCATTGCATCGAGCTGCTTGATGGCTCTCTGCGCTTCAATTTGGTATGGTTTCTTCATGTAGCGACTCTCCTTTTTCCTGGAAGAAAAATTTCCCTGAGGCTATCACGCCTTGGGTAGCGAGAGTCGCTACTTTCTACGATCTACCGGGCATTCTCGCCGCCGTTCTCGTTGTATCTGTTCCGAAAACCGCTTGCGATCAAGCCATTGTTCTATTTCGATCAGAAAGAGCAATTCCTGTTTTAAACACATAATACCGCAAAAGACCGGAAAACAATGGGTAACGAGAGCCGACATCACCTGGCGGCCAATGCCGCGTGCCGTGTGGGCAATTCCTGAGCTGCCCACCACGGGCCGGCTGCCATCGGCCGCCAGGCGCGCTATCGGCGTCGAACTGGAGCTGCCCACCACGGCCGGCGCCCATCGGCCGCAGGCGCGTGATCGCGGTCGAGCTGGAGCTTGCCCACTACGGTCGACGCCCATCGGCCGCCAGGCCCGCTATCGGCGTCTAGCTGGAGCTGCCCACCGGCCGGCACCCATCGGCCGCAGGCGCGTGATCGGCGTCAAGCTGGAGCTTGCCCACCACGGCCGACGCCCATCGGCCGCCAGGCCCGCGAACGGCGTCGATTCCCCGCCTGCCCACCACAGCCGGCGGCATCGGCCGCCAGACGCGCTATCGGCGTCGAGCTGGAGCGATGCCACCACGGCCGCGGCGGTGTCAAGCCAGGCGCGCGATCGGCATCGGATCTGCCCACCGCCCACTACGGCCCTGTGCTGCGCCGCCATCTAAATGCAGGCGCCTCCACTTGGAAAATTGTGGGGGATTTTGTGGGGAGGAGAAGCGAAAATCAAGCGTGAAAGAGCGTAAAAAGGAGTACCGACGACAACAACGTAACTCATGTATCTACAGCATCTTGTGTAGACTTTTAAGTACCTTGCAAGATCCATCCAGCCCGCTTAGGAGGCGACCGCTCTATCCAACTGAGCTACGTGCCCGCGTGGTTTCCTAGCCCTTATTGTACCTGTTCAACCCCTTGCGCCCAATGTCGCGGCGATAGTGCATACCTTCGAAATGGATGTGGTTCGCAGCCTGGTAGGCGCGTTCAATGGCGGCCGCCAGATCGGCGCCGCCCGCGGTGACTCCCAACACCCTCCCACCGGCGGTTTCAATTCCCTGCGCGGCAAGGCGCGTACCGGCCTGGAAGACTGTCGCACCCAAGGCCTCGGCGGCCTCGATGCCGGTGATTGGCTTGCCCGCCTCGTAGGCGCCCGGATAACCGCGCGAAGCCAACACCACGCAGACGCTCGGGCCAGGCTTCCACTCGATGTGCGCGCCGGCGAGCCCGCCCTCGGCCGCGGCCACCAGGGCCGGCACGAAATCCGAGGCCATGCGGTGCATCAGCGGCTGCGTTTCGGGATCGCCCAGCCGCACGTTGAACTCCAGTACCCTGGGTCCCTGCGCGGTCATCATCAGGCCGGCATAGAGGAACCCCGTGAAACCGGTAGCCGCCACCGTGGGGCGGATCACGCGCTCCAGAATTTCGCGCTCCTGGCCGGGGGTGAGAATGGCGGAGTCGCAATACGCGCCCATGCCGCCGGTGTTGGGGCCGCGATCCTCGTCGAAAACCGCCTTATGGTCCTGGGTGGCCGCCAGCGGCAGGGCGTTGCGGCCGTCACAGAGGGCAATGAAACTCACCTCCTGTCCGCGCAGGCACTCCTCGATGACGAGAGCGCCGTGCAGGCTTTCGAGAGCCGCGGAGGCCTGGGCGAGATCCTGCGCCACGATCACCCCTTTGCCTGCCGCCAGGCCATCGGCCTTGAGCACGACGGGGAAGCCGAAGCGATCCAGTTGGCCGCGCGCGTCGTCCGCGGTGGCGGCGGTGACGAACTCCGCCGTGGGAATGCCGTGCTCCACAAAAAAGCGCTTGGCGAAAATCTTGCTGCCTTCCAGGCGCGCGGCGCTGGCGTCCGGCCCCACGATCCGCAAGCCGCGGGCGCGGAAAGCATCCACCACGCCATCCACCAGAGGGGCTTCCGGGCCGACCAACGTGAGATCGGCGCCGACCGCCTGGGCCGCCTCCAGGGGCGCGCCCGCCACGCAGGCGCCCACTCGCGCGATCCCCGGATTGCCTGGAGCCGCGAAGACCTCGACGCCGGGGGATTGCGCCAGCTTCCAGGCCAGGGCGTGCTCCCGCCCGCCGCTTCCCACAATCAGAATTCGCATGTGTCACTTATGGTAACCGACTGAGCGGCGCGCGCTCACTTCCAGGAAATGGATTCCCCGCCCAGCAGGACGAGGTTCAGGATATCCTGCCGGGAGCGATCGAATTCGACGCGCGTCAATTTGCCGGCGAAGGACTTGTAGACGGCGAGGCGGGGAAGGATCTCCTGCGGGTCGCGAGGCCCGCCGCCCTGCGCTACTGCGGCCCGCACGCTGCTGTAGGCGAGGAGCCGGACCTCCGTGCCGTTCACCGTAACCGCGACGGCTGGATTCACCGCCACGCGGCGCGGAATCACCACGCACAGGTCAGGGTCGGATTGGCGGCACAGCGAGAAATCGGCGATGAGCCGCGCGGTGCGGCGATCGAGATCGGCGCGGGTAGGGGCAGCGATGACAATTTCCGTGATACTGTTGTCCTCCAGGTCGGCTTTGTAATACAGGCGGTAGAAGCGGGCGCCGGCCGCGAATTGGAAGTAGTTGGTGAGAGGCGCGGCGGCGGGTTCGGTCTGGCTGCCGATGCGCCGCTCCGCCCCAACCGGAACAATCGTCGCGCCGTTGTGATCGGCGCGCGGCCGGAAGGTGTACCAGGCGGTTTCCACACCGTATTGAACGGTGTCCGGCATGTGAACCGTGACCCACAGCGACTGATCGGTTCCGGTGGTCGGGCCGATTTGAGTCACAGGCGCGTTGGGGTCCGAGCCGTCCCGGTAGATGGGCGTGACCACTTGCAGCCGGTTGTTCAGGCCCAGATCGACATAGCCCTTGGCAGTGCCGCCGCTGTGCAGCAGCCGGCCAGCAGCCGCGGGATCGAGCGGTACCGAATCGAGGATGCGTATGGCGAACTCCAAGCCGGCGCCCGGCGCGAGGCAGCCCTGCGCTTCGGCGGACGCGGTCCAGTCGCCGAGCCAGCCCACGGGCTGCTTCAGTAGCGCCTCCCGCGCCACGGTGACGCGAATGCGCCGGCCGCGTTTTTGAACCGCCAGCGCGTCTCCCGCAGGAGCGCAGGGAGCGCGCCAGGATGGTTCACGGGCCGCAAAGGTGCTCTGGGAGACGGATGCCGCGCGGACGCCAGGCGGCACCAGCAACTGAGAGCGATCCTGCGGAACCAGCCGCCAGGTTTGCGGCCCACGCGCGGCGCAACCGGAGAGAAAGAGCAGCGCGGGAATCGGGGCGAGGGCCGGGAGGCAGCGCGCGCGTGTCATGCTAAAAACTTAGCACACAGGGAATGGAAACGGAAGCGGCAGCGTCCGCCTCCACACTGTTGCTAAAATGAAACCAGACGCCTTCCCCATGCTTGCCACCGCCACGATTGCCGACGAGATCCTCGATTTGAAGAAGCAGCGCCGCGCCATTCTGCTGGCGCACCATTACCAGGAGTCCGAGATTCAGGAACTGGCGGATGTGATTGGAGACAGCCTGGAACTGGCCCGCAAGGCTCGCGATTTCTCGGGCGAGGTGATCGCATTCTGCGGGGTCTGGTTCATGGCCGAGACCGCCAAGGTGCTGAATCCGCATCGCATGGTGGTTGTCCCGGACCGCGGAGCAGGGTGCAGTCTGGTGGATAGCTGCCCGGTGGAGCCGATCCGCGAATTCCGCCGCCGAAACCCCGATCACGTGATCGTCAGCTACATCAACACCTCGATCGAGGTGAAGGCCGAGAGCGACATCCTGTGCACCTCGCGCAACGCGGTGAAAATCGTGAACTCGATCCCGCGCGAGAAGCCGGTTCTTTTCCTGCCCGACATCAACCTGGGTAATTACGTGAAGAAGGAGACCGGGCGCGAGAACATGCAGATCTGGCCGGGAGCGTGCATCGTCCACGCCACCTTCCCGGCGCGGAGGTTGGCGGAGAGCAGGCTGGAGCACCCGGCGGCGCTGGTGGCGGCCCATCCGGAGTGTCCCGAAACGGTGCTGGCGATGGCCGATTTCATTGGCTCGACTTCGGCGATTCTGGAATGGTGCTCGGCGAGCGACGCCGAGGAATTCATTGTGATGACCGAGAGCGGCATTCGCCACTCGCTGGTCAGGCAAGCCCCGCGCAAACGCTTCTATTTCGTGGCCAACGAAAACTGCAATTGCAGCGAGTGCCCGTATATGAAATTGAACACCCTGGAGAAGCTGCGGGATTGCCTGTTCCGGTTGGAACCACGGGTCGAGCTGGCGGCAGAGACCATGCGGCGCGCGTTGGTTCCCTTGGAGCGCATGCTCGCCGTGAAGTAGGCGCACGTGACTGCCGCTCCACTCATCGACTCGTTCGGCCGTATCCACGACAATCTCCGCGTCAGTGTCACCGACCGGTGCAACATCCGATGCTTCTACTGCATGCCGGAGACGGACGTGCAGTTCGTGCCGCGCAGAGAAATTCTGGATTTCGAGGAAATCGAGCGCCTGGTGCGCATTGCCGTTGGCCTTGGCATCCGGAAAGTAAGGATCACCGGGGGCGAGCCCTTGGTCCGGCGGGACCTCGCCCTGTTGGTCCGGAATTTATCCCAGATGCCGGGAGTTGAAGATCTGGCCCTCACCACCAACGGGGTCTTGCTGCCGCAGTTGGCCAAACCGCTCTACGACGCGGGGCTGC
>JASHSS010000605.1 GCA_030038565.1 Bryobacteraceae bacterium
CTCCTCATACCGCCCCATTCTGACCAGCACAGCCCCCAGATTGGAACGCGCGTCCACCCGGGTCGGATCGCTGGCGATGCAAGCCTCGTACCCTGCTGCGGCTTCCGCCAGATCCCCCTGCTGGTGGTGCTGGAGAGCAGCTGCGAAATCGCAGCGGGCCGCACCCTGGGCCCACGCGCTCAACGCTATTCCGGCGAATATCAGGCAACCGCGACGCAACCCGCCCCCTCCGCAGCAAATTCTATCACGGCATCGCTGAAACGGGCGTTTTCGAAGGGCGGACGCGAGGTTAACGTACCCGTTAACCCCTCGCAAAAGCGGTTCATGAGCCGTTAACAGAGCCGAAAGTCCGGTCAGCGGCGCAAAGTGTGTCTACCAATTTTCATAGTGTCGGTCGGATTGACGACCCCACACGGCCTTTTTGCGATTAATTCTGGAAGATCCGAAAATCGGCTTGGCTGTTAACCCCATCTATCGTCGATTTAGCCTCCTCGCCGGGCATTAATGCTTTTATACTACTGACTAACCCAGGAAGGCCGCAATACTCGGTGTGAATCGGATTCTCTTGGGAGGGGGTACAAATGAGAAGGGGAACGGATTTCCCGATTGCCCGCGTGCTCGCAATCTTGGCGGTAGGAGCAATGCCAGCAACCAACCTGCCGGCGCAAGGCATCTATGCAACTCTGACGGGACTGGTGGCAGACCAGTCGGAAGCGTTGGTGCCGAATGCCAAGGTGACCTTGAAGGACACTCAGTCCGGGTCAAAGCGGGACACTGTCACCAACGGCGACGGCTATTTTACGTTCGCATCCGTTCCGGTGGGAAGCTACGAGCTCGATGTTGAGGCCAAGGGCTTTAACGACTATAAGGTTTCTGGAATCACTTTGGCCGGCGGCGAAAAGCGCAATGTGGACGTGAAACTCACGGTGGGAACGACTTCGAACACCGTCGAGGTCACGGGCGAGGTTGACCAGGTGGCCCCGGTGGATAACGCCGAGAAAACCAATCTGGTCACCGCCAAGGAACTGCAGAACTTCATTCAGGTGGGCAGCAATGCCGCTGAGTTTATCAAGATCATGCCGGGTTTCGGCATCACCAATGGGACGAACAACATTTCCAACTATTCCGGCCAAACCATTGGCATCAACGGCAACGGCGATAGCGGCAGCCAGAGTCCGTTGAATGGCGCATACTCTTACAACGGCTTGCCCGGCAACTCCCTGGACATCACGGCGGATGGCGCCCACGTCTCCGACCCGGGTTGCAATTGCGACACACCGGTAAACCCCAACTCGGACATGATCTCTGAGATCCAGGTGAAGATGTCGAACTTCAGCGCCGAAAACCAGAAGGGACCGGCGGTAATCACCTCCGTAGCCAAGTCCGGCGGGCAGGATTTCCACGGTTCGGGCTTCTTCTATGCCCGCAACTACGCCATGAACGCCAATGACGCGTTGTTCAATGCCAGCGGCCAGAGCCGGCCTGAAGATAAGTACTACTACCCTGGATTCACCATTGGCGGTCCGGTGCTGATCCCCGGCACGCGCTTCAATAAGAACCGCAATAAGCTGTTCTTCTTTAGCGGTTTCGAATATTTCTACCAGGTTCTGGACACTGGCCTGCTGCGCACGACGGTACCCACATCCTCAGAACTCGGCGGCAACTTCTCACCCTCTTCGGTGGCTCAAGAGGGTCCGCTTACGGCAAACGGCGGCCCTCCCGGCCAGATGAACGCCGCCGCCCTGGCGATGTTTCCCGGCGGGATCATCCCCTCCAACATGATCGATCCGAACATGCAGGCCTTGATGAAGTTGTATCCTGCCCCGAACGCCAACCCCGCCACCGATGGCGGATACAATTACGTTCAGGCGGAAACCTTCAATCAGAACAACCTTCAATGGATGTCCCGCGTGGACTACAGCATCAGCGATAACACTAAGCTGTTCGTTCGCTATAACTTGCAAAAAGAGGTCCAGCAGTTCCCGGTAGGGCTGTGGTGGCGCCAGGACACCCAGGTTCCCTATCCCACTCCCGTCCAGGGAAGGAACTCATCGCAGAGCATTACCGCCTCGTTGACCCACGTGTTCAGCCCCACCATGACCAACGAGTTCGTCTTCGCCTACACCTACATCGGTTTCCCCAACGTTTTCGAAGATCCCAGCAAGGTCAATCGTGCGGACGTGGGCTATAACTATAAGGGCCTGTTTAACAATGGCGTAGCCCAGATCCCCTCGTTTGGCGGCACGGGCTGGACCAACCAGGAAGCGGCTCTGGTTTTTATGCCCGGCGGATTCGAAGATGGCGGTAATTCTCAAGGCCTGTACGCCGACAAATACATGCCCAGCGCCAGCGACACTCTCACCAAAGTGTGGGGAACCCACACCTTGAAAGGCGGAGTATTCTGGGAATGGATTCGCAACGCGCAACCGGACAACAACAGTACCAATGGCCAACTGGTAGTCTATAACGGGAACTCCAACACGTTCGGAAATGAATACGCTGATCTGTTGTACGGCAATCTCTACAGCTACTCGGAGACCAACAAGAACCGCATCAACGACATTGCCTACAATACCTACGAAGGGTTCGTTCAGGATTCCTGGAAGGTGAACCGGCGCCTTACCCTGGAACTCGGGTTGCGCTTCACCCACTTCCAACCATGGTACGATCGCGAGGGCTTTGGTTATTCGGTATGGATTCCGTCGCAGTACAATCCGAGTTGCTCAGCGCTACAGTATTGCGGATTCCAATGGCATTCGCGCGATTCCGCTGTCCCACTGGGCGGATTCCCGACGCGCGCGCTATTCTACCAGCCCCGCCTGGGCGCGGCATATGATTTGAGCGGTCAAGGTAAGACCGTTCTCCGCGGCGGTTGGGGCCGTTACTATTACCATTCCGGGCAGTTTACCAGCGGACTCGGAGTCTCGGGGGGGGAGGAAAGCATCAGCTTGGCCAATAACGTAAATGGAGTTCCATTGCTGGCGCGCAACCTCTCTACCATCAACCTGGCCGCGCAGGCAAGTTCCCCTCAAGCCGTGGATAGCACGGACAATAAGCAGCCTTACACGGACAGCTATAACGTCACGGTCTCGCAGAGGACTCCATGGTCCGGCCTCCTGGAAGTGGCTTACGTGGGTAACCGGAGCCGGGACTTACTGCTGAACGGAGTTGGTCCGGGCTCCGACTTCAACAACGTTCCGGTGGGTGCCATGCTCTCCAGCAAGAACGGCGGGGTGGATCCGAACACCCTGACGGCCAATAACTTCCGGCCGTTTCCTGCTTTCGGAGATGTGTATCAGGCGACCAACAATTTGTACGCCAACTACAATGCCTTGCAGGTGACCTGGGTACGAACCAAGGGACGCTACACCATCAATATGAATTACACTTATGGGAAATCCATGGGCATTGTCAATCCGGGGCTCGACCAGTACAACTTGAACAACGACTACGGAGTGGTGGCCGCCAACCGCCCGCAGATTTTCAACGCGGCGTACTCCATCGAACTGGGCAGCCCCCTCAAGGGCAACAAGTTGCTTGGAGGGCTGGTCAACGGATGGCAGGTTTCGGGAATCACGCAATTGCAATCCGGAGCGAACCTCGTCGCCAATTCCTCCGGCGACAACTTCGCTATGGCCTTGAACGGCCTGATCCTGCCCGGATCGGTCTCAGCGACCAACCCCAACGGGTACATCATCAGCAATGTGTCTCTCCTGGGCACGGCGGATATTCAACTCAATCCGATCGAGACCTGCAATCCGACCAGTCACCTGGGACCTCACCAGTACATCAATCCGAGTTGCTTCACCTACCCGAGCGCGATTGGCGAGAACGGTCCTAGCGTGTTGCCGCCCATTTACGGACCGGCATTCTTTAACTCCGATCTTGGAATGTTCAAGAATTTCACGATCAAGGAGTCGAGGAAGCTCCAGTTCCGCTTTAATGCCTACAATTTCCTGAACCACCCGCTATGGTCGTTCTACAACAACGACAATCTGAGTCTCGGATTCAATGGGACCAGTGGCGCGGTAAATACGCCCAATTTCGGAACGGTTACCGACAAACAGGGTCACCGAATCGTCCAGGCCGCCGTCAAATTCTTCTTCTAGCAGGACGCTTAAAAGTAGATGCAACACCGGGGCATCAGACAAGCTGTCTGATGCCCTCAAGAAGAATCAACGAGTTACAAGAAAAAATCAGACAACGTGTCTGAAAATTGAAGCTTGGTTGGACTTTTCTTCAAGTAACCCTCCAGTGATGGCTAGTTGATGGAAGGGAGACTGGATCTCCAGAAACCGGATCCCATTGGGGCCACGGTTGGACGCGGATTCACGGTCGGGAGCCGATTGCAGACTCCCACCGAATCCTTATACTATCTCTGCATATGAAACTGGCCCTGGTGGCGTGTCTCGCCGCAGCGCTTCGTTTGTGGGGGCAGGGCGAGGGCCTGCAAGATGCTGCTCAGATAGGGCCGGCGGCCGGCGCCATAGCCGCCGGGTTCTCCTTGCCTGACCAGTTCGGCCAGCGGCGCACCCTCGGATCGCTAATGCAACCGCAAGGGCTGGTGCTGGTGTTTTTCCGCTCGGCGGACTGGTGAATGTACTGCAAGGGGCAGCTCGTGGAGCTGCAACACGATGAGTACCTCTTGCGCCGGGCTGGCTTGGGACTGGCGGCCATCAGCTACGACAGCACCGCTGTCCTGAGTGAGTTCGCCAAACGAAAATCGATCGCCTTTCCGCTTCTGTCCGACCACGAATCGGAAACCATCCGGGCGTATGGCCTCGCCGACCGGCAATACGGGAAGGGCATGGGGCTGGACGTGGACACCAAAAAAGTCTACCCCGATTCTTTTGGAAAGGTGCCGGTCTATGGGATCTCCTATCCCGCCGTGTTCGTTCTGGGGCGCGACGCCCGGGTAAAGTGGAGGTTTGTTTCTGAAGGGGTCGAATTGCGGCTCACCGGCGCCGCCATCCTGGAGGAGGCTGTGGGTGGAATCGCGGATGAAAGCCGGACTCCCGTAGTCAGCCGCAACATCCAGGTGACCGCTACCGCAACCAACACGGCCGTCGGGTTGGGGAACCGCATCCGGATCGCCATCGAACTGAAAATCCCCCAGGGATTTCACGTGTACAGCCCCGACGCCGGAAGCGGATACAAGGGAGTCTCCTGGCAGATGGATCGTTCGGACTGCCTGGAAATCGGCGAACCTGCGTATCCCAAGCCGGTGTGGAAGCTGATGAAATCGACCGGCGAGAATCTGCCGGTCTACGAAGACGCGGTGCGAATCAGCCGTGCTCTCAGTGTCAAGCCGGGGTACGTCCCGTCCGATCCGTCAGTCTACAAGCTATTCTGCCGTCTGTGTCTCGATCCCACCTCGTGCATCAACGCATCGGGAGTGCTCAAGTTCCAGGTGTGCGATGAGCAGCGCTGCTATCCTCCACAGACGGTCCTGCCCCACTGGCGCTTTCAATTTCTTCCCCCGGACCTGCAGCGGTCGTCCGACGCGCTGAAGCGGGAGTTTGAGCAGTAAGTCGGCCCACGTTCCGGTTACAGACAGCATCGCAGCCAGCCATCAAGGCTGGCCCTCGGCGCGCAACCCGGGCGCGGCCTTTGCTCTAAATTCCATCGCGTCCCGAACGTCCGCGGAGCCGAAAAGAGTTAATATAAGCTGATGCAGCTTCCGGCATGGGTTCTGGCGATATCCGCGCTTTTTCCCGTGAGCCAGCCGGTTGCGGCTCAAACCCCCGCCCCGACATTTTCCAGCCTTGCCCAACAGGCGCAAACCGCCCGCGATGCGCACCAGCTCGAGAAGGCTGTCGAGTTGTACAAGAAGGCGCTGAAGCTGAAACCAAACTGGGAGGAGGGTCTGGGGAACCTGGGATCCATCGCATACGATCTGGATCAATACAAGGACTGCGTTTGGGCCTTTAACAAGCTCTCGGAGTCGCAGCCCGATGCCACGCCAGCCTGGACCATGGCCGGACTTTGCGAATACAAGCTGCGTAATTACGGCTCGGCTCTGGACGACTTCACGCAGGTAGAGAAGCTGGGGTTCAAGGAAAACGCCGAACTCGCCAGGGCGGCGCGCCTGCATTATGCACTGATGCTCATCAAGGCCGCGAGATTCGAGAAGGCCATCGCGGTTTTGACCGATCTCACCAGGATCGACAAGAAGACGCCGGAGATTATCGCGGCCGCCGGAATCGCCGGGTTACGGCGGCTGTGGTTACCTCCCGAGGTGCCGGAATCGGAGCGCGATCTGGTGTACCGGACCGGTGACGCGATGACCTCAGCCATGGAGCTCAATTACAAAGAAGCCAACCAGAAGTTTGAAGAGCTTCTTAAAGCTTATCCCTCCGAACCCAACGTTCATTTCCGCTATGGGGCGCTGCTCTATATTCAGGATGCCGACCGGGGCATCGACGAAATCAAAGAGGCCGTCGCGCTGGCTCCCGATCATGTACCCGCGCTGGTCAGCCTGAGCGCGATTTCGCTGAAGCGGGGGGATCCCAAGGCCGCGGAGGCATACGGCGAACAGGCGGTGAAGGCGGGCCCCGCCGATTTTTCGACGCACGTGGTTCTGGGCCGTGCCTTGATTGCCTGCGATGATCCGGCGCACGCCGCCACTGAGCTGCAGCAGGCCGTGAAACTGGCTCCCAACGAGCCGGATGCCCACTTCAGTCTCGCAACGGCTTACACCCGACTCGGAAAAAAAGACGAGGCGGCGCGCGAGCGGGACGAATTCAAACGGCTCCAGCACATTGGAGGGAACTAACATCCCATGAAGCTTCTGATTTCAGCCCTACTCCTCCTGTTGGCCGCGCCGCCGGCATTGCCACAGCCGGCGCAACCGGCGACCGTCAAAACGAACGTCGATGAGGTCCTGCTCGACCTGGTGGTTCGCGACAAAAAGGGAAAGCCGATTACCGACCTCAAGCCCGACGAACTCACCGTCACGGACAATGGCGCCAAACAGTCGATCCTCAGTTTCCGCCTGGTGCAGGGATCCGAGGCCATCAGCGCCACCGGCGCTTCCATGCCGCTCGACCCATTGCGCCAGATCCGCCTGGTGACCCTGGCGTTTGAACCGTTCGCCGCGCCGGATCAGCGCAAACTGGCGCGCAGCGCGGCCCTCGACCTGGTCAAAGGTGATCAGGGCGTGAATGTCTTTTACTCGGTGGTTGTGATCGACACCCGGTTGCTGGTGTTGCAGCAATTCACCAAGGATCACGATGCCCTCGCCAAGGCTATCGAGCGGGCCACGCAGGGCGTGAGCGCGCCGAAGCTGACTTCGGAATCGGATGCCATCCTGGCCGAGTTGAAGCGTGACCTTAACGGGCAAACGGTGAACGGCGCCGATCAGGATGTCAACCTGTTAACCGCCGCGGTCGAGACCGCCACGCAGGCGCTTCCGGCCGGCGGATCCGCGGGGGCGGCCGCGCTCCAGGCGGCCCTGGCTTCGGTAATGCTCGACATGCTGCGGATGGACCAGGCGGCCATGTCCGTCGGCACGCGCCTTTCGGTCTCCGCCCTGAAATCTCTGGTGGACGGGCTGCGCCCGATGCCCGGGCGCAAAAGCGTCATGTATTTTACTTCCGGGATGTTACTCACCCCCGAATTGGATTCGATGTTTCGCAATCTCATGGCGACCGCCAACCGCAATAATGTGACCTTTTACAGCGTGGATTGCCGCGGCGTGATGACCTCCTCCCAAAACGCCAGCGCCATGCGCCAGTTGAATCGCGGAGCCGCGGCCAGCGACACCACCACCACGAGAACCAGCGGGGGCGCTACCAAGGACGAAATCCTGGCGTCCGATACGTATGAGACGGCGGGCCGCAACAACCTGGACCTGGCGCTGCGCGATCTGGCCGAATCCACCGGCGGATTCCTGATCGGCGACAGCAACGACCTGCGCCAGCCATTGCGCCGCGTTAACGAAGAAATCAGCGCCTACTACGAACTGTCGTACAATCCCGGAATTCAGAATTTCGACGCCAGTTTCCGCAAAGTGGCGGTCGCCTCCAGCCGGAAGGACCTGGTGATTCACTCTCGCAACGGATACTTCGCCCTCCCGCCGGAGGCGCGCGCCGCGGGACTGGCTCCGTACGAACTGCCCTTGCTCAGCGCGCTATCGGGCGGCAAGCTTTCGGAGGATGTAAAATTTCATGCCGGGGCGGTGCTGCTGCAGCCGAAGAAGAGCGGCACCGGCGTGGCCATCCTGGTCGAAATTCCACTGCACGAACTCCAGGCGCGCAATACGTTGACCTCGACGGAGGTGCATTGCTCGCTCGCCGCGCTTATCAAGGACCCGAAAGGAGAAGTCGTCGAGAAGATCACACGCGACCGCTCCTTCGGACTCTCGCAGGACCAATACAAGATGGGCAACTTCCTGGATAAGGCTACGGTGGAACTGGCCCCCGGCAAATACGTTCTGGAGACGGCGGTTCAAGATCAGGAGAGCCGGAAGATCGGCGTGGAGCGTAGCGAATTCACGGTCCCGGGAGCCGGCGGCGTCGGCATCTCCAGCCTGACGCCGATGCGCTCTTACACCCCAAACGCCAAGGATCTGGACCCTGCCGAGCCGTTTCAATTTCAGGGCGGCAGCGTGACTCCCACGCTCGACGACGTAGTGAAAAAGGTTCCCAATTCCGCCCTTCGGCTGTTCTTTACGGTGTACACCGATCCCGCCATCGCCGCCAAACCTACGGTCGATGTCGAGTTCCTTTTGAACGGCAAAAGCCTGACTAAGGTGCCCATGCAACTGCCGCCCGCCGATACGCAGGGCCGTATTCCGTACCTGATGACCATCCCCGCCGAAGCCATTCCGAATGGGACTTACGAGGTCCGGGCCACGGCGAAGCAAGGGAACACCACAGCGGTTTCAAGCACTTCCATCCGCTTCGAATGAGGGGCTGATGCCATACGGCCGCACCAGCCGGGCTCCGGCAGGTTGGCCGCGTTTGGCGCGTTTCGTAATGGAGTTGAAGGTATCGTTCGGTACGTGTATACTGCCTTAAAATCTGGTTCTCCGGTGAATCATGACCCCAACCGCCTCGGATAATGCGGAGGAGAAGAACGAACTGCGATCGGTCCTCAATTCGGGGATCTTCCATCGGGCCCCCAATCTCGCCAACCTGCTTACTTACATTTGCAACAAGTATTTCGAAGGCGCGGCTGAGCAGATCAAGGAATACAACATCGCCGTAGAAGCGCTGGGCCGCATGGTCGACTTCAACCCCAAGCGCGTTTCCATAGTTCGGGTAGAAGCCTACCGATTGCGCAAGCGCCTGCGCGAATATTACGAGAGCGAAGGTGCTACCCACCGCCTTCGCATCGAGATTGCTCCGGGCCAGTACGTGCCCCAATTTCTGCGCCAGATTCCCCCCCAACCCAGCCTGAGCGAGACCGCCGTCGTGCAGGCGGATTTTCTGACCATTGAAACGGAAGCAACCCCGCCGGCCGAACGGGCCCAGCACCCCACCGAAATTCAAGAAGTGGTGCCTTTCCTACGGCCCGCTTCGGCGATTTCTCCGCCTCCCCTACAGTTGCCTCCCGCGGGGCGGAACCGCGGCGGCGTGTGGGCGGCTATCTCGGTTGCGGCTTTGGTTCTGGTGGCTGGGATCGCCTGGAGAGAGAAATCGATCCAACTGGGAAACGCCGCCGTCTCTACCGCCCCGATCCTTGCGCCGGCGGGCCAGGACGTCCGCATCCTGGCGGGGATGGAAAGCGGGACTTACACAGACCGTTTCGGCCGGGCATGGGAAAGCGACCGTTATTTTCAGGGCGGGGCCGCCTTTGACTCCGGCGACCACCCTATCACGGCCGCCCGGGACGCGCGCCTCTTCCGCACGCACCGCGAAGGCGCCTTCACCTACGACATTCCGCTGCCGCCCGGCGACTACGAGTTGCGGCTCTACTTTGTAGAGACGCTGTATGGCGAAAACAACGTGGCCGGCGGCGGAGAAGCCAGCCGTATCTTCAGTGTCTCAGCCAACGGCTCCAGCCTTCTGAGCGATTTCGATGTGATCGCGGAGGCAGGTTCGAGTACCGCCGATATCCGCGCGTTTAAGGACATCTCGCCCGCCGCCGACGGCAAACTACACCTCCGGTTCGTGCCCGAAACCGGCGTGGCGATCGTGAGCGCCATCGAAATCACTCCCGGAACCCGCGGCCGGTTGCGGACCATCCGCCTGGTCTCCCGCGACCACCCCTACACAGATAAACAGGGCCGGACCTGGGATGCCGACGCTTATTCCCGCGGCGGCCAGTTAGTCATGCGGCCGAGTCCGGTGGCTAACATCGATGACCCCGACTTACTCCACGGCGAACGATTCGGCAATCTGACTTACGTCATACCGGTTCCGCCGGGGCGCTACGGCGTACGATTTTATTTCGCTGAAACCTGGTTCGGTCCCGGCAATGTCGCCGGCGGGGGCGCCGGGAGCCGGATCTTCGATATCCTGTGCAACGGCGTAGCCCTGCGCCGCAGCTTCGATATCTTCAAAGAAGCCGGCGGAAGCGGCCGGGCCTTCATCCTCCCGGTTCACGGGTTGGAGCCGAACCATCAGGGCAAACTCAGCATCAACCTCTGTCCGGTTCGCAACTACGCCTCCCTGAATGCGCTGGAAGTGACCGACGAATCCAGGTGAGCCAGTGGCGGCCGCTGCCTGCCGGAGATCCCCCGCCGCACCAGGTAACATCAGATCACCAGGCCGACGCTCCGCGGTCCGCGAAAGTGTCTAACCCGGGATTTACCAGGCGACTCAGTAGTATCTATCCGGGGCTGTGATATACTCGAAAACTTCATTCGGAATTGAATGACTCCGGACCCGGAGGGGAACAAGGCGTGGGCGATTCGGTTGCCATACTAGGCGGTGGTGTGGCCGGACTATCGGCGGCACATGAATTGGCGGAACGCGGTTTCGAAGTCCGGGTCTATGAGCGTAATTCGCTTTTCGGGGGAAAGGCCCGCAGTCTGCTCAAAGCCGGTTCCGGCACCGACGGCCGAAGGGACCTGCCTGGCGAACACGGCTTTCGCTTCTTTCCCGGGTTCTACCGCCACGTCATCGATACGATGCGGCGCATCCCGTTTGGCGCCTCCAGCAATGTCTTCGAGAACCTGACTGCCGCGACGCGTATTCTGTTGGCTCGCGACGGGCGGCAGGACACTTTCTGGGTCGCCCGCGTGCCGCAGACAGTGGCCGATTTCCGGGTTTTCCTCGGCGAACTCTTCACCAATCTGGATGTTCCGGCGGAGGAGACCGCGTATTTTGCAGACCGCCTGCTGGTGATAGCTACGAGTTGCCAAAAGCGGCGCGAGGAGGAGTACGAGAAGATTGCCTTCTGGGATTTTATCGGTGCTGCGCAACGGTCGGTGTCCTACCAGAAGTATCTTGCAGAGGGACTCACGCGTTCGCTGGTTGCGATGCGCGCGCAGGAGAGCAGCACTCGGACAGTCGGCCCGATTCTATTGCAGCTGCTCTATCCGCTGGCATTCCCCGGTGAGTCGTTTGACCGGCTCCTGACCGGCCCGACGAACGACGCGTGGATCTTCCCGTGGATCGATTACCTCCGCAAACTCGGGGTCCAACTCCACGCGGAGGCGAGGATCCAGCAGATTCTGATGAGCGACGGCCGTATCAGCGGTGTTGAGTTAGCCACCGCCGCGGGCACTGAAACCATTACCGCGGACCATTACGTGGCGGCCATGCCAGTGGAAGTCATGGCGTCGCTGGTCAGCGACCAGATGAAGTCCGCGGCGCCCAGCCTGGCCAATCTGGATCAGCTCAAAGTGGAGTGGATGAACGGGATCCAGTTCTACCTGGATCGCGAAGAGGCGCTTTGCAACGGACATGTGATCTATCTGGACTCGCCGTGGGCGCTAACCTCCATTTCCCAGCGACAATTCTGGCGCCAGGGCCTGGAAGACCGCGGAAACGGCAACTGCCGCGATATTCTCTCGGTGGACGTTTCCGACTGGAACACGCCCGGGATCCTCTACGGAAAGCCGGCAAGCCAGTGCACGCCGGAAGAGATCCGCACCGAAGTCTGGCAGCAGATCATCAAACACGTGCCGATTTCTGTACCGCCCGACGGCCCGCAAGTCATCGACTGGTTCCTGGATCCCGATATACAGTTCCCGAATCCATCACAAGCGACGAATCTCGAACCGCTGCTTATCAATGTGGTGAATTCCTTTCAGTACCGCCCGTCCGCCCAGACCGAAATCCCGAATTTCTTTCTGGCCTCGGACTATGTGCGCACCAATACAAACCTGGCCACGATGGAAGGGGCAAACGAGGCTGCCCGCCGCGCGACCAATGCCGTTCTGGATGCTTCCCATTCATCGGCGCCTAAAGCGGCAGTCTTCCAATTTGAGGACCCCGCCATTTTCCGGCCGGCGCAGGACCTGGATTCGGTGTTGTACTCGGCCGGGCATCCGCATGTGGCTCTTACGCCGGGCGCAGAGAGCATTTGGGCCAGTTTGACGGGTGTTCCCCACCACGCGCAACCGCCAAGCGGCTGATCGCGCCACAGAGATCCGCTCACCCTGGCCGTGGCCAGCGGATTGCTGCTGCTGTGGTAGCGCTGGCCGCCGCCGGGCCGCGCACCGCGCGTCGAAGCTCGAACCCATGGCGGCGCTGCGCCCGGGCGATCGCCGTGCGGGCCCACGGCCACTCAGAGGATGCCTTTGTCCTGGAGCATTTCCTTCAGGACCACCCCGAGTTTTAAGAATTCTTCGTAGCTCGGCGGCTTGCGGAAGTAACCGGCGCCAAACTCTTCGGCCTGGCTTCGATCGCCCGGCGAATCGGAAGAACTGACGATGAGCACCGGAATGCTCTGAAACCTGTGGCTGGCGCGAAGTTGCCGCAGCACCTCAAATCCATCCACCTTGGGAAGGTTCAGGTCCAACAGCAGAACCTGCGGGCAGGGGGCATCCTGATCCGCTTCCGCGCGGGCAATAAACGCCAGCGCAGCCTGGCCGTCCGCCGCCATATGCACTTCCAGAGGCAGGTTTTCGAGCCGGATGGCCTCGCGCACCAGCAGGGCGTCGGGAAGGTTATCCTCAGCCAACAGAAGATTCCACTTGGGCCGGATCGCCCGGTTGGGCGTGCCGGGGGACGGTGAAGAAGAAGGTGGACCCTTTCGCAGGTTGGGATTCGACCCAGATCCGTCCGCCATAGCGCTCAACCACCCGCTGGCAAATAGCCAGTCCGATGCCGGTGCCGCTGTAGTTCCGATCGTGATGGAGTCGTTTAAATACACCAAAGATCTTCTCCTTATATTTTGGATCGATGCCGATGCCATTGTCTTCGACTGCGAAGCACCAATCGGCGCCGCGGCCGACCGCAGAAACATGGATGCAGGGAGCTTTTTCGTTCCGGTATTTGAGCGCGTTGCCGATGAGATTCTGAAACACCTGCTGAAGGTGGGCTTCGCCCACGTAGACTCGGGGAAGGGGGCCGCAGGTCACTGTGGCCTGGCTTTCCCGAATGGCTTCGGCCAGGCTGGCCAGGGTGTGCTCGAATACCACGGATGAATCCACGGGCGCTTCGACGATTTCGGCCATACCCGCCCTGGTATAGGCGAGCAAGTCGTTTACCAGGGTTGCCAATCGGCGGCCGCCCTCCTTCAGGAAGCCCAGAAACTGTTGTCCCTCGGCGTCCAGCAAATCATGATATCGCCTCGAGACGATCTCGCTGTAGACCGCCACATTGCGGATGGGCTCCTGCAAGTCGTGGCTGGCCGCGTACGCGAACTGTTGGAGATCGTCATTGGCCCGCCGCAGCGCTTCTTCCTTCTCCTTCTGCTCATGGATGTCGGTGGAAGAGCCGATCCACATGGAAATTTTTCCACCCGCATCGCGCATGGCGTGAGCGCGGCTCAGATGCCACCGGTACTTTCCATCCGCGCGGCGAAAGCGGTGCTCGAAATGGAACGGCTCTCCGGTCTCGATCGAGTGCCGCCAAAGGCGCAGGTTTTCTTCGAGATCCTCGGGATGCACGAATTGGGCCCAGCCCCAGTCCTCGATCCGTTCCAAGCCGGGTCCCGCGAATTCCACCCATTGCCGGTTGAGATAGTCCACATCGCCCGTGGGCGTGGCGGTGAAAATCTTCTGGGGCATGGATTCGGCCATGAAGCGAAAGCGCTCCCGCTCGCGTTTGAGGTCGTCGTCGCGCGACTGGATGCCCGCCAACATCGCGTTGAATCGATCCACCAGCACGCCCATTTCGTCGCCCGAAAGCTTCTCCGCGCGGGTGCCGTAATCGCCCGTCTCGGAAACCAGCGTGCTTGCGCGTACAAGCTGGGAGATGGGGTTTTCGATCACGGTCCGAAGCCTGGAAGAGAGCAGGAGGGCGAGCAGGCTGGAAGCCGTGAGCACGCCGAAGACCGTGCTGCCGTACAATTTAATGCGCTCGGCGATTTCGCCCAGATCGTAGAACAGCATCAACGTTCCTACTCGTTGGCCGGTCAGAAGGATGCCCTGGGATACGACCACGCCTTCCCGGCTGAATCGAATCTCATCGCGCCGGTCGACCGCCGGGCATGCGGAGCCGCGCGGCGCGTAGCGGGCCAGAATGCTTCCATTGGGGCGATAGATACACGCGCTTAGCACGTGGGTGCGCGCCCGCAACGCCCCCAGTGTCTCCGCGGCGGCCCTGGGATCGTTGAAGGTGAGGGCGGCGGTGCTGTTGTCGGCGATGATTTTCGCCAGCGAGGACAGATCGCGCTGTAGATATCGGCGAAACAGCAGGGAGTCCGTGAGCACGATGCCCAAACCGGCCAGCAACAGGGCGGCGGTAGTCGCTGCCATGTTCATGATCACCAGTTTTTGCTTGATCGGAATGTCACGGAAGGTACGCATCGTATGCCAGTTTATTTTTCCACCGCCCTGGCTACGCTCAAGAGCTTGGAACTGAGCGTAAGCCCAGCGGCGACGGCGGCTGGTTGGTTGATGTCGAAGCGCACGCGCCGGTTTTCGATCACGAAACCGATTATCCCGCCATCGCGAACAAAATTCTCTCCCTCGCCGACCGTCAGCACGCCCCGGCCGAGGCCGCTCAACGCCTTGGCGGTTTCCTTTCCCGCACCCGCGGCGAAAACCATCTGGCAGGTTTTGGGGGCGGGCGGATCGGTCATTCTCTGTACCGTGACCTTGCGGCCGTTCACGGTTTCGCCTTCGACGACATCATCCATGGCGCGGCCGAAGGGATCCTTGCCCAGGATGCAGATGGCGATTGGCGAACCGGAGCTGGCAAAAGCAGTTGAAGGCCACTCCACGAACTTCGCAAAATTCATCAGAAAGGCGGCCTTGACGTCGTACTCCGAGATTTGCTCGGGCGCCGCGCGGCTGGGCATGATCCACCAGGCGGCGCACGCCCTCAGGCACAGACACACCAGGAAGGCGGTTCGCACACCTGTTCGGGCGCTCCGCACACCCGGCGGCGAAGACCAAAGGGACCGGCAGGCTGAAGGCCTGTCGTCATGGCGCGGCGCGCCACCCAAAGGGATGAAGAACCGGCGCAGGTTTTCGACCGTGCCCCACCGGCGCGGCAGACGCTTTGGCAGGCTGAAAGCCTGCCCCACCGCGGCAGCCGCCGCGGATCGAGGATTTCTAGCGTGGCGCGGCAGACGTTTTGGCAGGTTTTCGACCGTGCCCCACCACTGCCCGCGGCGGGCGACCGGCCTGCAGGGCAGCCTCTTCCATGCCACCAGACGGGGCTTGCTACCGGGGCCCATGGTTCACTTCGTCACCCAGGAAAGGCTCGCGTAAACGCTCCGGACGATTCCCAACAGGCCGGTGGGATCGCCGAGGTATTCCCCGTGATTGGGCCGGAACAGATTCCGGCCCACTACCGCAAGACCCAGGCGCGAGCCGAGCCGGAATCCCAGGCGCGCGTCGCCGGTGGAATACGCGTGCACATCCTGGTAAGGCAGGGCATCGACGTAGCGATAGATCAGGTCCAGCTGGACCTTTCTCGAAAGGTCGAATGAAGAGTCGAGATCGCCCTCGTGGCGCGGACTCGACCCCTCATCGGCGGCCGGCCCGAGGGAGAGCAGGTTGGTGGGCGCCTGCTTGAGGGACAAACGCAAAAACGAATACGACCCGCGCAGCCGCCAGAAGCCCGCGGGCTTCCATTCGGGAGCGATTTCGCCACCATAGGTAGAGCCGTACAGGCCGTTTTGAAATTGTGCCGGAAGCAGGAAATAAGTAGGCGGCGCCGGCGCGGGGAAGGGCAGGGTCGTCTGGAGCGAGAACCCACCGGTGATTTCCTCGCTGAAAAGGTCGTGGTAGCGATTGAAAAATCCCGCCAGGTCGAGATAAAGGTTTTTGGCGATCAGCCGCCGATATCCGGTTTCATAGGCATTGAGCTGTTCCGGGGCGAACCGGGAATTGGCGTTAAAGCGGGCGAATATCGGCGTCCCGTTGGAGGAGCCGATCAAGCTCGACAGGTAGAAATCTTCTTCGCCGTCCGACGGAGTGCGGATGGCGTGGGTAAACGAGGTCCACAGGGTTTGTCTTGCGGAAGGCGTGAACATCAACCGCACGCTGGGCTCGAATTTGAAACCGGTGTAATTGGTGCGCAGCAGCTTGCTGCCGGCGGTCAATGTCCACTTGGAGCTTATGCTGATGTCGTCTTCGAGGAAGGCGGACAACAGGTAGTCGTCGCGGTGAAACGGGGAAAACACCAGGCCCGTAGAGACCTCGGCGAAGCGTCCGTCACTGAGGCGGGCGCCGGCTCCATAGAGCAGTTCCTGGTGCGAGCCGAGCCTGGTGCGCTTCAGCAGATCGACATCCACGGTATCGCGATCCTCGCCCAGATTCGGTTCCTCGCGGTTGGTCCGGTCGTAATACACCTGGAGTTGGGTATCGTTGCCGGGGCTGGCGGTCCGTTTCCACCGGAAAAGCAGATTCGCGCCGGAGAGATTTTCATACCCGTCCACATTGAGGGTGGAGGGCGGGGTGTAGTTGGAGAGAGACACCTGTTCCCCGTCTTTCTGTACGTAGGCGTCGCCCTGAAGGGTGAAGGTGTCTTCCTGGGTGCCGCTGGTCCAGTCCATCCGGAATCCGGCCTGAGCGCCGCGCCAGGCATCGAAATCATCGCCGTCCGGATGGTCTTCCGGACCGCGGGTGAAGGCCTTGGCGTAGACGCGATAGCTGAGATCGCCGCCGTTATTTCCGCCGTAGCGGTAATTGAAAAATCCCTGCTCCTGGTTGCCGCCCCCCGCGGAGGCATACGTTCCCTGCGTGTCGCGGGTGCTTTTGGTAATGATATTGATCACGCCATCCACGGCATTCGGTCCCCAGATGGTGCCACCGGGGCCGCGAATCACCTCGATGCGGTCGATGTCTTCGAGCAGCGTGTCCTGGACCTCCCAATAGGTGCCGGCGAACAGGGGCGTGTAGACCGTGCGGCCATCGATGAGCACCAGAACGTCACGCGACAGCCGGGTTCCGAAACCGCGAATTCCGATCGACCATTTGCTGGCGTCGATCTGGGCGACCTCGACGCCCGGCGCCAAACGCAACGCGTCGGGAATGGTGGTGACGCCCGAACGGCGGATGTCATCACCGGTGATTACGTAGATGGCCACCGGGGAACGCGAAACCGGGGTCGGTTCCTTGGAGGGCGAGGTGACTTGGATTTGGGAGAGCTGTTCGAGGCTCAGGTTCTTCAGAGAGGATGGGCCGGTCTGCCCCGGAAAACCCTGCGGAGGAGTGTCGCCCTTCGCCGCGGGCATGAGCCAGACTAGCAGCCCCAAGAGTGGAAAGAATTTCTGCATGGGAGAGCCAGGCGCGTGTCTGGCGAATGGCATAAGTTTTGAGTTTACTCTACGGGATTGGGATCACCCCTCGCACGTGGGGCGCAAAGCGCGAGAGCGGACGGGGGAAATGTGCATTCCGAAACACATGTCACAGAAATCTGCCCGTGAACACACAGGGGCAGACGGTAACTTCGGGCGGGTGGGGCGGCGGTAGAATGGGGCCTGGCGCCGGCTCATGCTGTATCTCGAACGTGTCCCAGCCCCACCTCTCCATGCGTTCATCAAGTCGCTGTGGTTCTGCCGGAGCGAGCCCCGAGAGCATGCCCTGGAGCGGGTTCTCCCGGGCGGCGCCGCGCAGTTAATTGTCAATCTCAAAGAGGACCAGACGCGGGTGTATCGGCCGGAGCTGGGATTCGGCCGCCAGACCACTTCCGGCACGGTATTGTGCGGGGTGCAATCGCGATATCGCGTAATCGACACGGCGGAAACCGAATGCGTGCTGGGCGTGGCGTTCCAGCCCGGCGGGACGCTGCCGTTTTTCCGTGCTCCGGCGGATGAACTGCGCGACGCCTATGTCCCGTTGGGTCTGTTATGGGGCCGCCGGGCGGGCGATTTGCGCGAGCAGTTGCTCGAAGCGCCCGACCCGCGGGCCAAACTCGCGGCCATGGAACGCGCGCTGGCGGAAGCCTGCCGGGCGCAGGGACCGCACGCCGCCGTCTCCTTCGCGCTGGAGGCCTTTCACAACCGTCCCAACCGGGCCAGTATGGCCGCGGTGGCCGGAAGGATTGGCCTCAGCCCCAAGCGCTTCATCGAGCGCTTCAAGTCCGCAGTGGGGCTGCCTCCCAAACAGTACTGCCGCATTCTGCGATTTCAGAGCGCCCTGGCCCGGGCGGCGCATGGCGATGCGGTGGATTGGACCCGCATCGCGATGGACTGCGGCTACTTCGACCAGGCCCATTTCATCCACGATTTCCGCTCCTTCGCGGGCATCACTCCGACCGGCTATCGGGCGGACCGCACGCAGTTTCAGAACCACGTCAAAATTCTACAATCGCGCGGCGCGGGGCTGTGAGATGCTGCGCTTATGGCCGATACGATCGAAACTTACCGCACCGTCACCCCGTACCTTCTGGTGCCGGACGGCGACGCCGAGATTCAATTCCTGACGTCTGCCTTTGGAGCCGCCGCCGGCATCTGCGAACGCACCCCGTCCGGGGCTGTCATGCACGCCGAGTTCAAAATCGGCGATTCCCTGGTGATGCTGGGCCAGGCCAATGAACAATGGAAGGCCCTGAAGGCGGCGCTTTACCTGTGGGTCGAGAACGTGGACGAAGTGTACGCGAAAGCCCTGGCCGCCGGCGCCACATCGCTGGCCGCGCCCGAAGATAAGCCCTATGGGCACCGCAACGCCGGGGTGATCGATCCCGCCGGAATCACCTGGTGGATCGGGTCGCCGGTGAACTAGCCGGGTGTGCGGCCGCGGACGCCGGGTTTTCACATCCGGACAGCCGACGGGTTCGGGAAGCCGCAAGCCGGGGGGAACCCGCGCTTGGGTGAGTGCCGGCCGCGCGAGCGCCGTCGCGTGGTCCCGCGTGACCGGTGCTGTCCAGTTCCGCATTCCGCCGCCGATGGCCCGTGAGATGCAATTACGGCCGCATGGCAATCCTGGCCGACTCGCGGCGGGCCTTCCGCAACCTGCGCCTGGCGCCTGGCTTTCACTTGCTGTGGATCGGGATCCTGGCACTGGGCATCGGCACGAGCTCCGCTCTGTTCAGCATCGTGGACGGTGTTTTGTTGCGCCCGCTGCCGTATCGCGATCCGGGGCGGCTGGTGTCGCTGACGGCCGTAGCCGCCGATCCGAAATTCGATTCCAACGGCTCGCTGCCTTACCTCGACTACCAGGAGTTGCAGGCCCGCGCGCGCTCATTTGAGGGCCTCGCCATCACCTATCGCACGGGGTGGTCGGCGGTGACCCTCACGGGCGGAGCGGAACCCGAGAGAGCCCAGGGCGCTTTCGTTTCGCCCAATCTGTTCGCGCTGACGGGCCGCGCGCCGATGCTCGGCCGGACGTTCACGGCTGAGGAAGACCGGCGCGGCGAGCGCGTGGTGGTGCTGAGCGAGAGCCTGGCCATCCGCCGCTATGGTTCTGCCGGGGCGGCTCTGGGCCGGGACCTCGAAATCGGCGGCGCGCCCTGGCGGGTGATCGGGGTGATGCCCGCGGATTTCCGCGTGCCTTTCCTCGACACGCGGCTGTGGATGCCGATCCACGCGCACCCCGAGTGGAACGACGCCAGCGAGCCCGACCCGCTGTGGCGGCAACGCTGGGACGTGCTGGCGCGCCTCAAGCCGGGCGTCCGCGTCTCGCAGGCGCAGGCGGAAGTGGACGCCATCGAGCGGCAACTGCGGCGGGCGCTGCCGGATTATCACCAGGACCAGGTCCGCGTGGTGCCCCTCGCCCGGCATTTCACCGGCAGCGTCGCGAGGCCGGTGTGGATTCTGTTCACCGCGGTGGTGTTCCTGCTGCTGATCGCGTGTGTGAATGCGGGCAACCTGCTGCTTTCGCGGGCCGTGTCGCGGCAGCGCGAATTCGCCGTGCGGACGGCGCTGGGGGGCGGGCGCGGCCGGTTGTTGGGCCAACTGCTGGCCGAGAGCATTAACCTGTCTCTGATGGCTGGCGTGGCCGGCGCCGCCCTGGCAGCCGCTTTCGTGCCTGTCCTCAAGGCCCTCGCGCCGCCGGGCATCCCACGGTTCGAAGATGTGTCGCTGGACGCCCGCGTGCTGGCCTTCACCTTCGGGGTGAGCCTGGTCACCGGAATCGTGCTGGGCCTGGCGCCCGCGTGGAACCTGTCGCGCCTGGAAATTTCGGAGTTCCTCAACGCCTCCGGCCGCGTGATTGGCCGGCGCGGCGCCCGGCGCACCCGCGGAATTCTGGTGGCGGCCGAGTTCTCGATTGCCATGGTGCTGCTGACCGGCGCGGGTCTGCTCGTCCGCAGCCTCATCGCCGTCCAGAATGTCGACCCGGGATTCCGCCCGGAGCATATTCTGACCGCTGCGGTGAGTTTGCCGGGCGCCACGGCGGCCCAGGCCACTGCGTTTACCGCGGACGTCCTGGAGCGGCTGTCGGCGCTGCCCGGTGTGAGCGCCGCCGGGGCCATCAGCAACCTCTTCTTCCTGGATGAAAAGCGGACGCACGCGCTGCGACAGGTGGAGGGCCGTGCTCCCGAGCCGCGCTCCGCCTGGGAGCCGCTGGTCTGGGCGCAAGTGAGCGGCGCTTATTTTCAAGCCATGGGCATTCCGCTGCTGCGCGGACGCTACTTCACCCCGGAGGACCGCGCCGGCGCGCCGCTGGTGGCCCTCATCAACACCGCGGCGGCCCAACGCTACTGGCCGGGCCAGGATCCCGTCGGGAAGCGCTTCCGGGGATTCGATCCGCGCGGGCGCAATGACGAATGGCTCACCGTGGTGGGAGTGGTTCGCGACAGCCGCAGCGGCGGGCTGGAACGGGCGCCGTTCTCGCAGATCTACGAGCCGCAGGCGCAGAGCGGCGAGTTGGCCGGCAACCTGGTGATCCGCGCCAGCGGCGATGCGGGGCCACTGGCCGCCTCCGTGCGGGCCGTCCTCCGGGCGGCCAACGGGAGCGCCATCATTGCCTCCATCGCCACCATGGAGCACCTGCTTGGGGTGCAGGAGACCACGCGTCTTTTCCAGACCTGGCTGATGGGCGCCTTCTCGGCGATGGCCCTGGCGCTGGCGGCCTTCGGGGTGTTCGCGGTGATGCATTATTCGACCGCCCAACGAACGCACGAAATCGGCATCCGCATGGCGGTGGGCGCGCGGGCGGCGGATGTGGTGAGGCTGGTGCTCGGCGAAGGCGCCTGGCTGGCGGGCATGGGAATCGGCGTGGGCGCCCTGGCGGCTATCCGGACCACCAGTGCGATGGCCAGCCTGCTGTACGGAGTCCGGCCGGGCGATCCCGTAAGTGTCGCGGCGGCGGCGGCGCTGCTGGCCGCGGTGGCCCTGGCGGCTTCCTATTATCCGGCCCGGCGCGCCAGCTCGATCGACCCGATGAAAGCCTTGCGGCAGGATTGAGGATCGCCGACCCCGGTGATCCCGGTAATCCTCGCGCCGGGCTGCCCGCCGCGTTATACAATCCGAAGGACATGCTTGTTCCGCTGACGCCCATCCGCTGCCTCTACCGGGCCTTCGATCTTTATCCGCGCAAGATCGGCGTGGTTTCGGGCGCGGAGCGTTTCACCTACGCGCGGTTCGCGGAGCGCTCCGAACGGCTGGCCGCCGGCCTCCTCTCGCTCGGCGTCCAGACCGGCGACCGTGTGGGCTACCTGAGCTTCAATAACCATCAGCTCCTGGAGGGCTACTTCGGCGTGCTGCTGGCCGGCGCCGCCGTCATGCCGCTGAATGTGCGGCTCACGCCTTTCGAACTTACCGGCATCCTGAAGCACGCCGAGCCGCGGGTGCTGTTCTTCGAATCCGATTTCGCCGCCGTGGTGGACCAGCTTCGCGCGGCGTGTCCGGCGGTGGCGCACTGGATCGAGATCGGCCCGGCTTATGAGGAGCTGCTGGCGCGCGACCGGATCGGCCGCCCCGACCTGTTCGCGCAGGACGAAACCGCCATGGGCGAGCTGTTCTACACCAGCGGCTCGACCGGTACGCCCAAGGGCGTGGCGCTGTCGCACCGTACCCTTTATCTTCACGCGCTGGCGGTATCGGCCACCTTCGTCCACAGCGACGATCACGTGGAACTGCACACCATTCCGTTGTTCCACGCCAACGGCTGGGGACGGGCACACAGTTCCACGCTCTTCGGCCTGAAACAGGTGATGGTGCGGCGATTCGATCCTATGCACGTCTTCCGCCTGATCCAGGAGGAAAGAGCCACCGGGATGGCGATGGTCCCCACCATGGCGAATGCGCTGGTGCAATGCCCGGGCCGCGAGGCCTTCGACCTGTCCAGCATGCGCGAGATCAACCTGGGAGGGGCTGCCTCTTCTCCGGAGCTGATCGCCGGGCTGGAGAGGGCTTTTCCGGGTTGCGCGGTGCAGGCGGGCTACGGACTCACCGAAAGCGGCCCGGTGGCCACCTCCGCGCGCCGGAAGAGCACCGTGGAATACGCCGATGAAGAGGACCGGCTGCGTCATCAGGCCATGGCCGGCTGGCCGCTGCCGGGCTGCGAGATCCGGGTAGTGGATCTCGCGATGCAGGACGTACCCCGAGACATGCAGGCGGTGGGCGAAGTGGTGATTCGCGGCGACCTGATTATGGATGGTTATTACCAGGAGCCGGAAGCCACCGCCGCCGCCATTACGGATGGCTGGCTGCGCACGGGCGATATGGCCGTGTGGGACGAGGAAAACTACATCCACATTGTGGACCGCAAGAAGGACATTATTATCAGCGGCGGCGAGAACATTTCCTCGATCGAGGTGGAGAGGGCCATAGCCGCGCATCCCGCGGTGATGGAGTGCGCGGTGGTTTCGGCGCCCGATGCGCAGTGGGGCGAGGTGCCGGCCGCCTTCGTGGCGGTGAAGGCCGGAGAGCGGCTGACGGCTCCGGAGCTGTGCGCGTTCCTGGCGGGCCGCATTGCGCGCTTCAAAATGCCGCGCCGATTCGAATTCCAGGAAGGGCCCCTGCCGAAGACGGGCACCGGCAAAATCGTCAAGCGCCAGTTGCGCGCCGCGTTGTGGGGCGGCCAGGATCGCCAGGTTCCGTAGGACAGCACATTAGAAATCAATATCATGTGGCCGCAAAACTACACTCCCGTGAACCATAGCCTGGCGCTTTCGGCGCTGGTGGCGGCGGTTCCGATTTTCGTCCTGCTGGTGCTGATCGGCGTGCTACGCAAACCGGCCTGGATCGCGTCGCTGGCTGGCCTGGGCGCCGCCGTTCTGGTGGCCGCGGGGGTTTATGGAATGCCCGGGGGCCTGCTGGTTTCGGCCATCGGGTACGGCGCGGCATTCGGCCTGTTTCCCATCGGCTGGGTGGTTTTCTCGGCCATCCTGCTGTACCGTGTCACGCTGGAAGGCGGCCAATTCGAAATCCTGAAGGACTCGATCGGCCACCTCACCAGCGACGCGCGCCTGCAAGCGCTGCTGATCGCCTTCGCCTTCGGAGCGTTTGTGGAAGGCGCGGCCGGATTCGGCACGCCCGTGGCGGTGGCCGCGGCCATGCTGGTGGGCTTGGGCTTCACGCCGTTCTACGCGGCCGCCATTTGCCTGCTGGCCAACACCGCGCCGGTGGCCTTCGGCTCGATCGCCATCCCCATCACTACGCTGGCGGTGACCACGGGTCTGCCGCTCGACCGGCTGAGCGCCGGGGTGGGCCGCATCTGCGCGCCGGTCTCGCTGTTCATTCCGGCGTACCTGATTCTGGTGATGTCGGGATGGCGCGGGTTGCGCGCGGTGCTGCCCGCGGCGGCGGCCTGCGGGGTGGCCTTCGCCGGAACGCAGTTCGCGATTTCCAACTTTGTGGGAGCGCCGCTCACCGATATCCTTTCCTCGCTGGCGGCCATGGGGGCGCTGCTGGTGGTGATCCGTCTGGGCCCGCGCAAGCCTGCTCCGGACGGGCAGCATGAGGTGTCCCCTGGGGGTGGCGCCGGTACGCCCCGGGCCCGCCACAGCGGCCGCGTCATGGCTCTGGCGTGGGCTCCTTACGCGCTGCTGGTGGTCTTCGTGCTGCTGTGGGGATATAAGCCGCTGGCGGACGAGCTGAACCACTTCAACATTCCCGTGAACTGGCCGGGGCTCCACAACGCCATCCGGCGGATGCCGCCGGTAGCGCCGAAACCGGTCGCGTACGCGGCGGTGTACAACTTCACGTGGCTGTCGGCGTCCGGCACGGCCTGTCTGTTCGCGGCTATTCTGGGCGCCCTGATGGTGGGCCTGAGTCCGGGCAAGTTCGCGGCCGTGCTGGGCCACACCGCGCGGCAACTGGCCAAGGCCGAACTCACCCTGGCGGCGGTGGTGGGGCTGGCATTCCTGATGAACTACTCGGGCGCCACGGCCACTCTGGGACTGGCTTTCGCCGCCACGGGTGTGCTCTTCCCCTTTTTCAGCGCGCTGTTGGGCTGGCTGGGGGTTTTCCTGACGGGCAGCGACACCTCCTCCAACGCGCTGTTCGGCACGTTGCAGGAGGTTACCGCAGGCCGGTTGGGGATGAACCCGGTGCTGATGGCCGCCGCCAACTCGGCCGGCGGGGTGATGGGCAAAATGATCAGCCTCACCAGCATCGCGGTAGCCGCCGCCGCCACCACCATGCGGCGCGAGGATGAAGGCCTGCTCTTTCGCTTCACCTTGAAGCACAGCGTCTTTCTGGCATCGGTCATCGGGCTGCTCGTGATGTTTTACGCGTATGTGATGCCGGGTTGGGCGCCGTGAGGCGGGCGGGCAGACCCATCCCTCTCTCGTGGCGCCTGCGCCCGAAGGTTTCCGGGCGCCACCCAGGCGGCGACCAACGCACCCCGAAGACCCCCTGCAACGCGGCTGATCACGCCGGCTAGGCCGTGCCCCCGACCAAACTGCCGCCCCCGACGGCTCGGGCATCGGCCCTGATTATGTGCGGTTGCGTACAGTAGCCCGGAAGGGCTAATGGGCGGGTGCCCACGAATTGCTAAGATGGCACCGAGGAGACTTCGGGGCAGACGGTCACTGCGGGAAATCTGACAGGGTAGCGTGCGCCCGGACGGGCGATGCGTGGCCCTGGCGAATCATTTCCAGCCACCCGCAGGGTTTCCTGGATACCCAAAGCGTACGGAGGACCATCGATGAAGGTTGGTGTACTGGGTGGGGACGGTTATTGCGGCTGGACGACGGCGCTGTATCTGGCGGCCCAAGGGCACCAGGTGTCCATCGTGGACAGCTTCATCCGGCGGCAGTGGGACCGGGATTTGGGGGTCCAGACGCTGACGCCCATCCGGACGCTGGGCGAGCGGGTGCGGGTGTGGAAGCAACGGACCGGCCAGAGCATCGAAGTTTTCAACGGGGATATCACGGATTACGAATTTCT
>JASHSS010000606.1 GCA_030038565.1 Bryobacteraceae bacterium
GGCGAAGCCCGAAAACTGCCGCATGGTCCAGAGCTTCCCGCGATACATGTCGCGGTGGATTCCGCGGGTGTACGGAAACTCGCCGGGCCCCCCCAGATCGCGCGCGGGATTCAGGTGGCCGAGTTGTTCGGGGCCGTACACCGGCTCTATGGGCACCCCGCTGATGGTGGTAAACCGGCTTTCGGCAGCTTTCATGGTGGATCCGCTATCGCTATCTTACCCCCAGCGAACCTTACAATGGTTCAGTGATCCGCCGCGCGCTCATGCTGGCTTGCGTTTTGGCGTCCGCGGCCCCGTCCCAAGACCCGCCGGCATTCCGCGCGAAGGTGGAACTGGTCACCATTCCGTGCGCGGTGGTGGATGCCCACGGCGCCCCGGTGAGCGGCCTCACCCGCGAGGATTTTCGGGTGACGGACAACGGGACGCCCAGGAAGATCGAGAACTTCTGGCTCGATACCGATCAGGCGCTCACCCTGGGGGTCCTGATCGACGCCAGTGACAGCCAGCGCGAGCAGCTTGCCGAACACCGCCGGACCGCGCTCGAACTGCTCCGGAGAATCCTGCGCCCGGGCGACCGCGCCTTCGTCATCCAGGTGGCTGAGGAGGTCCGCTTATGGCCCGATCTGACAGGCACGGCCGCCGGCGAACTGTTCGGGCAACCGTGCGCCAGACGGGCCGGCACGGCTCCGGGTCTGCGGGCGGAATCGGTTTGCGGCCCGAGCCCGTTGTGGAATGCCCTCTATGACGCCGCGCGCCTCAAGCTCAGCCCCCAGGCCGGCAGCCAGGCGCTGGTGATCCTCACCGATGGATTCGACAGCGGCAGCACCCACTCGTGGCGGCAGGCCGCGGACCAGATTCACAAAGCCGGCGCCACCTTGTACGCCATCCAATACCCGAGCGCGTTCGGAGGAACCTTCGCCCCCGATCTATACCGCCTGGTGGCCGAAACCGGCGGAGCGTCGTTCCATGCGCCGGACGGAGCATACGAACCGATCGCTTCCCGCATCCAGACCGATCTCCGCCGCCGTTACGTGCTCGGATTTCGCCCCGAAAAACTGAGCGGCAAGGCGCGCCACGAGGTGGAGGTGGAGACTACCCGTGCGGATCTCACCGTGCGCGCCCGCAAAGTTTATTTTGAGATGCCGCGCTGAGGGCAGCCGGCTCTACTGCCCGCCGCCACGGCCGCCGCGACCGCCGCGGCCTGCCGCCGGGGCCGGCAAGTCCAACCGCGGAAATTTCTCCGGGCGGGTGGCCGCGTTGTAGAGGAAATCCGCTTCGATGATGGCGATCTGCTCCATGTCGGCCTGCTGGATCCGGTCGTACACATCCATGTTGGAATGGTGCGTGCGAGTGTCGTAATCCATAGGATCCTGGATGAACTGGAATCCCGGCAGCCCCACGGCATCAAACGACTGGTGGTCCGTCCCGCCTGTGTTGCGAATGGTGATCACGCCCGGCGTGAGGTCCTTGATGGCGGCGAACCAGGACTCGAAGATCGGCCGCGCCATTTCATTGCCTTGCAAATACACCCCGCGGATCTTTCCGGTGCCGTTATCCACGTTCAGGTAGACCGACATATTTTCGTGCTCGGCGGTCGGTTTCATCACCGCCGGATCGGCAAAATGCGCCTTCACGTAAGCCTGCGATCCCAGCAGCCCTTCTTCTTCGCCGCCCCAAAGCGCCATCCGCACGGTCCGGTCCATTTTCAGGTTGAGGCTCTTCAGCAGGCGCATGGCTTCCATGGCCACGGCGCTGCCGGCGCCGTTATCGGTGGCCCCGGTGCCCATGTGCCACGAATCGAAGTGCCCGCCCACCATCACCACTTCCTGCGGCTTGGTGGTTCCAGGGATTTCGGCGACCACATTGAACGCCGTGGTCTTGCTCATGTCGAACTCGGTTTTGATGTTGAACATCAGCTTCACCGGGTAATTGTGCTCCAGCAGGCGCGCGATGCGGTTGTAGTTCTCAGCGGTAATCGCTACCGAAGGCGTATTCTTCGTGGGGTCGCCTGTACGGGGCGAGCCGTTAGAAGCGAATACCGTGCCGCTCTCGCCGCGGGCGCTGGCCGTGACGGTCACCAGCACGCCTTCATCCTTCCAGAAGTTCCGTTGCCGCTCGGTGAACGCCTGCCGCTCCTCCGGGGTCATGGCAGCCAGAGCCGCCAACTGTCCGGCGCGTCCGCCGCGGCCCCCGCGTCCGGCGCCCGTCGGAAAGATCTCCGGCACCAGGCCCTCCAGCTCCGCATCCGTGTAACGATGCGCCAGCGGGGCAATGTCGGGGAAAGGAAGATCCAACAGGGGAACCGTCAGCACGATCTTCCCTTTCAGCTTGCCGTGCCACTTGTCGAGATCGGCGGGCGTCTGAATCGAGGCGAGGACGGCTTCGCCCGTCACCGGGCCCTGGCCCTCCGTGCTTCCCGACCATGCCTGCGGATAGCCGATGAGCAGCATATACGTCGGGTCAATCATCGCGCCATTGTAGTGGGTGATCTGCCAGCTCGGGATCGGTCCGCCGCGTCCGCCTTCGGTGGGCCAGTCCTCCAGGTGTACGTTGCTCAGTCCCCATTCCTTCAGTTGTCCCACCGCCCAGGCGCCGGCCTCCCGGAATTGCGGAGAATTGGTCAGACGAGGGCCGTACCGGTCGGTGAGGTTGTACATAATTTCCATCACCTTCGAACCGGACCCGGCCGCGCCGCGCCCACCGAAGCCGCCACCGCCGCGTCCCCCGCCGCCCACTTCCGCTGTCTTGATCTTATGGAGGACATTCAGATCCACCTTTTCCTGTTGCTGCGCCAGCAGCAGCAACGGAACGAACAGAAGCAGAACTACCGTCAGAGTCGATTTGCGTGCCATAGGGATTAGTTGTTTGACTATATCAGACCATGGCGTCCCCTGGGGGCTACGGGGTTACGCCGGGGTTACGCCCGCGTTCCGAAACGCATACCGGAAGCCGTTCTCCGCAATCCCTCGCAACTCTTGCTCGCGGAAGCCCAGCCTGGCAGCCGCCAGGCGGTATTCGCCGGTCAGCGTGCAGCCGAACATGGCCGGATCGTCGGACGCCAGCGTGATGGGCACTCCGGCATCGAACAGGCGCCGCACCGGGTGATCCTCCAACCGCTTCACCACTCCCGTGACCAGGTTGCTGGTGATGCAGATTTCGAGCGGGATATCGCTCGCTTTCAGATGCTCCATGAGGCTCCGGTCGCCGGCCGCGGCGATGCCGTGGCCGATCCGCTCGGCCCCCAATTCCAGGGCCGACCAGATCGATTCCGGCCCCATGCTCTCGCCGGCATGAGCCGTCAGGTGCAGCCCGGCCCCGCGGGCCCATGCGAACACCTCGTGAAACCATTCGGCCGGGCCGCGCGCTTCGCTGCCGCCGATTCCCAACGCCACCACCCCCTGACCGATACGCTCGGCCGCCAGCTCGGCCACCCGGCGCGCCGGTCCGACCCCGAACTGGCGCACGGCGTCCAGAATCCAGCGAACCTCCACGGGCGCCCCCTCAGCGGCCTCGCGGATGGCGTCGAAGATGGGGGCGAACTCCTGTCCCTTCCACAGCACCACCCCCGCCGCTATGATGATCTCCGCATAGCGCACGTTCTGAGCCGCCAGCCGCTCCAGGAGGCGCCGCGTGATCAAGCCGTAATCCTCGGGCGTCCGCAGAAGCTTGCCAACCGCCCCGAAGGTCCGCAGAAAGGCGTCGAAATCCGCGTACTCGTAGAGCTTGCGAAACTGCTCCACCGGGGTCGCC
>JASHSS010000607.1 GCA_030038565.1 Bryobacteraceae bacterium
CCCTGTTGGGCAGCGAAGAAGGCGCCAGCCTGGACGCGCAGCAGATCGCCCGCACCGCCGGCACCATTTCCTATAACATTCTGTGCAGCATCAGCGCCCGCGTGCGGCGGATCTATGTCTGAATCGCGCGGGCCGTGCTGCGCAGGGAATTGACGGCTGCCCTGCTCGTAGTGGCCAAATCCGCCTCCGCAATCTAATATATATACATCCTAGTAATGCCGGTACTTTGACCCCAGGCGTCTCACTCGCCCATCACCTTGATGATGACCCGCTTCCGGCGCTGCCCGTCGAATTCCGCATAGTAGATCTGCTGCCACGGGCCGAAATCCAGTTTTCCCTTGGTTACCGGAACGATTACCTGGTGATGCACCAACAGGCTTTTCAAGTGCGAATCGCCATTAGTCTCGCCGGTCCGGTGATGGCGGTAGTCTTCGCGAAAGGGCGCCAGATGTTCCAGCCACTCGTCAATATCGGCGATCAAACCGTCTTCCGCATCGTTGACCCACACACCCGCGGTAATATGCATAGCGGAGACCAGTACCATTCCTTCTTGAATGTTGCATTTTTCGACTGCCTCTTCCACTTTGTTAGTTATATTCAAATATTCACGGTGCCGTGCTGTTTGAAATGTGAGATATTCCGTATAGAAGCGCATAGCGAAATCATAGCTGTTAAGTGAGGGGTCTAGCCACGGGACGAATCCTGGTAGTTGACGACGAACCGCCATTGCTGAAGATGATGAGTATGTACCTTGGGCGGCTGGGCCATTCCGTGGTGACGGCCGATACCACCGAGGAGGCTTGGGCTATCGCCGAAGGAGCGCAGCCGGAATTCTCCGCGGCCGTCCTGGACGCCAGCATGGCGGGTATGAGCATGCAGGATCTGGCTCTGCGGATGCTGGGGGCCAATCCTTCGCTGCGGGTGATTGCGACCAGCGGCTATCCTGTAGATATGTCCGTCATGGAAGCCGCCGCTCCGGGTCGGGTGATGTTCCTGCCCAAACCGTTCACTCCGGAAATGCTGGCCTCGGCGGTGCGGAGGATGCTTGCCGCCGAAAAAGAAACGCTTTAATGTGTCCAAGGAAGTGAAGGCCATCGCCCGCGAACGGGTCGGCCCGGTGCCCGCAGCCAAACTCATGGATGCCAGGCGCCCCAAAAGGCCCAAGCACAAGAAACCCCTCCCAGAGGAGACTGAGTGAGGGAGGCGCCCTCCGGCCGGGACCTTCTGGACCTTGCCGGTGGCCCGCCGCACGGCGGATGGCCCGCGGATCGGCGCGGCGACGGGTGCTCGCGGCGCGAATTTCTCGCCGCCGGCTCTATCTTCGGCTGGATCCCCTTCCTGCGGCCCAGGTACATCGCGCTGGCGGGGGCGCGTTTCCGCATCCTCTGCAATGGCTCAGCGCCGCGCCGCTATCTGGTGATTCACGGCAACGAAGAGACCGCCCGGCAGGTACTCACCCGACATATGCAGGCGCACCAGGGGATCGCCTACCTCATCGAGAACCATACCCGCGATGTGGCCATTGAAGGCGGCAAACTCGATCCCAACCGCATGTTTTCGCGCGTGGGGGCGGCGGCCAACTTGAAGCGCTTGAATCCGGACTGGCCCGCCGGGCGGATCGAGGCGGCCCTCGCCCTGCTGGACCGCGGGCGCGAAAGGCTGGTGCGCGCCCTCACCCCGCCCAGAGGCGGACTGATCATTGCCCTGCACAACAACTCCGGGGGATATTCGGTGGCTAGCGAGCAACCCGCCAGCGACGCCCAATCCATCCGCGAACCGGACCATCCGCACGCTTTTCTGCTGTGCACCGATCCGGACGATTTCCACAAGCTGGCGGCTTCCCCTTACAATGTGGTGCTCCAGCAACACGCTCCCACCGACGACGATGGCTCGCTCTCCCGGCTGGCGGCGGCCCGCGGCTTCCGCTACGTCAATCTGGAAGTCGCGCTAGGCCAGGCGGCGCGCCAGAAGGAAATGCTGGACTGGGTGGAGTGGCATTTGTAGCGTGCGGCGCGCGGCCGCTCCTACATGAAGTAGTCTTTGACCTTCTCGAAGAGCCCCTTCTCGGCGGGAGCATTATCCACCGGAAGCGTGTCGCGCAGTTGCTCCAGGAGCCGGCGCTGGTCGCGAGTGAGCCGGGTGGGGACGCGGATATCGATGTGCACGTAGAGATCCCCGCGAGCCCCTCCGTTCACGTGTGGAACGCCCCGGTTCCGGAAGCGGAACTGGGCGCCGCTCTGGGCGCCCTCGGGGACTTTCACGCGCACCGGCGCTTCGAGCGTAGGAACTTCGATCTCCGCGCCCAGCGCTGCCTGCGCCACGTTCACCGGGATGGTGCAGTGCAGATCGTTTTCGCGGCGCTCGAAAAACGGGTGTTCCTTGACCTTCAAAAAAACGTACAGATCGCCGGGAGGTCCGCCGTGCGGCCCGGGCTGGCCCTCGTTGGCCAGGCGCAGGCGGGTGCCTTCATCCACGCCGGCGGGAATGTTGATCTTGAGTTTGCGCAATGTCTGCCGGTGACCCTGCCCGTGGCATTGGCTACAAGGATTGCGGATGATCTGGCCGGCGCCGCCGCAAGTGCTGCAGGTGCGGCGGACCGACAGAAAACTTTGCTGATAGAGCACCTCGCCGCGTCCATTGCAGGTCGGGCAGGTGGCCGGCTTGCTGCCCGGCTCGCTGCCCAGGCCTTCGCAGCGGTCGCACAACTCCATGCGCGGCACCTGAATATCGGCGCTCATCCCGAAGACCGCTTCCTGGAAGGTGATTTCCAGATCGTAGCGGATGTCCTCGCCTCTCTGGACGCGCCCGCGGCGCCGTCCGCCGCCGAACAGGTCGCCGAATCCAAAGAAATCGCCCAGGATGTCGCCGAAATCGGCAAACGCATCGGGACTGAATCCGCCCTGGCCGCCCCCGGCGCCCTGCAAACCGGCGAGTCCGAAGCGATCGTAGGCGGCGCGTTTCTGCGGATCGCTGAGCACGCTATAGGCTTCGGAGGCTTCCTTGAACTTATCCTCGGCTTCCGGATCTTCGGGATTGCGGTCGGGGTGGAACTTCAGCGCCAGCTTGCGGTAAGCGCCCTTGATATCCGCGTCGGGGGCTCCCTTCTCCACACCGAGCACTTCGTAGTAATCTCTTTTGGCCACTGGATTCACTGCACTTACGGTTTGACCGCCACTTTGACCATGGCGGGCCGGAGAAGCCTTCCTTTGAAATTATAGCCGCGCTGAAACTCGCCGAGAATGGTCTGGTCCTCGGCTTCGGTGGTCTCCACCCGCTGCACGGCCTCGTGCAGGTTCGGATCGAACCGCGCGCCTTCGGTGGCGATCGGCTCCAGCCCCATTTTCTTGAGGGTCTCCCAGAGCCTCTGGTAAATCAGCTCCACGCCGCGGGTATACTCCGGCGCAGCACCTTCCGCCTTCAGCGCCCGTTCGAAATCGTCCAGCACGGGCAGCAGATCGCGGACCAGCTCCATAGCCGAGAACTGCAGAAAATCCGAGCGTTCGCGCTCCGCGCGGCGCCGCGCATTGTCGTGCTCGGCGCGAATTCGCAGGACGCGATCCTGCAACTCGGCCTTCTCCTTGGCCAGTTGATCCCGTTCGGCGGTCACCGCAGCCAGTTGACCTTCCAGGGTAGGAACCGGAAGCGGCTCTTCCTGGGACACTTCCGGAGAATTTGTATTGAGATCCTGACTATCCACTTTCTTTAGCTTAGCAAAGCACCACCGGCGGACCGCATTGCCCGCGGGGCTCCAGATATTTAAAACTGCGCACTCTCCAACGCCCGGCTGGTTTGCAGCACGGCCGCCATGGCGCGCTCATAATGCATGCGCATGGGTCCCAACACGGCCACCTTGGCAGGCAGGCCGCTGGACATTCGAACCGTCATCCCGATGAGCGCCAGGTCCTTCATGGCGGGATGCGCCTCTTCCAGGCCCACGTGGACCTGGATTTCTCCGGGACTCGGCTCCAGAAACCGGTCCAGCAGTTCCATCAGCCGCTTCTTTTCCTCCAACGCGTGCAGCAACTCGCGCATTTTTTCGCGGGTCAGGTGCAGATCCAGACCCAACAGGTTGGAAGCGCCCTCCATGTGAACTTCCGGAGAAGTGTCCACCTCGAACAGCCCCTTTTGGAAAAAAAACTGGAGATTGCGCATCACCGCGTCCACCAGGGCCCGCTCCTCGGTCATGCGCCGCAGCAACTCGCGGCACACCTCGCCCAGCTGCCATCCGGTGAAATTGCGGTTCACGTAATTGCGGATCGAACCCAATTCTTCCGGCGAAATGGGTTGATCGAGGGCCACCACTCGGTTGCGCACCACGTGATCGCTGGTCACCAGGATCATCAAAACCCGGCGCTCGGAGAGTGGAACCAGCTCGACCTGCTCCAGTTGCTGGGCCAGCGAAGGAATCGCCGCCGCGATGCCCACGTTGCGCGTCAGCTCCATCAGCAGGAAACTGGAGCGCTCCATGTGCGCGCCCAGACTTTGCAATCCGCTCAGCTCGGTGCGCACCCGTTCGGCTTCGGCCGCGGCGATGCGCATGGCCGTCAGGCTGCGCACGTAAAACTGGAAGGCCTTGGCCGTGGGCACGCGCCCCGCGGAAGTATGCGGTTGGGAGAGATAACCTTCATCGGCCAGATCCGCCATGACATTCCGGATCGAAGCCGGGCTGAGATTCTGGCTGCGGCGCTTGGAAATGGTGCGCGACCCGACCGCCTCCCCCGTTTCGATGTAGGCCCGGACGATAGCGTTCAAGATGTCCTGATGCCGGGACCGAAGCGGCACGTCCGTTTTCATATGACGGTGAGTTAAGGGACCCCCGCTCACCATTCTAATGGCTTCCTAGTAAAGGGTCAAATGGAGGGCCAAAGTCTCCTTCGGTACAATTAGGGTTGAGGCGGGAGAGATAGCGCGACCCCCTTGCCCCGCCAGGGGCCTACTATACTGTTTGACGCGGCGCCGTTTTTCCCTGGTTCGAAGCGGCGCTCGAGATCGGCGCGGCCCGCGGCCGGCGTTTCGTCATTCCACCCCTTCCGGGTGGCGGCACTGTTGCTAGAATAACCTTTCTTTCAGTTTCTCAGGAGGTTGGAGTGGAAGCGGTGAAGACCTTGTTGCGCCTTTTCAGTTACCTGTTCCACGGATTGCTGGCGCTGTTTCTGATCGCTGTATCAGGTCTCGCCCTGGCTTCCGGAACTCCCTCGCTCGAGCTTGGCATGCTTCCGTGGACCGGGATGACGCTGGCCTGGGTGGTGCTGGGCGGCTCGGTGGTGGGGCTGGTCATCGTGGTGCTGGCCCTGGCGTCCAAGTGGCGGCTGCTGTTTTTTTTGTGGAGCCTGGCGGTGGTCTTCCTGCTGATCCGCGGATACATCTTCAGCGGTTACCATTTTCAGCCCGGAAGCGTATCCACGGCTGTTTTACTGACCGCCGCTTCCCTGCTGGCGCTCGCGGGCGCGTGTTTCCAGTTGTTCCGGAGGCGTCCGCGGCCCATGCGGTACTAGGTCCCGCTTCCCTTCCCGGCTTTCGCCGCCGCTTCCACCGTCGCGCGCGTATCCTTCGACGGGACGACGGGGACGATTTCGAATTCCAACAGGTCGGACCAGGCCAGGATCCAGGTCTGCAACAGGCGCAGGTCGTCGGTTTCCATCAACTGGAAGCAGCGATCGAAGTTGGGTTCGATCCAGCTATCGAGGTATTTCAGCCCGCCGGGCATCTGCCGCCCGCTCTCGGCCAGGCGGCGGTAGATCGGCCTGGGGTCACGGCTCTTGAATCGCTCCACGATCATGAAGAGCATGTCTCGACGGTAGCATGGCGGATGGGACGCGGCGTTCGGTGGCCCAGACGGCTCCAGCGCGCCACGATTTCTGCGGCGGTAGCGCGGCGTACGTCTCGCGCGCCTGCCCGGTGAAGCTGGGTTGCTCCAAGGCGTCCGGCGGAGCGCGCGGTTCGCAGCTACGCGGCTAGCTTGCGCGCCTGCTTCTGGGCCAGGCGGCTCCAGCGCGCCACGATTCTGCGGCGGTAGCGCGGCGCGGTGCGGACGGCTTCCACTGCGGCGGCGTACATCTCGCGCGCCTGCGCGGTCTGTCCAAGTTGCTCCAGGGCCTCGCCGTAATAGAAGAGGCCTTCGGGATCGTAAGGCCGGCGGTCGAAGTAGACGGCCAACTCGCGGCGGGCGTCTTCGGTGCGCCCGAGCGCCAGCAGAACCGCGCCCAGTTCGCGATGGATCTCGCTCTGCGAATGTTTCTCATCCTGTTGCAGCACGGTCTGGAAGCGGGCCAGCGCTTCGTCCAGGCGCCCCTGGTCGCGGGCCATGCGGCCCAATTGGAAGTGGGCGTCGGTTTCGGTCGGGTCGATGGCGACGGCCGCCTGAAACCGCCGGGCGGCCTCGGTGAACTGATGGCGCTGCTGGTAAATCAGCCCGAGCTGATATTGCGCTTCGCCATCGTGCGGGTTGATGGCCGCGGCTTCCAGCATGCGGTGGAAATGCTGGCGGCTGCGCAGGCCGCCGCCCAGGTTGCTCAGTTCGCCGCCCAGGAAGTAGATGGCGTAGAACAGGAAAAACGGCGAGGCCACCAGGCGCAGCAGCATGGCCAGCGGGGCCCACAGAATCACCACCGCGACCAGCGGAATCCAGGAAAGTCCGGTCACCGCAACGGCCGCGCCGTTTCCCAATCCGAACACCGTGCGCACCGCCAGGAAGACCAGCGCCAGGAAGAACGCCAACGCCAGCGCGGCGATCAGCAGGAAGACCTCGACCGGCGCAGTCCACGCGGCCAGAATCAACGGCAGGGCCGCGGCGCCGAAGGCCATCGCCACGCACGTGAGCAAGGGCGAATAATCGCGCTGGAAGACCGCGCCGGCGCCGCCCAGCCGGCCGATCAGGGCCGCCAGCACCAGGAGGCCGGGCACGTAGACCCCCGCCAGGATCAGCAGCGGGGTGTAGAAGCTGAGAGGAACGCGCAGCGCTACGCTGGCATTGAGGACCAACATCACCGCGAGAGCGGCCAGGCTGGCGTAGAGCAGGCTGCCGCGGTCGAGAATATCCCCCATGGCCGCGCCCGGCTGCCACAATAGACGTATCAGCAGTTTGGTCTGATGGATCAAAACTGGAGGATATCAAGTATCATGCTTCGCCGCCTATTCCTGATCGCCATCCTGAGCCTCCGTCTGGCGGCCCAAAACGCCGCTCCGCCGCCGGCCGCTCCAGAGTCCCGGACCGAAGCGCAAGCCAACCAGCCCGTGAAAGCCTACACCCTGCCGCCCGAGCAACTGCAAAAAGCCATCGACTACGCGCGCGCCCGCAACTGGCTGCACTTCATCGGCGTGGCCTGGGGAATCGCGGTGCTGCTGCTGATCCTGGCGGGCAGGCTGGCGCCGCGCCTGCGCACCTGGGCGGAGGGCGTTTCCGGGGTGCGCTTCCTCCAGGCTTTCCTGTTCGCGCCGCTGTTGCTGGGGGCAATCGATGTAGCCGCCCTGCCGCTGGAACTGTGGGAGCACCATCTTTCGCTCGAATACCAGCAATCCGTGCAGGGGTGGGGGTCGTGGTTCTGGGATTGGACCAAGGGCGAACTGCTGGAATTTTTCCTGGCGGGCTTCCTGGTGTGGCTGTTTTACGGCGCCATCCGCCGCAGCCCGCGCCGCTGGTGGTTTTACTTCTGGTTGATGGCGGTACCCATTGTGATCTTTCTAATTTTCATCGCGCCGGTGGTGATCGAGCCGCTGTTCTTCCAATACCAGCCGCTGGCGGCTCAGCAGCCGGCGCTGGTGGCGGCGATTCAAAAGGTGACTGAGCGCGGCGGGCTCGAGATTCCGCCCGAGCGTATGTTCGAAATGAAGGCCAGCGAAAAACTGAAATCGCTGAACGCCGACGTGGAGGGGTTAGGCGCTTCCAAGCGGGTGGTGGTTTGGGATACCACCATCCAGAAGATGACCACCAACCAGATTCTGTTCGTGTTCGGGCACGAGATGGGTCACTATGTGCTCGGCCACGTGCGCATCACCGTGGCGCTGGTGTGCGGGCTGCTCCTGGTGTTCCTGTACCTGGGCTATCGTTCAGCGCACTGGATGCTGAGGCGCTGGGGCGGCCGGTGGTCGATTCGCGGCATGGACGATATGGCTTCGCTCCCGCTGATGCTGCTGGCGCTGGCGGTGTTCGGCTTCCTTTCCGAGCCGGCGCTGAACTCCTATAGCCGGATGCAGGAGCACGACGCGGATATTTACGGCCTGGAGGTGATCCACGGGCTGGTTCCGGATGCGCCGCAAGCCGCGGCGGCCGCCTTTCAGATTCTGGGCGAGGTTTCGCTCTCGGACCCCAATCCGAACGGCTTCGTCAAGTTCTGGCTGTACGATCATCCGGCGGTGAGCGACCGGGTGCGTTTCGCAGCGGAGTACGATCCGTGGAGCGCGGGAAAACAACCGAAATACGTGAAGTGAGGCGAGGGGTAGCAGGAGCGGCGCGCGGCGGCCGGTTTCCGCGAACGGCCACGCCTGGCCGCCGGCCAATCGTAACCTATTGATTCCATGGGCCAAAATTCTCTAAAACGGCCAAGCGTGGCCGTTTGGCCTGAGGACCTGGCTTCCGCCGAAGGGGTCAGGCGGTGGTGGTAGGTCTGAAAATTTGGGCCGTGGCCACCACGGCGCGAGCCGGTGGTCTGGGAGTTTACCGTCCAAGTGGGTCGATCGATTTCGGCAGGTTGCCGCGAGACGCGGGACAATGATTTGGTGTACCTCGCAAAGGCCTTTGCTCATCAACCTCAGTTTCTTGCGGCCGTCGCCCAAGCCGGCGGGGCCTTGCATCCGCAGGTCGTTGCCGTAACGCCGACACTTGGCAACGATTGGAACGGAGAATCGGCTGTCTTTTTTCCGGTTGTCCTTGCCGATGGAATACCACGCGCCCAACTTCTTCCCCTCACCAGACAGATTTCGCAGTCTATCATCCTACAAGTGCAGCCTCTTGAAGAGTGGGGAGTTCTTCCGTACTTCAACTTTTTGACGCAGGCGGAGCAAGCCAGACGGTGGGCGTGATCGATGGCCTACGCCAATGAATTGCTTGAGCTGTCTCAAGAACTCGCTAACCTTCACCCTGACCATCCTCACCAGCCGAGTTTGCGGCGAGCCGTTTCCACGGCGTATTACGCCCTGTTTCATCTGCTAATTTCCGAGGCGACCGCCAACTGGCAGCGACCTGAATTGCGCTGGCGCAATACCATCGCAATGAAGCGGATTACAACACCGCCCGAGAATGGGATTTGACGGAAGTCCTGCTGCACATCGATGGCATCTCCGACGCATTCGATAGTTGGAACATCATCCGGGAGGAACTCTCCGCGCAAGCTTTTTTAGTCTCTATGCTTCCGAGTAAGGAACGAAAGCAGAGTGGACGGCCAAGCCCAGAGAAGCGGCCCACGTTGACGGACACGCCGAAGCCCTCCTCGGAAGACGTATCGCGGTAAGGCGCGAACTAGCCGGCGTTAACCGCCAGGTATTTCGTCAGACAACAGATCCAATCCACGTGGCCGCGTAGTCCCCGACCCCTCGAAGTGCTCGCCGGTCGGGCAAGCCGACCCATTACCGGTCAGGCGTTCCCGGGCCGGCGTTTGTGCCAGTCGGTCCGGGCTTGAAATTCGCGTCCCACGGCCAGCAGGGTGTTTTCCGAATACGGCGCGCCGACCACTTGCAGACCGAGCGGCAGGTTGCCGGCGAATCCGCACGGCAGCACCAGCGCCGGCAGGCCCGCCAGGTTGCCCGCCTGGACGATTCCCTGGAAGCCCTGCGGCGGAGCGGGAGCGGCTGATGGCGGAGCCGAGGCCCCGCCGGCCGCCGCGGCGCCCCCCGGGCCGGGAGCGCTGCCATCCAATGGCTGCTCCACCTTGCTGGCCGGCCCCAAACGTCCGGGCGTCACCAGCACGTCCACTTCGGCGAAGAGCAGCGAAAAATCCTCCTGCATCAGCCGGCGGATGCGCATGGCTTTCAGGTAATCGCGGGCCGGCAAGTCCAGGGCAGCTTTCAGGCCTGCGATCTGCGCCGCGTCCGCCAGTTGGTCCACCTGGCCGCTCGAAATCAGCGGCTCGAAAATGGAAGCCGATTCCGCCGCCAGGATGGCCGAGAGCGTGGCCCCGTAGGGGAAATCGGGCAGTTTAGTCTCCACCAGTTGCAGGCCGGTCTCCTTAAGGGCGCCCAGCGCCGCCGCGAAGGCCGCCCGCGCGCCCGGTTCGGCGCGTTCGTCAAAATCCACCGGCGCGTAGCCCGCCTTCAGCTCTTTTACGGGGCGAGAGTATTGCGGCGTGTAGTAGAAACTCTTGCCCGCCGACCCCGGATCCCTGCCGTCCTTCCCGGCGATCACTTGTAACACCATGCCGCAATCCTCGGCCGAGCGGGCGAACGGCCCGAGCTTGTCCAGTGTCCAGGAGAGCGCCATGGCGCCGTGCCGGCTCACCAGGCCATAGGTGGGCCGCAGCGCGGTTACCCCACAGAAAGAGGCCGGCGTCACAATCGACCCGGAGGTCTCCGAGCCGATGGCAAACGTTACCAGCCCGGCCGCCACCGCCGCGGCCGACCCACTCGACGATCCGCCGGACCAGCAGCTCCGGTCCCACGGGTTCAAACCGGGCCCCGTCAGCGACGCTGCGGCGTAGCGGTATCCGCCTCCGCCCGCCAGTTCCACCATGGCCAGTTTACCGGTGATCACCGCCCCGACCGAGTCCAGCCGGTCGATCACCGTGGCGTTGTAATCAAACACCTGGCCGGCGTACGGCCGGGCGCCCCAGGTGGTGGGCTGGCCGGCATAGCTCAGCAGGTCTTTAGCGCCGTACGGGATGCCTTGCAGCGGACCGCGCAGGCGTCCGCGTTTGATGTCTTTATCGACCTCTTCGGCCTTGCGGATGGCCTGCGGCGTGAGAGCCAGGGCCAGGGCATTGTAGCGCGGCCCCAGTTGCTCCAGCCGCGCGGTGAAGGCCCGCGCCAGTTCCACGGCCGAAAACTCGCGCGCGGTGAGTTTGGCGTTCAACTCGCCGATTGTGGCGAAGAACAGATCTTCGGGAATCGCCGCCATATTGCGCCCGTTACACCCGGAACTGGAAGGCCGGTTCGGTGGCCATGGGCACGGCCGCCCGCGCGAGCGTCTCCCCGTTGGCTTTGATGCGGTCGCGCGCGGCTTTCAGCAGGTCGTCGGGAGTGGACGCCTGGGGCGTTTGGGCTGGCAGCGGCGCTGCGCCCAGCAAGGGCGCCGCCACCACCGCCGCCGCCAGTTTTCGACGCGTGATCTTCATACGGTCAGGTTACCGCGCGGCGCGTAAGATTGCCGCTACTTATGTTCCAGGGCTTCGGCGGCGGCCCGCTGCATGACCGCCCGGGGGGCCGTTTCGCCGGTCCACAGCTCGAACTGGCGGACGGCCTGCTCGATGAACATATCGATCCCCGGCACCACCGTCTTGCCCTGTTCGCGGGCGTGCTGGATCAGCGTGGTCTCCAAGGGGTTATAGACCATGTCGAGCACCACATCGGCGGGGATGTGCCCGTTGAAGAAGCATTCGTTGACGTGCGGGAACATGCCCAGCGGGGTGGCGTGCACCACGGCATCGAAGTGCCGCGATTCCAGTTGGTCGCGGCCCAACGCCTCCGCCCCGCACACCTTGGCCAGAGCCCGTACCCGGTCGGGATTCCGTCCGACCAGCGAAATCCGCGCTCCGGCATCGGCCAGGGCACAGGCCGCCCCGCGCGCCGCGCCGCCGTTGCCCACGATCAGCACCGTGGATTGGCCCAGGCGCAGCACCCGCGAGAGCGGCTCCGTCACCCCGGCCGCATCCGTGTTCGCGCCGCGCCACTTGCCGCCCTTGCGCCAAACCGTATTCACCGCGCCGATGCGCCGCGCCAGGGGTTCGACCACGTCCAGGTAGCGCAGAATCTTCTGCTTGTGCGGGATGGTCACGCTGAAGCCGGCCAGCGGCAGCCTTTCCGCCAACTGGAAAAAATCGCGCAGGTTGGCGGGCGACACCAGGAACGGCAGATACACCGCGTCGATCCGCCGCGACTGAAAGGCCCGGTTGTGAACCGCCGGCGAGATGGAGTGCCGGATGGGGTCGGCGATCACCCCATAGATCTTGGCGGTTTTGCGCAGCTTCTCCACACGGTAGAGGTTACGGAGCTGGCGCGCGCTCACCTGCCCGGCCGCGGTTCCCTGGGAGTACATCGGCGCGGCGTAAGTGTAAGCGCCTCCAAATACCGGCGAAAGGACCCGCGTGGGAAACCCCAGCTCGCCCATCGCCAGTACCGTAACCTTCTGCCGGGTCAAGGCCTTAGCCGCCGCCAGCACGCGGATGTTGTCGGAGGGTTTGCGAGCCGTGGTCACGATCTTATACACGTCCGCCGGCGTACGCAGCACCCGGCCCACGATGCCGTCGAGCGGCGGCGTGGCTTCATAATTGTGATACGAAACGATCACCACCGCCCGGCTGCGAAGCTGCGGCAGGCGGTCGGCGGCCAGTTCGGCGGTTTCGATCTCGACATCCACGGCGGCCGCCCCGTTGCGCACGGCCAAGTCCAGGATAGCCAGCTCATCCTCGATGCTGCCGTTGAACTTACCGTGATTCTGGTGGCGCCGGCAGGTGGCCATAACCACGGTGTCGGGAAATTCGTCCACGAAGCCGCGGATGGCCTCGGCTCCCTCGCGGGGACGTTCCAGGTAGTCGAGGCGAAATTCAACGAACGTTTCGCCAGCCGTGACCTCCCGCCGGGCATGGTCTAACAGGCTTGCAACGTCTGGCAGGCCCAACGCAATGCAGATGCGCGGGATCAACCTGGTCTGCGGCATCGTACTTTAAGATCATCAGAATATCATGCCTTGGCTGATTTCCGGCCATGCCTTTCGCTATCCTTGTCAATGTGAGACGGATTGTGTCCGGTAAGCGCCCGCGGGAAACCGGCGCCGGGGATGGCTTCGTGAGGGTCGCGGCTGCACCCCGTTCAACGAACCGGGCGCCGGGGACTCGCTGCCGCGCTGTCTTCGGCTCCCGCGGTTCCGGAACGGTCGCGGCTGCACAGGCGGTGCCGGGCCGGGCGCCGGGGACTCGCCGCCGCAGTGTCTTCGATGCCCACTGTTCCCACGGTTCCCGCCCGAGGGCGGCGGGCGCCTGATGGTCCCGCTTGCCACCCAAGCTCCGGCGCCGGTACGGACCGGCTCCTGGGCCTGGCTGCCAAAACCTCTGTTTACGGCGTGGTTATTGGGGTGCGTGGTATCACTGCTCGATTCGCGCAGCCTGGCCCTGACGCGCGTGCTTCCCGCAGTGGTTACCTGGAGTTGGGTGCCGCTGTTCGAAATCCTGGCGCTGGGCGCGGCATGGAAAATCAGCCCGCGCCCTATGCCTTTCGCCCGCGGGGTGGATCGGTTCTGCGCCGGAAATGCACCCTGGTGGATCCTGCTGATCGCCTTCGGAGCGGGATCTCGCCTCTTTCCTGTCACCGTCTGGCTGGTTTTCGCGGCCGCCACGGCCACTTGGTGCGCCCGCACCGACTATTTTTTCTTCCGCCGGGCGCTCGGCAGCGCGTCGCCGTGGCGCGACCTGGTGATCGAGCGCGCCGCCGCCTGGATTCCCGGCATCCTGCTGTTTGGCGGCGGATCTCTGTGGCCGGGGCTCCTCGAGAAGCTGAAATGACCTCTCGGGCGCTCTTCGCCGCCGCCGCCCTGCTGGCCGTCTCGCTGGCCGCCGGGAGTCTTTCGCCGAACCCGCCCGCAGGCCCGGAAGGCGCCCCGGTAGCCCGGTTCGCGGGCGGCTATCAGGTGTTGGCGGCCGATTTCCACGTCCACAGCCTTCCGCTGAGCTGGGCCACGCTCTCTCCCCTGGAGACCGTGCTGGAAGCCCGCCGTCAGGGCCTGGACGCGATCGCCATGTCGGGCCATAACAACGTATGGGTTTCCCAGGCCGGCCGCTGGATCTCGCGACGGATCGGCGGCCCCATCGTGCTGGCAAGCGAGGAGATCCATTCGCCGCAATATCACCTGATCGCTGTAGGGATTGAGCATGCGGTGAGCTGGCGCCAGAACGCCGCGAGCGCGATCGACGAAATCCACCGACAGGGCGGAATCGCCATCGCCGCGCATCCCGTCGCGCAATACTGGCCCGGCTGGGACGCCGCCGCGATGGCCCGCCTGGACGCCGCCGAGGTGGCGCATCCGGTGGCCTTCAGCAATCGCCCCGCACGGCTCCAGTTGCGCCAGTTCTTCGCCCGCCGGAGACTGACCGCCATCGGCTCCTCGGATTTCCACGGCACGGGAACGATGGGGGCATGCCGCACCTACGTCTTCGTCACCGAGAACAGCGAGCGCGGCATTCTGGACGCCCTTCGCCGGGGCCGCACGATAGTGTACGCCCCCGGCGGCGAGGTGTTTGGGGATCCGGAACTTATCCGCCTGGGCGTGATTCCCCCGTTCCAGGCGGCTCCGGAGAGCCTCTGGCGGCGGGTCAGCCTGGTAAGCGGAGTATTCGGTCTGCTGATCGCGACGGCCGTTTTGCGCCGCGCCTGACGCCGGCGCCTTGGTCACTTCAGACTCCTGCTCAGAAACGCCAGCACTTTGGGCATCGAATCGAGGGACGACTCGGCGTCGCCGCGCGGCGTTCCGCCCAAATCCATGGGGCGGCCCGAAAGCGGGTGCGTCGGATGGCCGTGCCATGCGGGCTCGATACCGGGCCTTCCCGCCGAGTGGCCCGCGTGGGGATATTTCAGATTCTCGGCATCGTATTCGAAGTGATGCCGCTTGAGCCGCGCGATCACCGCATCGGCCATTGCCGCGGAATGCCATAAATGATCGTCTTCGCCGGAAATTGCGAGGATGGGACCGCGCGTGTTCTCCACGGCGATTTCGGCGCGCATCTCCAACCCGGCGCGGCCGGCGGCGCGAACAGGCAAGAAGGCCAGCGGGCGGCCCTGCCAGGTCCAGGCGTACGGCACGCTGGTGAAGCCGCAGCAGGCGGGATAGCGCACGTTGGCCGGCACATAGGCCACCACTGCGCGAATCCGCGGGAACATCGAGCCTAACTGTAAGGCCAGCTCGCCGCCGCGAGACGTTCCGCTCACCGCCAGGTTGCCTCCGCCGATTTCGGGCCGGCGGGCCATCCATTCCAGCGCGCGCCCGAAGTACTCGAGGGGAATCGCTTCCAGCCGCGGCGGCAGGTCTTGGTAGCGGAAGTAGGCCAGCGCCAGCGCCACGAAGCCATGCGAGGCCAGCCACGCCGCCGGCCGCGAAGGCAGCCCGCCGTTCGATCCGCCCACCAGCAGCACGCCGGGATGGGCCGCTGGTCCCGCGGGGCCGGCCGAGGCCACCCCGGAAGGAACGAACAGCACCCCGCGCAAACCCTCCTCTTCCACACGAACCGTGCGCACCCCCTCGGCGAGCGCGAGTTGCTCCAGGCTGGCGGTTGCGGCGGTCTGACCTTTCCGCTGCAATTGAAAATCGATGCGCTGCGCACCGAGGTTTCCGGGCGGTTGGTACAGGGCCACCGAGCGTTCGGACGGCATCATCGACCAGACCAATCCCATGGCCGAGACGTCTTTGTACGAGCCGGCGGCGGGCGCTTGTTTAGCGGCATCCACGGCGCCCTCCGGATCGGCTACGAATTCGGCCTGCGAAGCCCAGCGGCGCCCGGCGCCATCCGTCAATTCGGCGCGGATGGCGACGCGCTCGCCGGGCGCGAGGCCCGCGGCGCGAATCGAGACTACCTCGTCGTCCATGGCGCGGGCGGGATCGACCGTGAGAGTCTGGGCGCAGAGCGCGGCCCACCCACAGGCCGCCGCCACAATGGCCGACGCTCGCACCCTCCGCCTCCTCATCGTACTTCTCTTCATGTTAGTGCAAGCGTACCGGCGCCTGATCGCCGGTTGCGCTCCCAGGGGGGATCGCGCAGACTGAAGGCTTGGCGCCAGTGAACGAGTCCGGAGGTTCGCCCGACCTGCCCGCGAAGGTTCTCGCCGTCACGGACCTCGCCAAGTGCTATGGGCGAACCGTCGCGGTAGACCGCATTTCTTTCGAGGTGGGCCGCGGGGAGATCGTGGGCCTTCTGGGTCCCAACGGAGCCGGCAAGACCAGCACCATCAATATGATTCTCGGCGTTCTGGAGCCGGACTCGGGCAGCATTCGCATCCAAGGGCTGGACCTCGCCGCCGAGCGGTCGCGGGCCTTGGCGCGCACCAACTTCGCGGCCGTCTACGCTCCCCTGCCCGGAAACCTGACGGTGTATCAGAACCTGCGAGTCTTCGGCCTCATTTACAGCGTCGCGGAGCTGGAGAAACGCATCGCCGAGGCGCTCGATCAGTTCGACCTGGTAAGATTCCGCGATGTCCGGTGCGGCGCGCTGTCCTCGGGCGAGCAGACTCGCGCCTCGCTCGCCAAGGCCATGCTGAACCACCCGCAGCTGCTGCTCCTGGATGAACCCACGGCGTCGCTCGATCCGCTGGCGGCCCGCGACATCCGCGCCGCGATTCGCGAGTTCGCCACCCAGGGCGGGCGGGGCGTGCTATGGACTTCTCACAACATGTATGAGGCCGAGGCGGTCTCGGACCGCGTGCTGTTCCTTTCGCGCGGAAAGATTTTGCTGGAAGGAGAGCCGAAGGCCCTGCTGTCGCAGCACGCGAAGGCGAACCTGGAGGAGTTATTCATCGCCGTGGCGCGGGAACCGCTGACCCTGGAGGGCCACCGGGAGGGCCACAGGCCATGATGCGCTGGCGGCCGATGTCGGCCATTGCGCTGCGCCACTTTTACCTGCTGCGCGGAAGCCCCGCGCGGGTTGTGCCGCTGTTCGCCTGGGTGGGCATCGATATCGTTCTGTGGGGTTTCATGAGCCGCTACCTGAACAGCGTGGCCTCGCCCGGGTTTAATTTCATCCCCGCGCTGCTGGGCGCCGTTCTGCTGTGGGACTTCCTGATCCGCATCATGCAAGGGGTGACGATGGCGTTCTTCGAGGACGTCTGGTCGCGCAACTTTCTGAACATCTTCGCCACTCCGCTTTCCATATCGGAGTACCTGAGCGGCCTGGTGCTCTCGAGCATCGCCACCAGCGCGATCGGACTGGCGGCGATGCTGCTCCTCGCCACCACCATTTTCGGGTTGTCTTTCCTGGCTTACGGCATGGCGCTGGCCGGGTTCCTGGTGGCGCTGTTTTTATTCGGGATCGCGCTGGGCGTTTTCGCCTGCGCCGTGGTGCTCCGGCTGGGTCCGGCCGCCGAATGGTTCATCTGGCCCATTCCGGCCCTGCTGTCGCCGTTCGCGGGAGTTTTTTACCCCCTCTCGACGCTGCCGGCCTGGATGCGGTTCCTTTCGAGATTCCTGCCTCCAGCGTACGTTTTTGAGGGCGTGCGGCGCATCGTTTCGGGCCGGGCAGTCTCGCCTGGGGCCTTGGCCTGGGCCGCTTTCCTAGCCGCGCTGGACTTGGTTTTGGCCTGCTGGTTTTTCGCGCGCGTCTACCGGTACACCGTACGCACCGGCCTGATCGCCCGCTACAGCGCCGAGAGCCTGAGCTGAGCCGCCTGAGCTGCGCGGCGGGATGCCGTTCAGTTACCCAGGTTCAGCACTTCAAAATGGAAGCGCTCGGGCGGCAGCAGGGCCGGCTCGTCCGGCGCCAGGTGCGACCACGTTTGGTAGGCGCCGGCGGCCATGGTGGAATTCAGATAGAACAGGAACTGGTTGGAGAAGCAATCGATGGGAGGCGGCTGCCGGAAGGCCAGGCGCAGGCCGACGGCGCGATCCAGCGCTACGCCGTGGGTAGGCACGTGTTTGTCCATCAGCAAAGTGACGAAGCTCGAGCGGCTGGCGTGCGGCCACACGTCCGGATGCAGCAGCTTGCGCAAGATCTCCTGCGATTCGAAGGTGATCTCGCACTGGCGAACCCACTCCAGCACCGAATCGCCCCAGCGCCAGTGAAACAGCAGGCCGCGGTATTGTTCGGCCAGTTGCAGGGCCAGGTCGAACTTGCGCCGCTCCAGGTCCTCGCATCCGGCATCGTTCAAAGCCAGCATATCCTCGGCTTCCACCATCGCGGAGCGGAGGTCCGAGACGTCCTCGCCGGAGGAGGCGTGTTCCGCGGGGGCATGCACCAGCAACGGCGGAAGCTCATGCGTCCCCGTCCCCGGTATTGCGACGTACCTGATATCCCTCATTTCTCCCACCTCTCACCCTACTTGCATGGACGTAGCCAGAGGCGGCTCGTGTACCAACTTTGTATCACAAGCCGCGCCGGTGTGAAAACAAAAAGTTTCGATTTTCCCAATTGCGCGCGTTTATGCAAGCGTTAGCAGACAAAGGAGTTTGCTGCCAAATTCGGGTGCGGAGGCCGGCCGGCCGCGGGGGGTGGAGGATTGTGACATGGAGGATTGTGACCGCCATACCGGCGCCGCGCCCGCTGATATAATCCATTCCGGGAGGACCCTTGGCAGATACCCCGGAAAACCCCTTGCGGCGTTCTTTCTTAAAGGCTGGAGCGCGAACGGTGGGCAGCGTGGCCCTGGCTTCCACTCCGCTGGCCGCGCAGCCGCAGCACCCTCCGCGGCCGAATCTCATCTTCGTCACGACCGACGGCCATCGTCCCGACGCGCTCAGCCTGAACGGCAACCGCATTCTCCAGACACCGAACTTCGACCGCATTGGACGCGAGGGGGTTCAGTTTCGAAATTCATTCGTCACCAACGCGCTTTGTCTCCCTTCGCGCGCCTCGGCCCTGACCGGCCTGTACGGCCACAATACCGGCTGCGTGGATAACCTCGAGCGCGCCATCCCCCAGGATGTCCCGCTGTTCACCGACCTTTTGCGGGATGCGGGTTACGAAGTCGCGGTGTTCGGCAAGGCGCACGTCCGCGACCTCGGAAAACGCAACTTCGACTACTTCTTCGGCTACCCCGGAGCCTCCACGGATTATTTCTGGCCCGTGATCACCGAAGGCTCCCACGGCCAGGTGGGCCCGCCCACGATTCACGAAGGCTATGTCGAGGACGTGGTGATGGACAGGGCCATCCGGTGGGTGAAACAGAAACGCGACAAACCATTTTGCCTCATCTTCTGGTTCCAGTCTCCGCACGCACCGTTCTTCCGTCCGCGGCGGCTTCTCGATCTGTATAACGGCGTTCCCATCCCCAAGCCCGCCACCTTCGACGACGACCTGAGGGGATATCCCGGCAAGCCGCGCGCCTTTGCCAACGCCGACGACATGATCGGCACCTATACGCGGCGCTCTCAAACCAAAGGCAATTGCGCCCGCAGCCTGGAGGAAGTGGTCAAGGACTACTACGCCGGCATTGTCTCCGCCGATGAGAACATGGGCAAGCTCTTCCAGGCGCTGACTCAAATGGGACAGCTTGACGACACCGCCATCATGTTCTCCTCCGACCACGGCTTTTTCCTTGGAGAATGGCGCAAATACGACAAGCGCTTCATGCATGAACCCTCCATCAGGACCCCCATGCTCATCCGTTACCCCCGGATGGCGCGGGCCGGCGCGACGGTTGACCAGATGGTCACCAACATGGACATCGCGCCGACTTTCCTGGAATTAGCCGGCCTACAGGTCCCCCGGCGGATGCAGGGCCTCAGCATGGTTCCGCTGCTCAGGGGCGAGAAGCCCGCCGCATGGCGCAAGGACTGGCTGTACGAATACTACGAATACCCCGGCGCGCACGACGTCCCCAAAAACCGCGGCGTGCGCACCGAGCGCTACAAGTTCATCCACTACTACGAACCCCCCGAGGAGTTCGAAATGTACGATCTGGAGCAAGACCCGGGCGAGCTTCACAATTTATACGGCGATCCCCGGCATGCCGCCCTCGCGCAGGATCTGCGCCGCCGTCTGAACGAGCTACGCGCGGAGACGGGCGATCATTACGTTTACCAACCGCCGCCGGCACGAGGATAGAACCGTAAACCGCAGGATCGGCAGAGATTACGCCGGCCGTGCCGATGCGCACCAAAGCCCGGATGCGGGCCGGCGCCCTGGCGCGGCGAATGCTCCACTCATTATGCTGCTCGCCCCCGGAAGCGAAGGTGAGCGTATATGGGAAACGGTATGAAATATGTTTTGATTATCAGCACGTTGCTGGCGGCATCGGACGGGGTGTGGGCGCAATCGGTTTCGCCCTCGGTGGCCGCACAGACTCCGGAGGGGCAACGTCTATCACCGGAACAGGAGTCGGCCTACCCGCCCAGCGTTCTGGCGCCGGTTCGGGACCCCACGGGCCTGTACGCGAATATGGGCGGCGGATCGCCGTTCGGACCAAGAATCATCGACGACCACGCGTTCCTGAGGCGCGCCGCGCTGGACGACCTGGAGCAGGTGGAAATCGGTAAACTGGCCGCCCGCAAGGGTTCGAGCGACATGGTGCGGGAGCTGGGCCGGCAAACCGTAAGCGAGCGTCAACGGCTGAACCAGAAGTTGGAGCAGTTGGCCGCGCAGGACGGCGTCAACATCTCGGATAAGCTGAATGCCTGGCATGAGGGCCGGGTCGGTAAGCTGGCCAGGCTGGAGGGCGCACAATTCGACAAGGCTTTTCTGAAGGAGCAGGCGCACGCCGGCCACAATGACGCGGCCGAGTTTCGGGAGGAAGTGCAACACGGTGGTGACGTCACGGTGCGGCAGTTTGCGGCGCGCTTTCTGCCGATGATCGAGTCGCACGCGCAGGTGGCGAAAAACCTGGAAGCAGAGAAGGGCGCCGCGGAACAACCGGGCCGATAGCGCAAGCGGGCCTATGGCGCCACATCCTGGGGAAAGCCATGCGCCCATTTCTTTCCTTTGAGTTCCGGATCGCCCAAGGGTGAGGCTCGCACGTCTGCCGGGCGACCGGGGCGCCAGTCCGCAAAATAGTTTCACCACGAGCATAAAGTCAGCTGGCATACCCGCCGATAGAACATCTGAGGTTTCAAGTAGGTTCCACCGTTCGGAAGCCCTTGATGGGACCGACAGTGCGATAGCTCTGCCAATCATGGAACATCGTCCGTCCTGGTTCGCTTTGATCGTCAAACCGCGGCACGAAAAATCTGCGGCCTTTAACCTTCGCTGCCTTGGCTTGGAAGAGTTCCTGCCGCTCGAACGGGTCCGCCGGTCGTGGTCGGACCGTACTCAAGCCGTCGACCTGCCATTATTTCCGGGATACCTGTTCTGCCGGTTTACGTACCGTGATCGCCTCCACGTGCTGAATACCGCGGGGGTAAAAGCGATTCTGGGATTTGGCGGCGCCGATGTTCCGCTGCAAGATCATGAGATCGCCGCGTTGCAGAAGCTCCTGTCTTCGCAACTGCCCGTGTCGTCCTGGCCTTACCTCCGAGTGGGAGAGAAGGTGCGGATTGAACAGGGTTCCCTGGGGGGCTTGAGCGGCACGCTCGTCCGGGAGAAGAGTCCCTGGCGGCTGGTAGTGAGCGTCGAACTTCTGCAACGCTCGGTAGCCGTCGAGATCGACCGCGAAATGCTCGCTCCGTGGCGCGAGCCGGTGATTCCACGGTTGGATCAGGCCGGTGTGGCGAGGCGCGGGAAGGCGGAGAGACTGGATTGAACCGCTTGAATTCAGTGTTGGCGCCGGTGCAGGTTTATGAGATGTACAGGCCTCGATCTCCACTTTTGAAGCAACCGATGGGAATCAAGGGGCGAAGCTATGTTCTCTGAAGATGGAACCCCCGCATGCTGAAGCGTTTTGTAAAGAGTATATCGGCACTGGCCGCAGGACAGGTTTTGAATGTGGTCGGAAACCTGGTCCTGGTGCCGTTATTCCTGTCCCGATGGTCGACCGCGAAATATGGCGAGTGGATGGCGCTCTGCGCAGTGGTTGCCTACTTTAGTTTGACCGATCTCGGGATGAACTCGGCAGCCGCCAACGCCATGATTGCCGCGTACGCGCGCAACGACTTGGCCCGATACCGGTATCTGCAGAGTTCGGCGATGGCCTTTTACCTGGGGCTGGCCGGCGGCATTTCACTCCTGTCCGGAATCCTGTTGGTCCGGCTTCCGGTCGCCACGTGGATCGGCATCCGGGAGGTTCCGGCCCGGTTGGCCGGCGCAATTATCTGGCTGCTGGCTGTCCGGCTGCTGTGGCAAATGCCGGCCGCGCAGTTGGGAAGCGTCTACCGGACCATGGGCAACCTCGCCTGCACCGAATGGTTGACCAACCTGCAGGCCACCGGAATCCTTGTCGTCACGGTGGCCGTGCTTTGGTTTCACGGTGACATGCTGAGCCTCGCGATGTGGAGCGTAGCGCCCATGATCCTGGTCGCCCTGGGCGCCTGGCTGAGCCTGCGGCGCTCCCATCCGCAGATGCTGCCGAAGTTGTCGGAAGCCCGCCTGGCCGGCCTGCGCGAGCTGCTAAATCCCAGCCTGCTGTTCGGGCTGATCATGCTTTCGATGGCCCTGACCTTGCAGGCGCCGGTCCTGTTGGTGTCTCGGGTGCTTGGCGGCGCCGCCGTAGCGCTGCTGGTTACCACACGGACATTGGCCAACGTGATCCGGCAGGCCATCGGACCGATTCAAATTGCCCTCTGGCCCGAATTGACCCGGTTGGACGCGGTTGGCGCGGAAGCCGCCCTGCGTCTGGGGCATCGTCTATTGACGGTCGGTTCCGTTGCGCTGTGCGCGGCGTTCGGGGGCGCTCTCTGGTTCGAAGGAGCAGGCGTAATGGCTGTGTGGACGCGTGGAAAACTCAGCGCGGACCCATGGCTGTTGCGGTACTTCTTGATCGCGATGGTGTTGCAGGCTCCCTGGCTGGCGAGTTCCCTGTTCACCACCGCCAGCAATCGGCACCGGCGCCTGGCCCAATCTTATGCCATTTCGGCGATTCTCGCGCTGGCGGCGATAGCTCTCCTACTGCGTCCCTGCGGCCTCGCCGCGGTTCCACTGGGCGGATTGATCGGGGAGGCGCTGGCCAGTTATCACTTCGTCATTAAGGACGCCTGCGGCGTGCTGAAAGAAGACTACCCGCGGTTTGTCGCCCGCCTCTGGGCTGGCGTCGGAGTCATCTCCCTGGCCGGGTGGAGCGCTGGTTACCTGGGATCCTCGCTGGCGATCGGTCCAGCCCCATTACGCTGGCTGGAAGTGGGGATCTCGACCACCACGTCCGCGGCACTAGCGGCATGGACCGTTGGGCTGCAACGAGGCGACCGCCAGCTCCTGACACGCTGGGGACATATACGTTGGGTTGCCCTGCGTGCGGCACAGGCGGAGCTGGCGGCGTGACGCTTGCCTCCTCACCAAGGACGTGGGACCGTAACCACCCGGTTAGAATTGTCGGCGGCCTGGTGATCCGTCTGCTCCGGCGCGGCCGCAACCGGTTGCGCGTAGCTCTACTGCGGCTTCGGGGTTGCCACTGCGAGTCAATGACATACATTCACCCCGCGGCACGCTTCTCCAATCCGGCCAACGTTACGATTGGGCCGCATTGCGCGATCGGCAAGTGTCATTTCTACGCATTGGGCGAGATTGTCGTGGGTGAGCGCTCGATTATCGGAGACGACGTATTCCTCTGCACCGGAAGCCATGACATCTATGCCGACGATTTTCACCTCACAATTAAGCCGATTATCATTGGGAGCGGCGTGTGGATCGCCACCGGCGGGACCATCCTGCCGGGTGTTCACATCGGCGCGGGCGCCGTGGTGGGAGCCAAGGCGGTGGTCTCCAGGGATGTGCCGGCAGGCGCGGTGGTCGTGGGCAATCCAGCCCAGGTGGTGAAGACCGGCAGGCCCATACCGAGCTTCGACCCGATTACTTTGGGGTCTATCGATGTGGAAACTTCAATCCGGCGGCTCCGGGCGGCGGTGATGGGAACCGATTCTTGATGATACCGGACGAAGCCTGGTAGAAACAGGAACCCAGGCTGCATCGGCGTATCCCTCGCGCGTTGGGACACACGCCTTTGTGCAAGCGACCAAAGTGGCATTGCCAATATGAGATCCAGCCGGTCCCAGCGAATCGGCGCCTGATAAAAGATGTCCGTAACCTTACTGTTCGGCTTGCTTCTCCAAGTGGCGGCTCTGGTCATTGTGCTCCGCCAGGTTGGCACCAGATTGCTGACGTTCAACGGCGCCATTCTGATCGTGATGTTGTGCATTTTCCATGGTCTGACCGAAGTCGCCAACATTTTGTTTCCCGGGAAGAATGCGAACCTGATGCTCATAGATCAGGAATCTGTGGACCGCTGGGTTGTCATCGCAGGCGTTGCGATACTCCTGTTTTCGGTCGCCTACGTTTACACGGCCAGGGGTAGTCGGAAAAATACGCAGGCCAAGGGACCGGAGCTGCAGCCCAAGGTGAAACTCTTCCCCCTGCTTGTAATTGCGATCCCATCGCTTGTGGTGGCATTAGAAATCGGGCGGGGCAACAATCGAGACTACGGATACTGGCTCGGCGGGATCTCGCAAGCAGTGTTTTTGCTGTCGACGGTGATGTGCTTCGTGGTTTTAATTCTGTGCTGCCCGAAGTGGTGGACAATGTTCCTCCTCCTAATGGAAACATTGTTGTTCACGCTTCTGGGCAGCAGACTCTCTGTCGTGGCGGTCTTCGTCATGACGGCAGGGGGGCTGGCTCGATATGGACGACCCCTGAGGCCGAGGCATCTGGCCCTTGGAATACTGCTCCTCGTAAGTCTGGCCGTTTTGGTATCCTCGACGCGGGTCTATTACGGCCGCGAAATGTACTCCAGGTCTGTGATGGGCCGGATTACCAATCTTCGACAGAGCGCAGTTTCAGCAGTTGCCGATTCCGGGTTGGATGTGCAGAACGACTTTATCTATCGGTTTGACGGAAACATCTTTCCTACGATGGTGAATGAGAGATTTCGGGAGGGCTATTCGGGGGTGGGACTGAAATCGTTTACCAATGACTTTCTCGAGTTCATCCCCAGTTTTTTTTACAGGAGCAAGTTAGATTCCGCTCTGGAGGAGCGGAATGAGAGAGCTTATACAGACGGTCATTTCGGGTTGCCTGTTGAGGTCGATCTGCCAACCACACTCTTCACGGTACTGTTCGGCTACTATGGTCTCGTGGGTTTGCTGTGTTCCGCTGCGGTGCTGGGGTTCGCTTTTGCGCGCCTCGATCGGTGGATAAATTCCTCAACGACACCCATGGCATATTGTTTTGGGTTGGCAGTCGCCTACTGCTGCATCTTCACGGAACAGGGAGTAGAGGTGTACTTCGCGACGTTCCGCACGGCGATGGTGATGCTCCTTCTGTTGCGCGCAACCTCTCGCCTGCGCCTCGGTGAGCCAAATGCGAAGACGCCAAGTGGCGAAAGATCCCTGGTACGCGCCTGCGGTCTCAGGTGAGAGAGCGCTTCCACTCAATTGGATGTAACTGGCTCTGGTGGCAGCAGATCAGCAAGAATTCGCCTCGTAACATGCGTGAAATGAAGTCTACCGCCTTGCGAATCGCCATCTCCGCAATAGGCCGCTTTCATATGTTCGACCTTGCCCGGCAGATGCTGCGCCTGGGACAAGACGTCGAGTTGTTCACGGGGAATCCACTTTGCCGCGTGGACAACGACCTCCGGCCCTACGCTAAGACTTACCCGTACCTGCATGTGCTGGCGGCCTTGCGACATCGGATACCGCCGGCGCCCAAGACGACCTGGTGGCAGGACCGGGATCTAGAAGCGCTAGGGCGGTGGCTGGCACGGTCGGCCAACCCGGAGACTACCGACATTCTGGATGGCCTGGACGGCCCCGGACCGGCTGCGGGAAGGCTGATGAAGCAACACGGCAAGGCCTGGATCTGTAACCGCGGCTCGGCTCACATCCTGACACAGAAGTCCTTGCTGGAAGAGGAACATCGCCGCTGGGGGGCGGCCGCACCCTGCTTCAGTCCCAGCCACCTGGAGCGCTGCCTGGAGGAGTACCGCGAGGCTGACGCCGTGGTCGTTCCGTCCAACTTCGCCAAGCGTTCGTTCCTGGAGCACGGCATCGGCGCGGACAGGATTTACGTGCGCCCGTACGGTGTCGACCTTTCGATGTTCCACCCTAAACCCAAGCCGGACCCGGTGTTCCGCGTGCTTTTTGTCGGTAATGCATCCATTCAGAAAGGAATCGGCTATCTTTTTGATGCTTTGCGTCCCATGGTGCAAAGACGATGTTGCGAGCTATGGTTGATCGGGGGGCAAGACCCGTCGGCGAAAGACCTGCTAACGAAGAACAGCGACATTTTCGTGTACAAGGGTATTCATCCACGTTCTTCCCTGGCTCCCCTTTACAGCCAGGGATCCGTGTTGGTGTTGCCTTCAATTCAAGAAGGGTTGGCACTGGTGTTAGCCCAAGCAATGGCATGCGGCTTACCGGTTATCGCCACCACCAACACGGGGGCTGAGAACCTCTTCAGCGATGGCGTCGAAGGTTTCATTGTTCCGATTAAAGATCCGCCGGCTCTCCGTACGAGAGTCGACTGGATGATCGGACACCCGGTTGAGCGCGCCAACATGGGGGAGGCTGCTCTGGAACGAGTGAAAAGCCTGGGTGGTTGGGATACCTACGGTGAGCAATGCCTTGCGATGTACCGCGAGGTTCGGGCTCGCAAGCACCAGACCGCATGAACGCGACACAGATACTGAATGGCCGGAATGTCCGGCTTCTGCTGATCGGCAACCCGGGCGTCGTTCACATCGGCGCGCACCTTGCCAATGCAGCGGCGGCGCTGGGAATATCTGTGCGGCACCTAGATCTGACGGCCGCCTGGGCATCGAACGTGTGGATCAACCGATTCCACTGGCATCTGAGCGGTCGTCGTCCGGTACACCTGGGTCGATTCAGCCGGTTTGTTTTAGAGACCTGCCGAAGCTACAAGCCGACTGTCATTCTCGCGACGGGTATCGCTCCCATTAATGTCATGACCCTTCAGGAAATCCGCGGCCTCGATATTCCGACGTGCAACTATCTGACGGACGACCCGTTTAACCCGGCCCACCGGGCGCCATGGTTCTTGAGCGCGCTGCCCAACTACGATTGCATTTTTTCTCCGCGACGAGCGAACATTCCCGATCTTCAGGCGTTTGGTTGCCGGAATGTGAGCTACATGCCTTTCGCTTACGCGCCGGAGGTTCATTACCCCGAGTGCCTGGAGGGCCGAACCGAGGCGGGAACGGACTGGCCGGACGTCTTCTTTGCCGGTCATGCAGATGTCGACCGGATACCATACATGACCGCCTTGATCAGAGCCAGATTCCACCTCGCCTTGTACGGCGGCGGATGGGACCGTTATCGGGCGACCCGCAGGATAGCGCTCGGATGCGCCGATCCCAGAACAGCGCGGAGGGCCGCGGCAACATCCAAGGTTTCGATGTGTTTAGTGCGTCGAGCCAACCGCGATGGCCACTCGATGCGGTCCTATGAGCTGCCGGCCATGCGCGCATGTATGGCGGTAGAGGACACGCCGGAACATCGGGAGATGTTCGGCCCGCCCGGTGAGTCCGCCCTGTTCTTTCAAACGCCGGAGGAACTGGTTGCTTTGGTAAGACGGCTAGAAGGCGATGATGCCGCGCGAAGCCGGCTCGCCGAAGCGTGTCACGCCCGGATATCGAACGGCGCCAATACCTATAGAGATCGCCTGATCGCCATGTTGACGCAAGCTGAGGTAGTTTCCGAGTCTCCCCAACATGCACAAGTGTAGTGATACACGGGCCATCCGGGTAGTGCATTTCGAGCGAAAGCCGTACGGCGCCTACTTCAGCATCGAGCGTGTATTCGATGCCGTCCGGCGCTGCTTGCCCGCGCACCTGGAGGTGGAGCGCCGGCCTTGCCGCTTTCGGAGCCGCGGCCTTTTCCGCCGGCTGCTCAACCTGGCGGAGGCTCCGTTTCATCGCGGCGATATCAATCACATAACCGGAGACGTGCACTATCTGGCCCTGGCTCTTCCGAAGCGAGGAACCATCCTGACGATTCACGACTGCGTGGGGCTCCGGTTTGTCACGGGATTCAAACTCCTCACGACCTTGTGGTTATGGTACCGGCTTCCCGCCAACCGGGTGGCGGCGATTACCGCTATCTCCGAATTCACGCGGGATGAAGTCTTGCGAAGTACGCGATGCCGGCCGGAAATCATACGAGTCATCTACGATCCTCTTCCCCCTGGCTTTTCCCCTTGCGCCAGAACTTTCGACCAGGACAGGCCCGTTTTGCTACAGGTCGGGACAGGGGAGCACAACAAAAACATCGTTCGGGTGGCCGAAGCGCTTCGCGGGATAAGGTGCCACCTAAACGTGATCGGCCGATTGACCGAGCGCCAACGCCGGGCGCTGGATGGAAACCGGATCTCCTATCGCGAGCAGGCCGGCCTCACCGGCGAGGAGATAATCCAGCGATACCGCGACAGCGACATGGTGATCGTGGCTTCCACTTATGAAGGCTTCGGCATGCCGGTGATCGAGGCGAACGCCATGGGCAGGCCGGTGGTGGCCAGCAACGCGTGTTCGCTGCCCGAAGTGGCCGGCCGGGCGGCATGCCTGGTGGACCCTTGGGATTGCGAGTCGATTCGTCGCGGCGTCCTGCGGGTGATTTCGCATGCGGATTATCGCAACCGGCTGGTCGAGAGGGGCTTCGAGAACGTGAAGCGATTCGAACCCGCGAGAATCGCAGCGCAATACGCGGCATTGTACCAGGAAGTCCTGTCACGCCGATGAAGGTCCTTACTTTCGTCAATTATTATCTTCCAGGTTCGCGCGGGGGCGGCCCCATCCGCAGCATTGCCAACCTGGTGGCACATCTCGGGGGCGAGTTGGACTTTACGATTGTTACCACAGACCGCGACTTTCTCGATTCGCAGTCTTATAGCGGGGTGATCCCGGGGCAACCGCAGCAGGTCGGCAAAGCCAACGTCCTGTACATGCCCGATAAGAGCATGCGGCCGTGGCACATTCGCAGGCTGGTGGCCAGCACCTCCTGTGACGTGCTGTACCTGAACAGTTTCTTCCACCCGCGCTACTCTGTCCAGGTGTTGCTGCTGCGCTACTTCGGCCTGATCCCCAACATCCCGCTGGTGTTGGCGCCCCGCGGCGAATTGAGCCGCGGCGCACTGGCGCTGAAGAAGTTAAAAAAACGCCTGTACATCGTGCTGGCCGACGCGATGGGACTTTACAAGAACGTGGTCTGGCAGGCTTCCAGCATTCACGAAGAGCGCGAGATCCGTGAAATCTTCGGCTCCCGCTCTACGATCATCCGGGCGCCCGTCCTGGTGGTCCCGGATATGTTGAATCCCGATTTCACGGCCCCTGCTACGGAGAGAACGCCTAAGATCAAAGGGCAGCTGCGTGTCGCATTTCTTTCCCGAATCGCCCGGAAAAAAAACCTGGACGGCGCCCTTCGATTGCTGGGCCAGGGACTGCGCGGCGACGTCGAGTTGACAATCTACGGCGGCATCGACGACCCCGCCTATTGGGCAGGGTGCCAGCGCCTGATCCAGTCCCTACCGGACAACATTCGTACGCGTTACGCCGGTCCCGTCGACCATGCCGACGTAGCGCAGGAGCTGTCGCGGAACGACTTGTTCTTTTTGCCGACCTTCGGTGAGAACTTCGGCCATGTCGTGGTCGAGGCGCTGCTGGCGGGCTGCATGACGCTGATCAGCGACCGCACCCCCTGGCTGAAGCTTCAGGAAGAAGGCGTCGGATGGGCGCTTCCCCTGGAGCACCCGAAGCGCTACTTCGAAGCGCTCCAGCAGATGATCGATATGGGCCCAGATGAATTCGCCCGTCACTCCGAGCGCGCCGTAAGCTTCGGCCTGACGGTAAGCCGTGACCCCGAGACGCGCCGCAAGAACCAAGAACTCTTCCGGGTAGCGGCAGGTTTCCAACGCCGGGAATTGCAACATCGATGATGAACGGCGCCGCTCCCAATACCCCAGCCGCCGCCGAGTACTTCGATGAGGAGGCCGCTACCTGGGAGAAACACTACGGCCTGCGCGGTTCGATGCAGTCCAGGCTGGAGCGTTTCGGCCGGGAACTCCAGCAGCGTCTTAACCCGCCCGGGACGGTACTGGACTTTGGCTGCGGCACCGGCGATCTCTCGTTTGACCTCGCCATGCGCGGCTACCAGGTACAAGGCGTGGATCGGTCTGGCTGCATGATCGAGCGGTCCCGCTCGCGATTTGACCTGCCCGGCCTGCGATTTACGGAATTGCCGGGCGACGGTTGCCGCCTGCCTTTTGCCAGCGGAGACTTTGGGGCCTGCGTCTCCTCCAGCGTGTTGGAATACCTGAAACCGCTGGACGACTATCTGGCCGAACTACGCCGGGTGGTTCGCCAGGACGGCATCCTGCTGGTGACGGTCCCTAACCGGCTGCATCCTCTGCGTATGGTGGAGGGCGCCGAAGCACTGTTATGGCGGACCCTGCCGCCGACCGCTGGTCTCTGGCCCCGAGGCCGCCTGGCCTACCTGAGAGTCTCTGAAAACCGGTTCTCTTCGGGCGCGTGGCGGCGCAAGTTGATGGCGCAACGCTG
>JASHSS010000608.1 GCA_030038565.1 Bryobacteraceae bacterium
CCATCTGTTGCACCAGTGGGGCCAACCGATTCTCGCCCACGATGGCGGCAAGCCTTTGGCGTTCCTACACCCCGCGTCCACGCCCCAACTCGCTTGGAACGAGGCCGCCTGACATGGGTGCATTAACAGCCGGCGTGGGCGCCAACGGGCGAACCACGGCGAGCACGCTGGGAACGCGCCGCCCAACGTCCGGCCGCAGGCGCGGCGGGAGTCACCGAATACGCTGCGGAGGATGAACGCGTTCGCCTGGCGGCGATTCCCGGCTCGGGCGGTCCGCCGGCCGGCCGCGGGGTCCGGCCGGTGTGAGCACCAACGCGGCGGGCGGCGGGGACGCCGCAGGAAGGCGCAGCTGAACGATGGCCGCGAACTGGCCTTTACACACGGGCGTCGTCACCTGGAATCTCAAATACCGGCGGGCCGGTGTGGGCACCGGGCTTATGGCGGCAGCGGTCAGAAAATTCTTGACGCGAGACGCGATGGATGAGGTCTTCCGGTCCTTTCAACGCTATTCGTGTTTTCTTCGCCGATTGCTATCATGAAGGCACTATGCCGCAGTGCAGCTTATAGTCATGCCAGCACGATGGCCTTGGCCGGTAAAGGGGGTACCTCTCCGGTAACCCCTTTCGAAGAAGTTGCCGACTGATGCGTCCGGAGGGCGGCTCGTAAGCAGTACGCCGTCTGAACTGAGGTGCCAGGTCTCCGGTATCCACACAGCCGGTATGCGCGCGCGACGAGTATGATATACGCAGCGGTGACATTGCAGAAGCAGATTAAACGTCTGCCATTGAATTCGCGTCTGTCGGGAGGGGATCATGTCGCTATTCCAGGACCTTCGATTCGGATGGCGCGCGCTGCGTCGCAATCCGGCGTTCGCCATCACGGCTGTCGCCACACTGGCTCTGGGGATTGCGGTGAACACCACAATTTTCGGCGTGGTCAGCGGAGTGCTGCTGCGGCCGCTGCCGTACCGGAATGCGGGACGCCTGGCACTCCTGTGGACCACTCATCCTCAGCAGAATCTTTTCGAGCAACCGACGGGATTGCTCAACGTCCAGGACTGGCGGGCTGCGCGCAGCTTCGAGGCCATGGCTTGGTTTCGTGACGAGCCTGTGGTGCTGCGAGAGGATCCCGAGCCGGAACCCATGCAAGCGGCATTCGTTTCGCCCAACTTCTTCGAGATCGTGGGGACGCGACCGGCGCTTGGCGGCTTCTTCACGGCCCAAGAGACGGAGCGCGGCGATTGCCTCGCTGTGCTTAGCTACGGGTTATGGCAGCGCCGCTTTGGAGGGTCGCGAAAGGTACTGGGTCGCGTTTTGCAGATTGAGACACGCCGGGCCACAATCGTGGGAGTACTGGCTGCGGATTTCCGGCCACTGGCGCAAGCGACACAGGTCTGGATGCCGCACACCTCCGCGAGTTTCTTCGCCGACACCCGCACTTTACGGGTGCCCAAATTTGGATGGAACGTGATCGCTCGGCTGCGCCACGGGGTTACAGTGGCTCAAGCGCAAGCGGAGATGAACGGTATTGCCGGACGGTTGGCTGCCGCATGGCCGCGTACAAACCGGAATTCTGGTATCCGAGTGATTTCCCTGCTGGACCAGGTTACCCAGAACATCGGGCAGGCGCTGACGCTACTGCAGGCGGCGGTCGGACTGGTTCTGGTGATCGCGTGCATGAATCTGGGCAATCTGATGATGGCGCGCGCGGCGGGCCGGGAGCGCGAAATGGCGGTGCGTGCCTCCCTAGGAGCGAGCCGGCGGCAGTTGGTCGGACAGCTTCTGACGGAGAGCGCACTGCTCTCCGCGATCGCCGCGGGGATGGGGTTTGGCGCCGCGGCAATGGGGCTCAAGACTCTGCTGGCATGGGCCCCGCCGAGCGTTCCCCGGCTGAACGAGATCTCGCTCGATTGGCGCGTCCTCGCGTTCGCGGTAGCTTGCTCGCTGGGTGCGGCGGTGCTGTTCGGACTCGCACCGGCGCTGCGGCTTTCCGGCACCGCGATGGTCCCGGCACAACGCAGCGCGGGCGGCACGCGCGCAACACGACGGTTCCGGAATACGCTGGTGACGGCCGAGTATGCCGTAGCGATCGTTCTTCTGACAGGAACCGGGCTGTTGGTGCGGAGTTTGGCGGCGGTGCTGCGCGTCGATCCGGGATTCAAGTCGAGCGGAGTGCTGACCGTGGAACTCCATTCCCCGGCGGGGAACGATCCGGCGGATCCGGCGCGATTTCAAGAGCTGGTGCAAGCCCTGGAGGCGATTCCCGGCGTGGAGGCCGCGGGCGGCATTAGCCGTTACTTCCAGGCCAACGTCCAACTGGGTGAGGTGTCCATTGTGGGGCAGCCGCGCGTCGATGCTTCACGCCAGACAGCGGTGAATTACGATGTAATCGCCGGCGATTATCTGAAAGCGATTGGCGTGCCGCTGCTGCACGGAAGATACTTCGGTGCCCAGGATGATGGGCCCGCTGCTCTGCCGGTGGCGATGGTGAACGCCGCGTTCGTGCACGCCTTCCTGCCGGAGGGCGATCCGGTCGGGCAGGTGTTCCGCCGTGGGGGCGACTCGACGCCATACACCATTGTTGGCGTCTTCGGTGATATGCGGAGGCTGGAAATCACGCGGGAACCGATTCCAGAGGTATTGTGGCCGCACGCCCAACGACCTTGGGGAATGAGCCTGGCGGTTCGCACCTTTGGCGATGCGGCGGCAATAGCAGGCGCCGTCAAGAGCACGATTCGCCGGGTGAATCGCGGCGCCGTCATTACGAGCGTGAGCACGCTCGACCGAAAGATGGATGAACGAATCGCCCAGCGGCGGTTCCAGACATGGCTGTTGGGCTTGTTCGCAGGACTGGCGGTGCTGCTGGCGGCGATGGGGATATACGGATTGTTGCACTACTCGGTGGCGGAGCGGAGACAGGAGATCGGAGTACGGATAGCGTTGGGCGCGGGTCCACTGGATGTCTTCGGGCTGGTGTTGAGGGAGGCGGCTCGGCTGGCGGCGGTCGGGATGGTGATCGGGCTGGCCGCCGCGCTGTGGCTTACGCGACTGGTGGCGAGTATGCTTTACGGAGTTTCGGCCCACGATCCGACGACCTACGCCGGCGCGCTTCTGCTGCTTGGGGTGGCGGCGCTAGCCGCAAGCGTGGTTCCCGCGCGGCGGGCGGTGGCTTGCGATCCATTACCGGCTTTAAGGGGAGAGTGAGAAGGACCTGGGTATCGCATGCTGTCACCATCCCCATGCGGTTCCCAATACCCACTTGGCACCTCGTACGGGTGAACGAGAAGCAATTCCCGCCTTGTCGCCAATAATCGGCCAATCCGCTGAATAGCGCAGTCAGCTTTCGCGCCAGGATGCGCTGATTCTTTTTTCGTTCGACACTGGTCCGACAGGAGGGTGAAGGCCCAGTCTCCGGATCGAACTTGGCGGTGAGACCTGCGGCGGGCCTTCACACCAGCCGTTGATTCTCTTTATCGCACTGCCGTGGACGGATGACAAGGCTGAGCCGGGGTAGTTGAGATCGGCCTCGATCAGTTGTAGCGCCAAATGTCCGGTTTGCGGCCAGGACACAATCGTCGGCCATGGCCGCCGCTGCAAGCAGGCTCACGATGAGCAGCACGACTCGATTTGGATACGCCGGGGCCGATGTCCGGCGAGCAAGAAGACGTTCACCGTTCTGCCGGGTTGGTCGCCACCGTCCTCAAAACTCCACACCCCTACGCGCGCGCGTAGCGTCCGCAATTCGCGAGGAGGAACCATCCGCGCGGATGCGGCGATTCGCGCCTGCGCCGCAGAGCGGCGCACGGGCCAACCGGGCACTCAGGCCCCCGCGCCGCGGCCCGGGCCAGGGTGGGCGCAAGCGAAGCCGAGAAACGCGCCGCCCAACGTCGGCCGCGGGCACGGCGTGAGGTCGCCGCTTCATGGCGGTTCGCCGAAAGCGGACGGAACAATCGACCCGCCGGCGGCGACCCGCGGCTCGGGCAACCGCGCGCCGCCGGCCGCGCGGCCCAATGTCTGCCCTCCTACGCGCACGCGCGAGGGAAACACGGGGCTTACGGTCGGAGGATTCGTCGGCGCAAGTGCGGCGGGGCGCGGCGGGAGTCGCCGGATGCACGGCGGAGGATGAACGCGTCCGCCACCCGGCGATCCCCGGCTCGGGCGCACGCGCCGCCCGGCCGCGCGGCCCCGGCCGGAGGGGGCGCCAGCCTGGCGAACCGAAGAGCGAGCCGACCCTACTGCGGAGCTTTGATCCGCTCCTTTTCCCACAGTTCGCCAACCTCGCGGGCAAGGTATTCCACGAAGCCGTAACTCCTGATCGTGTCGTGGAGTTGGCGGATCCGAGAGCGCAGCCGACCAATCCCGCCTGAGCCGCCCTCGCCTCCCCATTCCAGGGGACATCCCCCCAACGCTTGGTGGATTCGCTGGCAATTCCAATCGGTCGGATACTCCCCAGGCCATCGGTCCCCGAGTTCCTCCAGCAGCAGTTGGCGAATCCGCTGTACCTCTTCCGGTGTAGCCGGTCGATCGGTGCATTCCTGGCCCATGGTTTCCGGATGAGCTGCGGGGATCTCGATCGGTGCGCTGGAGGGCGGGATTTCCGCCCCAAGCGCGGTACGTGGCTGTGCCGGTGGAATCACGGCCCTGTTCGGCTTCCGCTTGTCTGGATGATCGCGGTAGTAGCGCTCCCAGCGCGTGGCGATGGCTTTGCGTGCGATCTCTCTTCGCTGTTCGGGGGTGCGGTTGGCGCGGTGGCCCTTCCTCCGGCGCGGCCCATTTCGGTGACATCGAGGATGCGCGTAATGGTGACCTTGACCTTCTTACCCATCAATAGCTGAGTATAAGGCAGCTTCTGTCACCCCTCGGTCGGTGCGGGGTTCCGACGACCCACGGCCCGCGCGGCCCCGGTCGGCGCCAACGGGGCGAACCACCACGAGCACGCTGGGAACGCGCCGCCGACCGTCGGCCGCGGGTACGGCGTGGAGGTCGCCGCAGCGTGGCGGTTCGCCGAAAGCGGCCGGGATAATCGATTCGCCCGGCGGCGATCCGCGGCCGGGCAACCGCACCGTCGGCCGCGGGCACGGCCGGCGGGGTGCCGGCAAAGGCCTTTGCAATCCTATCGATTGCGACAGATGAACGCGTCCGCCTGGCGGCAATCCCCGGCTCGGGCAACCGCGCCGCCCAACGTCGGTGATGCCATCGCAGACAACGCTGTTCGGGCCGCGACCAAAGTCCACCGCCTCTACGCGCGCGCGCGCGAGGGAAACACAGGAGTTGCGGTCGGAGCATTCGCTCGCGCCAGTGCCGCGAGCGCGACGTGAGGGTCGCCGAGTACGCGGCGGGGGATGAAGGTGTCCGCCTGGCGGCGATCCCCGGCTCGGGCAATCCGTCGCCCGGCCGCGGGGCCCCGGCCGGCGTGGGCGCCAGCGTGAAGCCGCCGAACGTCGGGCCGCGGGCACGGTGGGAGGGTCGCCGGTTGCATGGCGGTCCTTTCGGGTAGTCACCAACTGGCTCGCCGGGTTGGCGGTTCGCGCGCGCTAGTCCCGCGGGCGCGACGGGACTCGCCGAATGCGCGGCGGAGGATGAACGCGTCCGCCTCGCGGCGACCACCGCCTCGGGCGATCGCGCAGCCGGCCGCAGGCACGGCGGGAGGTCGCCGGCTGCGCGGCGGTTCGCCGAAAGCGGACGGAACAATCGATTCGCCTGGCGGCGACCCACGGCTCGTTTCATTCCACGGCAGCCGTTTCCGGATGCCGCGATCCGAATCGAGGCCCTCGCAGGGATAGGCCCGCGCGAGCGCCCAGAAGGCGCCAGAAGCCTCGGAAACGGTCGGAGGACGCCGGAAGGTCACCAAGGCGGCGATCCCCGGCTCGGGCATTCGCCCTTGGCCGCGCGGCCTCGGCAGGCGTGGGCGCCAGGCGCGAGCGGCCAGCGCTGCACAGCCCGAGGAGCGCGGCGGCGACTGCGCTTCATCTGCCAGGCAGAAGATCCACAGGATTGTGGAAAAGGCCGCGGAAAGTGGTATCAGAGCTAGTGGAACCATAGCCATTACAGTCCCGTTAACGAAGTGCACTGCGATGGGCATATCCTTCGCCCTCGTGATCGTAAATGCAGCCGGCTACGGCGCGCAGGTTGAGGAAGCCGGCGCCGGAGCCACCCCCGCGGGCGCGGAGCGCCCCGGCTTGGCTGTGTTACCGCCGGCTCTTCGATCCCCACTTCCTCGACCGCCTCCTCCCATTCCGTTTCAGACTCCGGCCAAATCCAAAAACCACCGCTGTGACCTATCAGTGTCCAGTCGCCACAGATCGCACGGCGGCAATAAACACCGGAATACTCGATTGTGTGCATCCCAACGTAGGCCTTCGTCCAGCTGGCCAAGCTCGTCGCCACAGCGAACCTGCCCGTGATGACGAACGGCGCGATATCGTCCACACCGTCGCCATGAATCGCTCCATCGGCCGAGAACGCGAGTACCAGCATCATACGATGCCGCGATCCGCCATGACCGTAGAGGTAATACCCTGCCCAACGGCCGGAAGGAGGCAGATCATTCGCCATGCTGAGAAAGTCCCCCTCTATTGGAGCATGCCACCACCGATTCACGGTCGCGCCGGCGTTCGCGGGGTCGGCTCAGCGCGGCGGGCACGTCCCCGCCGCTGCGTGGCGGTTCGCCGAAAGCGGACAATCGATTCGCCCGGTGGCGATCCCCGGCTCGGACAGCGGCGCCAGCGTTGCGGGCGGCGGGGACGCCGCAGGAACGCGCCGCCCAACGTCCGGCCGCGGGCGTGACGGGAGGGTCGCCTGCTGCGTGGCGGTTCGCCGAAGGCGGGCGGGACAATCGATTCGCCCGGCGGCGATCCCCGGCCGGGCAACCGCGCCGCCCGGCCGCGGGGCCCCGGCCGGCGTGGGCGCCAACGCGGTCAGCACATTGAAGAGCGCGCCGCCAAGCGTTTGCCGCCGGCATGGCGAGGGGGTCGCCTGGAGGCGCAGCGGCGCCGACCAAAGCCTACCCGCTCTACGCACGCGCGAAAGAAGCACGGGAGTTACCGGTCGGAGGATTCGCCCGCGCGAGTGTCGCGAGCGCGACGTGAGGGTCACCGAATGCGCGGCGGAGGATGAACGCGTCCGCCCGGCGATCACCGGCTCGGGCGCACGCGCCGCCCGGCCGCGCGGCCCCGGCGTGCGCGCCAACGGGACAAACCACGGCGAGCGCGCTGGGAACGCGCCGCCGTCTGCCGGCCGCGGGACGGCGGGAGGGGTCGGCGGATGCGCGGGGGTTGGTCGCGCGCTGGCAAACTCGGCGGTAGGAAAACGGAGGCGGTTCTGACCCGATTCCCAGAGAAGTCGCCTCTGAGCCTTAGTGCGCTTTCTTCTTCCGGGGCGGCTGGCGACGGTTGCGCACCTTCGCCTTCGGCGGTCGCCCCATCGGTAGCGTCCCAGCGGGTACGTTCCAATAGGGTGATTTACAATTCGGGCATCGCACAGGTCGGCCGGCAACCCTTTTCACCCAGGCTTTCCCGCAACGCAAGCAGTCGCAGACTAGCTCCGGCGGGATTGGCATGTCTCCCCGGAATCATAGCACAGTTTTCTGTTGACTTAATATGCTCTTATTGATAGCATAGTTACTGAAACAAGTAGCCGCCAGTCTCTAAAGCGCGAAAGGAAGACCGAATGTATTCAATGTGGAATGCTCCGAGCGACCGGGACCAAGATGAGCAGTTCAACCCCGAGCCGCCGGAGGTCGAAAAACCTGAACCAGAACCCGAACTAGAACTCGAAGATCCGTTCGAGGTTCCGCTGGCCTTTGATAACTCCGAGGAAGACAGCATCAACCTGACCGATTCGGTGCCATCTGACGAACATTCCAGCAGCCCGGTTGATCCGTTGGAGGTGGGCTGACCATGTCCGAGAAGATCAGCTTCCAGACCAATATCCCCGTGGAGCTGGCCTTGCAGTTCCTGGAGGGCAAACCCGTCGATAGCCAGTTCGGCGGAGTCCAACACCTCTTTTCCACCACCGCCAACCGGGTGTTCTTCGTCAGCGAGATAGTGGGCAACATCATCGCCGACCAACTCAAGAAACTCGGCGTGCAGAAGGGCGAGCCGATCGAGATCTGCAAAGCGGAAGTGACCCAGGGTCGCGGCCGTAAGGGTATCCAGTGGATCGTTAAAAGGGTCGGCCTCGTCCCAGGCGAACAGCCCGATGGCACCCTCGTCG
>JASHSS010000609.1 GCA_030038565.1 Bryobacteraceae bacterium
CTGGGCCGATGCCAGCCCGGCAGCCCAGAAGAAGGCGGCTCAATCTGAACGGCGCCCATCTCCCGCTAAGCCGTGGTAAGCTCAAAGGTGCCATAGACTTGCGGAGGTGGCGGAATTGGCAGACGCACTAGCTTGAGGTGCTAGCGGGAGCAATCTCGTGGGGGTTCAAGTCCCCCTCTCCGCACCACAGATTCTAAAGTGGTTAGATTTAACGGTCGCCAGCGAGATCGGCGGCCGTTTTGCTTTTTGGACCTTGTTTTGGACCTTATGTTTTGCCGGACCGCGTTGGACCTTATGGGTGTGCCACTTGGACATGATGTTCGCCTGACGGTATTTCGTCTATCGCTTCGAATATCCCTTTTGGAGCGGTTTAGGACAAAGGGCATCAGGTTTTCGGATTAGTCAGCACCACCGGAACGGCCGGTTGCACCGTGGGCCGCGGCAGGTCCGCGCCGGTTACTTCATGGCAGGTGTTGCAGCCCAAAGCTACGAAGGCCGCCTGCCCCTTTACCGCGCCGCCATCCGGAGGCAGACGGAAGGCCGCCGCGGAATGTCGCCCGGAGGTACAGGCTGCGCCTGCTGCCGCCAATACGGCGATCGCCAGGAGCATGAAACGGGATCTCATACTTCACCTCCTTCGCCGGGCGCCGGTCTGGCCGCATTGCGGCCGTGGCCTCGCCCGGCTCACCTCTGCGGCGCGCCAGGGAGACACGGAGCGATCGGGTGAACCAATGTTTCACTCACTCGTACCCGCTCCGCGCCGGAGCCGGGCCCCACAGGGCGCCCCGTCAGCAAGCGGTCCCGGCGCCACGCCGAAACCCCGCCTGGCAGCCGAAAAGGAAACGTCCGTTCTTATTCTAGCGCCGGAGGTTTCTAATTTCAGACTATAGGCTCCCAATACTGTTAAAATCGGGGTCACGGAGGTTGCCATGTCGTCAACCGTTGCCACGGAATTCAACCTGCTGGACCGGGAAGCCCGCGCCGCCCTCGCGGCCCTGGAACCCCAACGGTTCGCCGGCCGCGTCGAGCCGGGCGCCTACCTGGACATCCGCGGCGTGCCGCTCGAGCCGCTCCCCGAAATCCAGGAGCCGAAAGCCGCCAACTTGTGCCGCATGGCCCGCGCCCTGGCCTTTGCCGCCGTCAATGCCGCGCAGTCCGGCCATCCCGGCGGATCGTCCTCCAAGGCCGAGATGGTGCTGGCGCTCGTCCTCAGCGGCGCTCTGGATTTCGACGCCTGGAATCCCAAGCACCCATGCCGCAGCCGCGTGGTATGGTCCGCCGGACACTGCTCGCCGTTGTTCCACGCCGTGGTCTCGATCATATATGAGACCCTCCGCGAGACCGGTTTCACTCTCGAAGGCCCGTCCGCCAAAGCCGCCGTGTTCCCCGAACAACTGGCGCATTTTCGGCGCTGGGGCGGCCCCAGCGGCCACGTCGAATCGCAGTATGCCCTGGCCGACACTTCCACCGGCTCCTCCGGGCACGGGCTGTCGGCGGGCCTCGGTTTCGCGCTCCTGCACCGCTCCTGCGGCCTCGCGACCAAGGTTTTCGTGATCGCCGGAGATGCCGAAACCGAAGAGGGCATGAGCTACGAAGCCCGCAACCTGGCCGCCAATTTGGGCGTCGAGAACCTGATCGTGGCCCTCGATTACAACCACTTCGGCATCGACGGACCGATTACCGAGGTGCTTCCGGTTCCCTACGTCAACCACTGGCTGGCCCACGGCTGGAGCATGATCGAAGTGGACGGGCACAATCTTCGCGAGCTGGCCTATGCTTACCGGCTGGCCGCCCACGGCTTCGGCGCCGGGCGGCCCACGGTGCTGATCTGCCACACCCGCAAGGGGCTGGGCTACGGGCGCCTGGAAGCCACCGCCGATTCGCACGGCACACCGCTCTCGCACGACGAGTACGTGGAGGCCGTGCGCAAGCTGGGCTTCCCCATCCCCGGAAATCCCGGCGATCCGGTGGCCGATCTGCGCGTTATCACTGCCGCGCTCCACGCCGACGGCGCCGAGTACCTTCACGGCCGGCTCCAGTCCATCGCCCTCCAGATTCCGGCCGAGCCAGAATCCATCCAGCACATGCAGACCGCGCTCACCGGCAGGCCCATGGCCGATTACACCAGCCTGCGGCGTCCCGACGCTCTGCCGCCCGAGTTGATTTTCCGGGAAGGCGACCTGGTGCCCACCCGCAAGGCCACCGAAGCCTGGTTCACCTGGGCCATGCGCCATTCGGCGTTTTTCTACGTAGGCGCCGGCGACCTGGCCAAATCCATCCTCACCGGCAAGGCCGAGAGCGTCTACGGCCTCATGAGCGGCGCCAACACCTTGGGCCGCGGCATCCGCTTCGGCATCGCCGAGCAGAATATGGCCATGCTCTCCTGCGCCATGGCGCAGGATGTTCTGCCGGGCGGTTTCCGCCCCATGACCGCCTTTGCCACCTATGGCGTGTTCACTCCCATGATGGCCAACGGCGTCCGCATGACCCTCATCAACCAGGCCGTCAATCCGGAGGCGCGCAGCTTCTTCATCATGCTGGCGGCCCACGATGGGCCGGAAACCGGCGAGGATGGCCCCACCCACCACGGCCTGTTTTGGATGTCGCTCTTCACCGCCTATCCGGGGATCAAGGTTTACAAGCCGCTCGACGCCAACGAAGCCGTTGAGATGCTCTTTCACGCGGCAGCGCGCGGCGAGCCGGTGGTCTTCTCCGCCGTGCGTCCCGGCACGCCAGTGCTGAAGCGTGAGGGCGGCGTTCCCCCGGCACGCGAGGCCGTGAACGGCGCGTACATCTTCAAGCCGTTCCGCGAAAGCGGCAAGCCCAAACGCGTGCTCCTGATTTCGGGCGGACAGGTGATGGCCAACGTGCTGGAGATTCTGCCCGCCCTCGAGGAGCGCGCCGATCTCAAACTGGTGGCAGTTACTT
>JASHSS010000610.1 GCA_030038565.1 Bryobacteraceae bacterium
TCGACAGCTTCCGCAAGCAGTCTCGGGTGGAGAGGCTGGTGGTGCTGGACCGGAGCGGGGTGGAGCGGTACCCGGCCGGCAGCGGAGCGCCGGACCCCGAGCTCGCCATCAGCTCGCCGACCTGCCAGGCATGCCATCGCTATCCGCCGGCACTGCGAGGGTCGAGCCGGGTGATCGAAACCCGCGGAGGGCAAGTGCTGCGCACGGTGGTCCCGATCCGCAACCGGGCGGAATGCTTCGGTTGCCACGACCCGAGCCATAAGATCAACGGCATTCTGATCCTGGATTACCGGACAGACCAACTGGCGGAGGCCATGACTCACGACCTGGGGTGGCTGGTGGGCGGGACCGCGGCCATCACGCTTCTGCTGGTGGGGGCGATCGGGGTGATCATCCGGGTAGCGGTGCTGCGGCGGCTGCAGCGATTCGAAACCGCCGCGCGGCAGATCGCGGGGGGCGACCTGGTGCAGCGGGTTCCGGCGGGAGGGAGCGACACGATTTCCTGGCTGGCGCGCGAGTTCAACACGATGGCCGATTCGGTGACGGGGCTGGTGGGCGAGGTGCGCAACCAGCGGGAACGGCTGGAGACCGTGATCAACAGCATCGACGACGGCATCGTAGTGCTGGACGCCGAACGGCATGTGATTGCCGCCAACGATTCGTTTCTGGTGCGGGCGCAACATTCGCGCGAGGAAGTGTTGGGGTGCCAGTGCCGCGAGTTCACGCCCGGCGGCTGCACGGTGACCGATTGTCCGACGCTGGCCTGTTTGAAAGGCGGGGCGCGGCAGGTGCGGCTGTGCGAAAGGCGCACGCCGGAGGGGAAGGTGGTGTGGGAGGAGGTGCACGCTTCACCGATCCTGGATTCCTCGGGGCAGCTTCGGCAGGTAGTGGAGGTGTGGCGCGACATTTCCGAGCGGCGGGCGGCGGAAGCGCACCTGGCGGAATCGCACCGGCTGGCTTCGGTGGGGACGCTGGCGTCGGGATTTTCGCACGAGCTGAACACCCCGCTGGCCACGGTGCTGACATGCGTGGAAGGGATCCTGAGGGAGGCGGATTCGACCGCGCCGGATACGGAGTGGGTACGGGAACGCGCCTCGATTGCGCGCGAGCAGATCCTGCGCTGCCGCGGGATTACGCAGCATTTCCTGCGTATGTCGCGGGGCCAGCGGACGCAAGGCGAGGTGGTGGACCTGGCGCCGGTGATTGCGGCGGTAGCGCGGCTGATCGAGCCGACCGCGCGGGAACACATGGTGAAGGTGGAGGTGCGGGGGCTGCCTGCCGGAATGCACGTGCGCGCGGAGGAGGCCGAGTTGCAGCACACCCTGATCAACCTGTTGCTGAACGCGGTGCAGGCATCGCAGGCGGGAGGGCGGGTGACGGTGGAAGCTTTGGCAGGCGAGGAGGTGCGCGTGCGGGTGATCGACGAGGGATGCGGCATCGCACTGGAAAACCAGAAGCGCATATTCGAGCCGTTTTACAGCGCGCGGCAGGGCGGCACGGGCCTGGGCTTGTTTCTCTCGCTGAACTTCGTGCGGCGTTGGGGAGGGGATGTCCGCGTGACGAGCGAACCAGGCCGCGGTTCGACATTTGAAATCGTTCTTCCGGCGCTGGTGGAGGCATGAAGCCGGGGGCGTCGATTTTGCTGGTGGATGACGACTCGGCCTTTCGCCACGTGATGTCCGGCGAGTTGCGGCGGCTGGGACACGAAGTGGCGACGGCCAGTACGGGCGAAGAAGCCGTGGCGCGGGTGGAACGGCAGGAGCCGGAGATCGTGTTGCTTGATTTGCGGCTGCCGGGAATGGATGGCCTGGATACCCTGAAGGCAATCCGCGCGCGCACTCAATCGATCGAGATCATCATGCTTACGGGACATGGCTCGATCGACAGCGCGATCGAATCCATACGGGTGGGCGCGTTCGATTACGTAACCAAGCCGTGCCCGTTGGATGAAGTGCAGATTCGCATCGAGCGGGCGATGGAGAGGCGCGCGTTGCGGCAGCGGGCGAGCCTGCTGGAGCGCGCGCTGATGCCATCCGATGGGGCGGCGCTGGTGGGCGAGAGCCCCGAGTTTCGCCGGATGCTGCACCTGGTGGAACTGGTTGGACCGAGCGACTCGACGGTGCTGATCGCGGGAGAGACGGGCAGCGGGAAGGAGCGGGTGGCCAAACTACTCCACACGCGCAGCCCGCGCAGGGCCAAGCCATTCGTGGTGGTGGATTGCGCGGCGCTGCAGGAGAGCCTGCTGCAAAGCGAGCTGTTCGGGCACGACCGGGGAGCGTTCACGGGCGCGGACAAGGCCAAGCCGGGACTGTTCGAAGTGGCGCACGGCGGAACGATTTTCCTGGACGAGATTGGCGAGATCAGCCAGGCGACGCAGGTAAATCTGCTGCGCGTGCTGGACACCTCGACGTTCCGGCATGTGGGCGGCACCAGCGAGATCCGCGTGGATGTGCGAGTGCTGGCGGCCACGAACCGGGACCTGCGGGCGATGGTGGGCAAGGGGCTGTTCCGCGAGGACCTGTTCTACCGCATGAGCACGATTACGGTGGAGATTCCGCCGCTGCGCAAGCGCGGGAAGGACATCGAGCTTCTGGCGCGCGGTTTTGTGGAAATGCTGAACGAGCGGTACGGCTCCGCCAAGGTGCTGGGTGAGAGCGTTCTGCAGGCTCTCTCGCGGCACTCATGGCCGGGCAACGTGCGCGAGCTTCTGCACGCGGTGGAAGCCGCGGTGGTGGTATGCGAGGGCGAGGAAGTGTTGGCCGAGCATCTGCCGGTTTCGGTGCGCGGCGGCCCGGCTCCGGCGGCGGACACGCCCATGGTGGACGGCGGGCGGCTGCCCACACTGGTGGAACTGGAGTTGATGCACATCCGCCGCGCGCTGGAAGCCAGCCACGGGCATCGCGGCAACGCGGCGCGCATGCTGGGGATCAGTGAGAGGAATCTCTACCGGAAGCTGAAGGAGCACCGTTTGTTGGGGTAGTTGTCCAACCCCAACGCCGGGCAATCAGGCCGCGAGCGGCGGGCTGGTCCGGGGCGGCGGCGGGGGTGGGCGGGCGAGAAGATGCGGGCTACGGTTGACGGCGGCGGGCGTGGGCGGGCGCGAAGACGCGGGCTACGGTTGGCGGCGGCCCGGGCGGGCGGCGAGAAGACGCGGGCCACGGTTGACGGCGGCGGGTGCGGGGCGGGCGAGAAGATGCGGGCTACGGTTGGCGGCGGGTGCGGGCGGGCGAGGAGACGCGCCACGGTTGGCGGCGGCGGGTGTAGCTACTTGCCCGGGACGGCGTGCTACCTGATGTACTCATCAACGCGCGGGTCCCGGTCCGCGCCGGAAGCGCCGGGGGCGATGTAGTGGAACGCCTCCGCATATTCGACTCCGTACTGCCGGCCCAATTCGCGGTTGTGGGTCAGGCTGAATTCGCGAATGTAGTTGCGGTCCGCGGTGAGATCGTCATCACCGAGCAACGGCAGGCGCTGATGGCGCGCGGCCAGCTCCGCCCGCAGGCGCGATCCCGAGTGACCGCCCGGCCCCTTGGCCACGTTGGCGCGGATGGCATCGACTTTCTTATCGATTTGTTTGCTGATGTCCACGACTCGGGTGACCTCCGGACGGCGGGCGAAGTAGTATTTATCCTGGACTTCCCTGGGCTGAAGACCAGCCGCGAAGTGCTCCGGGAAATCATGGGCGCGGCCCGCCATCCAGCACGCGGCTTCGAGCGCCCTGGCGATGGTGTAATGATCCGGATTCTCCTCGTCATGCCCCCATGGGTCCCACCCGACGACGGTATCGGCCTTGAGCAGGCGAATCAGAAAGATGAGGCGGCCGATCACTTCGTTGAGCGAGACATCGCCCATGCGGTGATTATTGTAGTTGAGGTCGAAATGCTGTTTGCAGCCGAGAACCCGAGCGACCTCGGCGTTGTCGCGCTGGTTGCCGAGAACGTTCTCGCCGATGGTGCCGGGCGTGCCCAGGCCGACGGCGTCGCCCATATCATCGTTGGTGGCGCGGACCAGGTACCCCGTGTAACCTTCCTCGATCAGCTTGGCGACCGTGCCCGAGGCGAAGAGGGGGATGTCGTCGGAGTGCGCCTGGACGGCCAGCAGCGCCTTGCCCTGGTGGGGTTGCCCGGCGATGGAGCGCTCGAGGACCACCTCATGGACGGCCGGCGGCGGAGCCTGCTGTTCGGCACGCGCCAGCCGGCCGATCACCCCGGCGGCCATGAGGCTGGAGCAGAAATTGCGGCGTAACATGGGTCCGATTATACTCTCGTGGAGGCTGCCAATTGCGAATTACAGAGGTCCGGGCGGCGGGTTTGCGCCACGGCACGCCCGAGGGCGGATGGGCCAACGAGATTCGGCCGGACGACTGCGTGCATACGCTGGTCGCGGTTTTCACCGATGAAGGCGTCACCGGATGGGGTTCGGCGTTTACCAGCGACGCCCTGGTGCGGGGCGCGCTTCTCCAGCTGGCTCCGCTGTGCGTGGGCGAGAATCCGCTGGAACCGGAGCGGGTGAGCGAGAAACTGCATGCCCACACATTCTGGATGGGCCGCGGCGGATCGGTTACGCATGCCATCAGCGGGATCGATATCGCCATGTGGGACATCCTTGGAAAGGTCACGGGCCAACCAGTGGGGCGACTGCTGGGAGGCCGATACCGCGATCGAGTGCTGCCGTATGCGTCGCTGCTGATGCGCCAGCCGAGTGCCCTGGCGGAGCAGCTTACGGCGGTGCGGGCGCAGGGTTTCCGGGCTTTCAAGATCGGGTGGGGACCGTTCGGCCGGACCAACACCGCCGTGGATGAGGCTATCGTGCGCGCGGCACGCGAGGTGGTCCCGGCGGACTGGCTGTTGATGGTGGACGCCGGCGCGAGCGACGCCTTCTGGCCGCAGGATTATAAATGGGCCGCGCGCACCGCGGATATGCTCGCCGATTACGGCGTGTATTGGTTCGAGGAGCCGCTTCCGCCGGACAACCTGCACGATTACGTGCTGCTGCGCGAACATTCGCGCGTGGCGATCGCCGGCGGCGAAGTACTGACCCGGCGACAGTCGTTCACTCCGTGGCTGCAACAGCGGGCATTCGACATCGTGCAGCCGGATGTGACCAAGGTGGGAGGCATCAGCGAGGAGCGGCGCATCGCGTGGATGGCCGAGGAGAGCGGCGTCCGCTTCATCCCGCACGGATGGAATACGGCGCTTGGCCTGGCTGCCGACCTGCACCTGGCTTCGGCGGCGCGGAACACCGGGCTGGTTGAATATCTGACGGGATCACCGTTTATCGACGACCTGGTGGAGAGCCGCTGGCAGCTCGATGCGGATGGGATGCTGGCGGTTCCCGACGGTCCCGGATTGGGGATTTCGCTGAATATGGAGGCGGTGGAGAAACACACCGGCGAACGGTTCCGATGAAAGCCGCGCCAGACCTGCCCCGCCGGCTGGGCATGCTCGACGCCACCGCGATCGTGATCGGGATCGTCATCGGCTCGGGAATCTTCGTCCTGCCGAACCTGATCGCACGGAGCCTGCCCTCGGCTTCGGCGATCCTCGCTGTGTGGGTGGTGGCGGGGGTGCTCTCGTTTTTCGGGGCGCTGGCCTATGGCGAGTTGGGCGCGATGCTTCCGGATACCGGCGGCCAATACGTTTATCTGCGGGAAGCGTACGGGCCGGCATGCGCTTTCGTGTGCGGGTGGACGTTCATGCTGGCAGTGCTGGCGGGAGGCAGCGCCTGGCTGGCGGTGACGTTCTCGATTTATGCGGGCTATTTCCTCCCGCTGACTGCCGTCACGGCGAAGCTGCTGGCGGTGGGGCTGATCGCGGTGCTGACCGGGGTCAACTATTTGGGCGTCAAGGAAGGCGCGTGGGTGCAGCGTATTTTCACGGGGTTGAAAATAGCGGGGCTGCTGGCGCTGATCGGGGCTGGACTGCTGGGTCCGCGCGCGGCCCTGCCAGCCGCCAACCCGCCGGTGGCGTCGTTGCATTTCGGAGTGGCCATGGCGGCCTGCCTGATGGCCTACAACGGCTGGAGTTATGTGAGCTTCGTGGCCGGGGAGGTGCGGGAACCGCAGAAGAACGTGCTGCGTTCGCTGGTGCTGGGCATGACCGCCGTGGGGGTGTTGTACGTATCCGCCAATGTGGCCTATTTGAAAGTGATGACTGTGGCGCAGATTGCCGCGACCGACCGCGTCGGCGCCGACCTGGCGACGCGGGTTCTGGGACCGGCCGGCGGGACCCTGGTTTCCCTGACCGTGCTGCTCTCGATCATCGGAGCAGTGAACGGCTGCATACTGACGGGCGCCCGGATTCCTTTTGCGCAGGCTCGCGACGGGCTGTTCTTCGCGCGATTCGGCGAGGTGCATCGGCGCTATCAGACCCCTGGCTTCGCGATTGTATGCAGCGGAGTTTGGACGGCGATTCTGGTCCTGACGGGATCGTACGAGACGCTGTATTCCTACTCGATCCTGGCCGCGTGGATCTTCTATACTCTGACGGTGGCGGCCGTGTTCGTGTTGCGGCGCAAACTGCCGGACGGGCAGCGCCCTTATAAAATGTGGGCCTACCCGCACACGCTGTGGCTATTCGTGGCGGCTTCGGTCTGGTTTATGGCGGACGCCCTGGTGACGCAGCCACGGCCCTCTGCGATGGCTTTGGTGATCGTGGCCACTGGGCT
>JASHSS010000611.1 GCA_030038565.1 Bryobacteraceae bacterium
ATACCGCGAGCCGACGGCTCCGCGCATGAACACGCAGGTGGTGCATCAGCAAAGCTTCAGCCAGGTGCGCGGCCAATATGCGTCGCAGAATCACGGCAGACCGCCCACCGCATCGGTTCCGCACGGGATTCCTGCTGACCGCGGCGTCCATCCTGAAGCGCGCAGCGGCGGCGGCGGCGTCGATAACTTCGCTGAAGGCAAAAGCAGTGGCGCGGCCGCATTTTGCGGTCGCGCCACTTGCTTTTTTTGGCGCCGTCCGTTCTTCATCGACAACGTTTTGGATTTGCGGGCGAACTCAGATTTTTTGATAATGCCACGAGCCGCTGCAAAGCCCATTTCCGGCCAAACGGTGAACGCCAATGCCGGGGTGGGCATCCAACCGTTTTGGAGATCGACATGGATTCCCGTTCCCTCGCCAAATCAATTGCAGTGTTAACGTTTGCCGCCGCATTGGTGCTTTGCGGCTGCCGCAGCAATCAGCAGCAGAATTCGGCTACGCAAGCGGATCAATCCTCGAGCGGCGCAGCCGATGCAAACCTGGCGCCCGTGGCCGACACATCGGCTCCGGCCGATGCCAATCCCTCGTATCCGCAATACGCCGGCGAGTACTCCGATCAGGGCGAAGACTCGGCCGATGAATCCTATTACGGCGTGGATCCGGAGTGGACCGCAGACGACCCGCCCCCGCCGCTCCCCGATTATGATCAACCGCCATGCCCGGGCGACGGCTACCTTTGGACGCCGGGATATTGGGCTTACGCCTCAACCGGGTATTACTGGGTTCCGGGCGTGTGGGTGCAGGCGCCGTATGACGGGGCGCTCTGGACGCCGGGTTACTGGGGCTACTCGCACGGCCACTACGCCTTCTTCGCTGGATATTGGGGCGCATACATCGGCTTCTATGGCGGCGTCAATTACGGGTATGGTTACAACGGCGTGGGCTACCAGGGCGGCTACTGGAATTCAGGGCGCTTCTATTACAACCGGACGGTGAACAACATCAACGTCACCGTGGTGCAGAACGTGTACACGCGCACCGTGGTCAATACCACCGTGGTCAATCGCGTCAGTTACAACGGCGGCTCGGGTGGCATTCAGGTGCGGCCACGGCCTGCCGAGCTGGCTGCCTTGCGCGAGCCGCACGCCCCGCCCATGCAGACCCAAATGCAGGTGCAGCGGAGCGCCAGCACCAACCGCGCCCAGTTTGACTCGGTCAATCACGGCCGCCCTTCGGAAGTGACAGCCGCGCATCCGGTGGCAGCGCAGCCCGACGTGCGGCCTGTCGCGTCAACCAACATTCACAATCTGCCCATGACGGCGCGTCCGCCCGTAGTGGCGCGCAACAACGTGCTGGCCAATCGCCCGCCCGAGAACGCCCGCGAGCCGGGCAGCCCGCAAAGTCCTCCCGCGCAGCCCAATCGGCCGCAGGTGCAGCGCAACGGAGGCGAGAATCGGCCACAGCCGAACCCGCCGCAGTCAAGGAACGTGCCGCCTAATCGGCCGCAGACCCAACCTGCGCCCGAAAAGCCGACTCCGGGCCATACCGCGCATCCGGGCGTAGCCAACCAGACACAGCCGGCTAATCGTCCCGAGCCGCAGCAGAGGCCGCAAACCCAGCCCAGCCGCCCGCCCGCACCGCAGCCCAAGCCGGAAGTGCAGCCGGCCCGGCCACCGCAGACCGAACCGCACCCGCAGGCGCCGTCTCGTCCCACGCCTGAGCAGAGTCGCCCGGCTCCGCCTGCGAATCACCCAACCCCGCCGCCGCAGAATCACGCGGCGCCGCCGGCAAAACAACCTGCGCCCGAGCACAAACCTCCGCCGAACGAGAAGAACGATAATCGTCCCCAATGATTTCGCAGTTGTAACGCCGGTCTCCAGACCGTCTGTCGTGCGGGCGTCCTCGCCCGCACCTCTCCGCGAAGCCGAAGCTTACTCCGCCGCAAGGACTTTGATCGCCACCAGGTTGCGCACCCAGCGCGCGGGCCGCTTCTCGCCTGTGGCAATTAGCTTCAATGGTCCATCTCCCGCAAGGGCCTTGCCGTTCTCGCTGTCGGCTACCATCACCGTCGAAGTGCTCACATCGGGCGTGACTTCGCCGATGGAGTACACCGCTTCGTACATGTCCGATCCCTCCGCCACCACGTACAGCCGCAAATCCTTGCCGTGCGGCTTGTCGCTGACGCCCAGCGGCGTAAGCAGGGCGATCAGCGGCACGCCGGAATAAGTCTCATCGGCCTTGGTGTGCTCGTTGTGTACGGTGACGGTCACGTGCGGCAGGCCGGCCAGCGTGGCCACGGTCCATGTAGCCGATTTGTCGCCGAAGGTGATCTTCAGCGGTTCCGCCGGCGCCTTCATCTGCGCCATGGGCATTTGTTCCGGCTTTTCCTGCTGCCCGGCAACGGTTCCCAAGCTCAACGCACACACAAAGATGGCGGCGGAGACGGTGGCAAGCCTCATGAATCTCTCCTTCACACCCATCGTATACTGGACCCATGTCGGTCGTGCGCAATGTCGCGGGAATCGCCAAGGGGATGAGCATCACGCTGCGCGAGGTCTTTGAGCCTACGCAGGTGGAAAATTACCCCGACGGTCCCGGCCCCATGCGCGGAGCGGTCTTTGAGCAGCGCTATCGCGGCGCCCACGTGCTGCAGCGCGACGAGAACGGCCTGGAGAAGTGCGTGGCGTGCTTTTTGTGCGCCGCCGCCTGCCCCGCCAACTGCATCTATATTGAAGCCGCCGAGAACACCGCCGAGAACCGCATCTCCGGGTCGGAGCGCTACGCCAGGGTCTACAACATCGACTACAACCGCTGCATCTTCTGCGGCTATTGCGTTGAAGCCTGCCCTACCGACGCCATTACCCACGGCCACGGCTTCGAGCTGGCCTCGCTGAACGCCACCACCATGGTCATGCGCAAGGAAGACATGCTGGTACCCGTCGAGGCACTGACCGCAGCGAAGTGACTGCGCATGCCGGATCGGCAGCCTGTTCGACCCCGCGCTTCGTAGTGTGACCTGGCACACAGACCGGATCGCCTCGGAAAATTACAGTTCAAGCTACGGATGAAGCGGATGGCTCAATTCGCCGTGCTCGCAGCTGCCGCGCTGTTTGCGGCTCAGCCGGTCGTTTCCGGTATGCCCTGCGCATTGGGCCAACCCGCCGGTTGCGCGCGCGATTGCCCCATGGGCATGAGCGGCATGGGTGCCGACTGCCCGATGGCCGGCTTAATGACCGCAGGCGACTGCCCGCAGGATTGCTGCGCGCACCACCTTGCCCAGGCCATCGCGCCCCCGATTGCGGCTGAGAAATTCACGCCGGCGGCCGCAGCGTCCGCCTCTGTCTTTGCCTGCATCACGACTGCCGCGCAGCCGGCTGCGTTTCTTCAAGCCGCCGCGGCCGCGCGAACCGAATCCCCTCCGCTTTACCTTTTGCATCAGGTCTTCCGCATTTAAAGCACTCCTGACGTGAGCGCGCATTTTTGTCAGCCTCATGCGAGGCTTCTCAAATTCCACGCTTTAACCACCTGACGATTCACGTCAAGGAGAAACCGATGAAAAAGACGATGGCATCTTTATTTGCGGCCATGGTTCTGGCCGCCGCTGTTGCACACCCCGTCCTTGCATCCAAGGGCGCGTACTGCAACGACTGCTGCAAGGGCAAGTGCGGCCAAACCTGCTGCCAGAAAGGCTGCACCGATAGCTGCTGCCAGAGCAAGTAAATCGCATCAAAAAAACGGGGCCCGGGATCCTTCCGGGCCCCTGCTGAATTCAGGAACAGTCAATTTGCGCATAGAACTTCGGTGTGGCCGAGCTGGTTCCGGCGTATTTCCTCCGCAAAGGCGTTTTAGTATGCCACTTGGCGGGATTAACTCCCACTCTTAGCGGACCGGCGCGGCCATTGCGCCCGCGGCTCAACTTCCGTCGCATAATAGTCGATAAATTCTTGGAATGAGTACTTGTGTGCCAGGTTTTTCCGGGCTAGCATGGATTTTCTGCGAAGCCGAATGAACCGGCCTCCAAGGAGAGATCGGATGCGGATCCGTGACCTGTTGGGCGTGTCGGCGGTTATGGCCGCGGCCTGCTTTTCGGCCGCCGCGCAGAACCAGTCGGGGCCGGGGTCTCCACGGAGCGAAATTACCACCGCGCGAGAAGTCCGCAGCCTCCCCGTCGAGCAGGCCGCGCGCGGCTATCCTGTGCGTCTCCGTGCGGTAGTCACTTGCTACGATCCCTACATCGATGTGCGGCACGGCGCGCTCTTTATTCGTGATGCGACCAGCGGCGTTTTTACCGAGGTTCCCCCACGGCCCATTCTTCCCCTTGAGCCGGGCGCTCTGGTGGAAATTACCGGCGTCACCGGGCCGGGCGACTTCGCGCCCGTCGTCCTCGCCAGCCAGGTGCGCTTCATCCGCCAATCGGCCCTGCCCGCAAACCCGCTCCGCGTGAGCTTGACGCAAATGCTCAGCGGCGCCCTCGACAGCCAGTGGGTTGAATTGGAAGGCCGCGTCCGCTCAGTTCATTTCACCGGCCAAATCGTAGCCCTTCAAATTGCCACCGACGACGGATCGTTCGATGCCCTCTCAGTGCGCGAGCAAGGGGTCGACTACGATTCCCTCGTCGATTCACTTATCCGCATTCGCGGCAATGCCGCCTCGGTCTTCAACACGCGCCGCCAGATGGTCGGCACGCGTATGTTCTTCCCCACCGTTCGCGAAATCCGCATTATCCAGCCGGCGCCCCGCGATCCCTTTACCGTGCCCGCGGTTCCCATCTCCGAACTATTCCGCTTCTCGCCGGAGCCCGGCTTGCTCCATCGCGTCCATGTTCAGGGTACGGTCACGCTCGACTGGCCGGGACGCATGTTGTGCATTCAGGAACCGGCGGATGGCGTGTGCATGCAGACCACCCAGGACAGCACAGTGCCGGTGGGCACGTTTGTCGATGTCGTCGGGTTTCCTGCCGTAAACCTGTTCAAGCCCACGCTCGAAGACGTAGTGTTTCGCCCTGCGCATGGGCCGGCCGCGCCGCCCCAGCCGGCGCCGGTCACCGCCGGCCAGGCCATTCAAGGCAACCTGGAGGGCAGGCTGGTGCAGATGGACGCTGAGTTCATCGGCCGCGATTGGGGAGCCAATGCGCCCACACTGCTGCTGCGCAGCCATGGCGTGCTATTCCCGGCACTCCTGCCTAACGATGCGGCTCTCGGAACGAAGCTTCCCTGGAAGGAAGGAAGCCTTGTGCGCGTCACCGGGGTCGGCAGCGTGCAGGTAGATCCGCTGGGCACCAACCTGGGCGAAGGCACAGTGCGGCCCGAGTCGCTGCACATTTTCCTGCGCACTCCTGACGACATTTTCGTGCTTCACGCTCCCTCTTGGTGGAACCAGGAGCACGCGCTCGAATGTCTTGCCGTTATCGGCCTGCTTGTTGTCGCTTCACTCGCCTGGATCGTGGTTCTGCGCCACCGCGCGGAGCAGCAGACCCTGGCCCTGCTCTCGAGCCAGGAACGCCTGCGTCACCTGTCGGAGCACGACGTCCTCACCGGGCTGCCCAATCGCCTCCTGCTGAACGACCGATTGCAAACCGCCTTGAAGCGGGCGCAGAGATTCGAGTCCTGCTTGGGTTTGTTGTGGGTCGATCTCGACGAATTCAAGCGAGTCAACGACGACCTCGGCCATCAGGCAGGCGACACGTTGCTTTGCGACCTGGCCGGGCGCCTCAACGACTGCGTGCGCTCCACTGACACCGTGGCCCGCATCGGCGGCGACGAATTCATCGTCCTTCTTCCTGACCTGCGCGTTCCCCACGAAGCCGAAATGATCGCGGCCAAAATCGTGACGGCTGTTTCAAGCCCGATCAGCATCGCTGCGACGCTGGTGGCCGTCACGGTCAGCGTCGGAGTGGTTACCTGCCCGCCGGGAGTGCAAGACGCAGAATCGCTGCTCGAGTGTGCCGACCAGGCCATGTATGCGGCCAAAGAGAAGGGCAAAAACTGCTTCCAGGTTTACCGGCCGAAGACTGCGAAATTCGATCCGGCCAGTGAGCAGATTCTGCGCCAGGCCCCGGCAAGAAGCGCCTGAGCCGCCTTGCCCATTAGTGCCTCAGTCCTTCGTCCCTCAGTCCCCGTTTTCTTGCTCCATTGCTCCCTCGCTCCCGGCCTTAAACCAGCCCCCGCTTGCGCATCTCGGTCATCACCCGTTCCACTTTCCAATCCAATGCCCCGGCGCCGTCCACGATGAGGTCGGCGTTGGCGGCCGAAGGCCGCACGTAGGTCTTGCTCGCGGGCCGGACCGTCAACTCATATTGATGTCGAACGGAATCCGGCGTTCTTCCGCGCTCCTCCACGTCGCGCTTCACGCGCCGCTCGAAACACAGTGCATCGGGCGTGT
>JASHSS010000612.1 GCA_030038565.1 Bryobacteraceae bacterium
TCGGACGCTTCGAACGGGCGCGGCCGGTTCATTGCCTGGCCAGAGGTCGAGCGCTACCACTGGGACGGAGACATTCTGACGGTCGTACCCACCGCATCGGTCATCGGCGGGGCGGAGCTCGGACGTCCGCTGCTGGGCGGCGCCGTCCGGATTCCGCCGGGCAAGCGTGTGCAGATGGAAAACCTCCTGGCGGGAAAACTTTCCGCGGCCGCCCGATAACCGTACCGGCGCGTTTCGGCGCCGGTCGCGGCCATCGCGGCGCTTGCCGCCGTAAGATCCAGCCGACGGCGGCAGCGGCGGGGCTGCATTTTCAATCAGTTGCCAGCGCTGCGCCGTTCCTCTGAGCGGGATCGCGATACGCCGCCCCGCATCCACGCCGCCGAACCGGTTTGCCAAGCCCCCGCGCCGGCAGGTTTAATATCAAGGAATAACGGCATGATTACACCAATTCTTTTTCTGCTGATGGCGCATTCCGCCAGCCCGGCTCAGGCGCAGGGACGAGCCGCTCAAACCACCACACCGGCCGCTCCGGCGGCCCAGACCGCGCCCGCCGCTCCTCCGGCCATACCGGGAGGCGGGCGTGGACGCGGAGGCATCTCCGGTCCCGGACCGGCCATCGGAGGCGAGATCGACGAAACTCCGGTGGTCACGCACCACTCCATCACCGTCCAGGGCAAGACCATCAACTACACCGCCACGGTGGCGCAAATGCCCCTGAAGAATCCCTCGGGCGAAACCGAAGCGCACATCTTCTACATGGCCTACACGCTGGATGGCGTTTCCAACCTTGCCCAACGGCCGCTGACTTTCTGTTTCAACGGCGGTCCCGGCTCGGCCTCCATGTGGGTGCATATGGGCGGCATGGGGCCGCGCAGCCCCAAGCTGATGCCCGATGGCAGCATGCCGCCGCCGCCCTATCAGTTGAAGGACAACCAGGACACCTGGCTGGATAAGACCGACCTGGTATTCATCGACCCCGTGGGCACGGGGTACAGCCGCGCCAAAACCCTGGAGGTGGCGCGGCGCATGAACGCGGTGCAGGGCGATATTCAGTCGGTGGGCGAGTTCATCCGCCTGTACATCGAGCGCAATAGCCGCGAGGTTTCGCCGCTGTTCATCGCCGGGGAAAGCTACGGCACCTTCCGCGCGGCCGGCCTGGGCGGCTACCTGATCGAGCAGGGCATCGCCTTCAACGGCATCGTGCTGATCGGCACCACGCTGAACCTGGAGACCATCTGGAGCCGCAGCGACGACCTGGTTTATGAGTTGGAACTGCCCACCTACGCCGCCGACGCCTACTACCACAAGAAAGTCGCGGCCGATTTGCAGCGCAAGGATTTGAAGTCGTTCCTAAAGGAAGTGGAGGCCTTCAGCATGGGCGAATACTCGGCCGCGCTGGCCAAGGGCGACGACCTTCCGGCGGCAGAGCGCAAGGCGGTGACCGACAAACTGGTGCGCTATACCGGGATCGACGCGCACTACATCGAGGAAAGCAACCTGCGCTGGGATGTGAGCCATTTCGCCCGCCAACTGCTGCGCGACCAGCAGCTCTCGATCGGCCGCTACGACGGACGCCTCACCGCGCCGGCCTCGCAGAATACCGGCGAGACCGCCGAGTTCGATCCCTCCAGCTCGCTGATCACCCCGCCCTTCACGGCCATGTTCCTGAACTACATCCGCGGCGAATTGGGCTATAAGACCGACATGTACTACTACCCCAGCGGCGGCATCCAGCCATGGAACTACGACGTGCAGAACGGCTTCGGCGACACCACCAGCCTGCTGCGCAGCGCCATGGCCAAGAATCCCTACATGAAGGTGATGATCGCGGCCGGCTACTACGATCTGGCCACTCCGTATTACGCGGTGGAGTACACCTTTAACCACATGGGCCTAAATGCGGCAATGCACAAGAACATCACCTGGAACTTCTACCAGGCGGGCCACATGCTCTACATCGACAGCGATTCGCACGCCAAGCTGAAGCACGATTTCGGCGAGTTTCTGTCGAGCGCGCTGCCGAAAGAGGACGTGCGGTAGCGGGGTCTTCACCACGGAGGCACAGAGAACACGGAGGAAGCACGGAGGAGAATAGAGAAGTTTTCTTGGGTTTTCTCCGTGCTTTCTCCGTGTTCTCCGTGCCTCCGTGGTGAACACGGCCCCTCCCCGGGACGATAATAGGAGTTTCCGATGCGCTCGATGGCCAGGTTCGCCTTACTCGTTCCCTTTGCCCTCGCCTGCTGCGGCGCGCAGACGCCGGCTGCTGCGGAGTTGCGCGCGGTCCAGACGCTCTCCACTGCCGGCGCCAATCGTTACTACCAGGGCAACCGGCCGCCGCTCGCGCCCGACCCGCTCGTCAAGCTTCCCTTGGGCAGCGTGCGGCCGGAGGGCTGGCTGCGGCAGCAGTTGGTGCTGGAATCGCAGGGCTTTTCGGGCAAGCTCGAAGAGATCAGCCAGTTCTGCAAATTCGACGGCAACGAATGGACCAGCCCGGCGGGCCACGGCAAGTTCGGATGGGAGGAAGTGCCGTACTGGCTGCGCGGCTACGTGGACCTGGGGTACATTCTCCACGATCCCGCCATCATCCAGCGCGCCATTCAGTGGCTCAACGCGGTGATCTCGACCCAGCGGACGGATGGCTACTTCGGCAGCCAGAGCAATGTCGAGAGCGAGCGCGTGAACGGCATCCGCGACCGCATGCTCGACCTGTGGCCCAACATGACCATGATGTTCGCCCTGCGCTCGCTCTATGAGGCCACCGGCGACCCGCGCATCCTGCCGTTTCTCACCCGCTACTTTCGCTGGCAGACCACCGTTCCGCTGGAGGATTTTCTGCCCGCAAGCTGGCAGAAGCAGCGCGCCGGAGACAACCTGGATTCCATTTACTGGCTCTACAATCGCACCGGGCAGCCGTGGCTGCTGGATCTGGCGCGGGTGAACCACGAGCGTACCAGCGACTGGTCGGGCGGCATCGCCTCCTGGCACAACGTGAATTTCGCGGAGTGTTTCCGCGAGCCGGCGCAGTATTTCCAGCAGGCCAGGGACGCTCGCTACCTGAACGCCACCGTGCGCAACTACGACACCATGCGGCGGCTCTACGGCCAGGTTCCGGGCGGCGGATACGCGGCCGACGAGAACGCGCGGCCGGGGTTCAACGGTCCGCGCAACGGCACCGAAACCTGCGCCTGGGCGGAGCTGATGTTCAGTGACGAAATCCTGGTGGGGATCACCGGCGACCGCACCTGGGCCGACCGCGCCGAAGAGATCGCCTTCAATTCGTTCCCGGCATCCATGACGCCCGATTTGAAGGGCCTGCACTACATCACCAGCCCCAACCAGGTGCAGCTTGACCGCGGCAATAAAGCCCCCATGATCGAAAACAGCGGCGAGATGTTCGGCTACGATCCTTACGGATACCGCTGCTGCCAGCACAACGCGGCCTTCGGATGGCCCTACTTCAGCGAGCACCTATGGATGGCCACGCGCGATAACGGCCTGGCGGCGGTGATGTATGCGCCCAGCCGGGTGACGGCCAAAGCCGGCGATGGCGCCGAGGTGACCCTCACCGAAACCACCGCTTATCCCTTCGACGAATCCATTGCCATAGCGATTGAGACGCCCAAGACCGTGCGCTTCCCGCTGGCGCTGCGCGTGCCCGCCTGGTGCGACCATCCCACGGTGAGCTTGAACGGCAAGCGCCTGGAAGCGTCCGGCGCCGGTGGCTGGCTGCTGCTGGACCGCGCCTGGAGCGCCGGCGACAAACTGGTACTGACGCTGCCGATGAGGATCACGGTGAAGGTGTGGAAGGAGAACCGCAACACGGTATCGGTGAACCGCGGGCCGCTGACCTATTCGCTCAAGATCGGCGAGCGGTGGGTGCGCGACGGCGGCACGGACGCATTTCCCGGCGAGGACGTCTTCGCCACCACAGCCTGGAATTATGGGCTGGTGGTGAATGTGCAACAGCCTGAGCAATCCTTCGAGGTGGTCCGCACCGGCATACACGCGCCGCAGCCTTTTGCGGCAGCCGACGTGCCCATCGAGTTGCGGGCCAAAGGGCGGCAGATCCCAGAATGGAAGCTGGAGCCGAATGGCATGGTGGGCGAAGTCGAGCCCGGGCCGGTGAGGAGCGAGCAGCCGGTGGAGGAGATCACGCTCATTCCGATGGGCGCGGCGCGCCTGCGCATCAGCTCTTTCCCGCAGATCGGGACGGGACCCGACGCGCAAGCATGGAGTTGGCCCGCGCCCATCGTGCAGGCTTCGGCTAGCTCGCATTTCGAACCTCCTTCGGCAGTGTTCGATGGCTTGCTGCCGGCCAACTCGGCGGACCGTTCCATTCCGCGGTTTGTATGGCCGCAGGCGGGAAACCGCGGCGGGATGTGGATCGAGTACCGCTACTCGGAGGCGCGGCCGATGGCTTCGGCGGAAGTCTATTGGGCGGCGGACGCGGAGGGAAAAGGATGCGCGCCGCCGGCCTCCTGGTCGCTCGAGTGGCTGGATGGCGCGGCCTGGAAGCCGGTGGAAGGCGTGGCGGCTTATCCGGCGGAGAAGGATCGCTTCAACCGCGTTGCGTTCACGCCCGTCACCACCACGGCCATCCGGCTGCGCGCCGCCAGCCAGGGCCGGCAGCCCGTGGGAATTCTGGAGTGGCGCATCGGACCGTGATCGAATGTCAGGAAATAAGTGTCCATCGCTCGCTCACGGGCCGCCCGCGGCCTGCGGCACATCGAATTCAATTGAGGGGTGGGGCAGGCCTTCAGCCTGCGCTGGACAGGCTGAAGGCCTGTCCTACCAACCCCGCGCTGCATCGGTTTGTCCCCGCCTCTTTAGGAAAGTGGCCATGGGCCAGCGGCCCACCGAAACGGATGCAACTCGCCTGCCAGGCCAGCCCCAACGTTTCGCGAACCTGGTGTGGCGCGCGTTTTAAGGGGAGCGATTGATACGGTTGGTTATATGAGTAATCACATGAGAGTTTTTCGACTGGCCGCCGCGCTGGGCGGCCTGGCCTTCACCGCATGGACCCAGCCTCTGGAACCCATGCGCCCGCCGGCCGTCCCGCTGGTGGTTCACGATCCCTACTTCAGCATCTGGTCGGACGCCAACCGCCTGACGGACGCCGGCACGGTGCATTGGACCGGCAAGCCCAACACGCTGGTGCTGGCCGTGCGCATCGATGGCCGCGTCTACAACCTGACCGGCGGAATGGGACGCGGGGGACGCGCCGCGCCGGCCTCCAACGCGCTGGCCCAGACGCGCGTGGAAGTCCTGCCCACCCGCACCATCTACGAATTCTCGGGCGCCGGAGTGAATGTGGCGCTCACCTTTCTCACGCCCGCGCTGCCGGACGACCTGGAAGTTCTCTCGCGGCCGCTGACGTATGTCACCTGGACCATCCGTTCCACCGATGGCCAGGAGCACCAGGCAGCGGTTTCGCTCGAGGCGTCGAGCGAACTGGTGGTGAATACGCCGGATGAGCCGGTTTGGGCGGCGCGCTATTCGTTGGATGGCCAGCCGGTCCTGCGGATGGGATCGCGCGAGCAGCCCGTGCTGGCCAAGAAAGGCGACGACCTGCGGATCGATTGGGGATACCTGTACCTCGCCGCCGATAAACCCGAGGGCGTCACCCAGGCCATCGCCACGCGCCAGCAGGCCGCCGCGGCATTCGCCGGGACCGGACGGATGCCCGATTCCGACGACTTCTCCGAGAGTTCCCGCGCCGGCCGCGTGCAGCCGCCGGTCCTGGCGTTCGCCATCGACCTGGGAAAAATCGCGGCGCAGCCGGTCTCGCGCTACCTCATGATGGCCTACGACGATTTGTACTCCATCGAGTTCTTCGAGCGGCGCGAGCGCGCCTGGTGGCGGCGCAACGGCGCGGATGCGGCCGAGTTGCTGCGCATGGGCCGCCGCGATCACGACTCGCTGGCGGAGAAAAGCCAAGCCTTCGACGATCGGCTGATGGCCGACTTGCGGAAGGTGGGCGGCGAAAAGTACGCCCGCCTGGCGGCTTTGGCCTACCGGCAGACCCTGGGCGCGCACAAACTGGCCGCCGATGCCGATGGCGCCGCTATGTACTTCCCCAAGGAAGATTTCTCCAACGGCTGCATCTCCACGGTGGATGTGATCTATCCCAGCTCTCCCTTTACGCTGCTGTTCAATCCGCGCCTGCTGCGCGCGCAGCTTCAGCCGGTGCTGGAGTATGCCCGCATGGAACGCTGGCACTGGCCCTTCGCGCCGCACGACCTGGGTACTTACCCGCAGGCCGACGGGCAGGTGTACGGCGGCGGTGAGCGCACCGAAGAGAACCAGATGCCCGTGGAAGAAAGCGGCAACATGCTGATCATGCTGGCCGCACTGGCCAAGGTGGAAGGCCGCGCGGATTTCGCCAATGAGTACTG
>JASHSS010000613.1 GCA_030038565.1 Bryobacteraceae bacterium
CGGCCTGAGCGGCGGGGGCGGCCTGCGGCGCGGCAGCCGGCCGGGTTTGCCACGCGGCCATGGCCCCGGCCAGCGTCACGGTCAGAATGACAGCGGAAAAGACGGGAGCCAGACCGGGGCGCGGTCCCTCCGGTTGAGCCAGCAATCGTCGGATACGTTTCACGAGACTCCCTCCTGTAGAGGCCAGCACGGCTTCCGCCGTCATCGCCCGCCTCTCTTCCAGGGCGGTCAATGCCGAGGCGTACGCGTAGGCGTCCCCCTCGGTGGCCACCACCACATCGTCACAGCAGTTTTCACGCTCGGCGCGAATCACGGCTGAAATCCACCAGACCGCGGGATGATAGAACAACAGGCCTTCGACGAACATCTGCAACAGGTTCACCAGGTAATCGTGACGGCGGATGTGCGCCAGTTCGTGCAGCAGGATGGCCTCCACCTGGGCGGCCGGCAGACCAGCGAGCAATCCCACGGGCACCAGAATCGCGGGGCGAAGATAGCCGATGACCACCGGCACGTCCGCCAGGCAGGATTCCAGCAGCACCACTTGCCGCGAGATGCGGGCGCGCCCGGCCAGGCGGTCCATGCGCGCGCGCCACACCCCCGGCGCGGCGCACACCCCGGTTCCACGCAGGCGCCGCGCCCCCAGCCAGGCCGCCACACCGCGTAGCTGGAACGCCAGCACACCGGCCATCCACAAGGGAGCCAGCCACGGCAGGTAGCCCAGCAGATCGCGCGGCGTCCAGGCGCGCGCCGCGGGCACAGGCTTATCCGGCAGAGGGGCAACCCAGGCCGGGATGGCGTGGATCGGGAGATGCGGCCGGGGCGGGGGCATTTCGCGCGCCAAAGTGAGGGCGAAAGCGGCCGCCAGCAACGCCAGCGCCGCGCAACCAGCCCCGTAGCGGGCCGGCGCGGAACGCAGCGCCGCGAGCACCGCGGCCAATACCAGCGCGATCAGCGCCCCTTCCCACAGGGAATGCACCAGCGTCCAGCCGAGCGCCGTAGCGCCGGGCGTTTGGACCCACGCCTGGAGCAGGTTCATCGCGCCCCCTTTTCGTATTCCTCGAGCAGCCGGCGCAGCTCCGACAATTCCTCGCGGGTGGCCTTGCGCGCCGAAAGCGCCCCCAGCATGAGGCTCCGGGCCGAGCCGTTGAAGGCGCGTTGCAGCAGGTCGCCCGCCAGTTGCCGCTGGGTCCACTCGCGCGGCCGGGCGGCCTCGTAAATGTGAGCCCTCTGTTTTTCGTTGCGCCGCACCAGCCCTTTTTCGGCCATGATCTGCAGGAGCTTGAGCACGGTGGTGTATTGCGTCGGTTTGCGCGCGGCAATAGCCTCATGGACCTCGCGCACGGTGGCCGGTCCGTGGCTCCAGAGTACCGTCAGGATTTCCAGCTCCGCATCGGTCGGCCGGGGAAGTTCGCTCGCCATATACGAAGAGATTACTACGATGTTGTTCGTATGTCAAGCAGGAAGGCCATATAAGATTTTTATAGTTGACGAACGATTTTTATAGTGGTAGGCTTTTTGCCAGATGCCTTCGCACTCCGAGAACTCTCTCACCGGCCTTCCGATGCCGACCCCCGCGGAAGCCGACATCCTGGCGGTCCTCTGGCGACTGGGGCCGGCCACCGTTCGAGAGGTACACGATGCCCTGGAGAAAGACTGCGGCTACAACACCACCCTTACCCAGATGCGCCTGATGACGGATAAGGGACTGCTGGTCCGCAGCGAACGCTTCCGATCGCACGTTTATGAACCGGCCGCGCCGAAGAGCCAGATGCAGACGCGGATGCTTGGGGATCTTCTCAGGCGGATTTTCGGAGGCTCTCCCAAGGGGCTGATCATGAGCGCACTCGGCGCTCAGCCGACGACTTCCGAAGAGCGGGCGGAAATTCGAAGGATGCTCGATCAACTGGATGGCAAGAAGAGGAGGGCGAAATGATCGCAATCGAGATCCTCGCGGCCCGGCCATGGGTGGCGCGTCTGGGATTGACGCTGATTCACTTTGTCTGGCAGGGCGCCCTGATCGCCGCGATTTACGCCGCCGCGCGAAAGTGGGGCGCCGGCACGGCAGGCCCGAACGACCGCTATCTTCTGGCTTGCACGGCACTCGCGGCCATGGCGGCCGCCCCGGCCGTAACCTGGATGCTGCTGCGCGAGCCGGCGCCCGAGTCCGCCGCTATCACCTTCGCCGCGCCCATGTCCGCCGCTCGAACCGCGGCCGCCCGATTTATTCTTCTGCCGCTTCCGGCCGAGGGATATCGCGCGGCGCCGGGGCCGTTTCTGCCCTGGGTGGTGGCGTTGTGGCTTACCGGCGCGACGGTTTTCTGGCTGCGCCTGCTGGTGGGCTGGATGCTCGCCGAACGTCTCCGGTACCGCATGGCGCGGCCCGCGCCGGCGGTGTGGCAACGGACCCTCGACCGGCTCAAGAGCCGGATCTCGGTCGCGCGGCCGGTCCGCCTGCTCGTTTCGGGGCTGCTGGATGCGCCGGCCGCCATAGGATGGCTGCGGCCGATTGTGCTGGTGCCGGCAGGCGCCCTTGCCGGCCTGCCATCCGCACAGATGGAAGCGCTTCTCGTTCACGAACTGGCGCACATCCGCCGCCACGACTGGCTCGTCCATATATTGCAGAGCGCCGTCGAGGCGGTCTTCTTTTATCATCCCGCCGTCTGGTGGATCTCCGGCCACATGCGCGCCGAGCGCGAACTGTGCTGCGACGATATGGCTGTATCCATCACCGGCGACCCGGTCCTCTACGCCCGGGCCCTGGCCGAGTTGGACTCGGCGCGCTTTGTTCAGCCCGCGGTCATGGCCGCGAACGGCGGTTCGCTGGCCGGCCGGATTGCCAGGTTGTTGGGCCAGTCGTCCGCCTCCCGCCGCGCCTCTAACGGTCCGGCCAGTGCCGCCGCCCTGATCCTGTTGGCCATTGGAGCGTGGGTGGCATTGGCCCAATCCGCCGTTCGGCCACAGTTTGAAGTAGCCTCGGTCAAGCCGTCTTTTAACACGAGTATCCAGCACGTGCGCCCGCTTCCAGGCCGTCTCGATGCCGATGCATCTTTGCAGGTACTGATGCAGTATGCCTACGGGGTGCAGGCCTTCCAAGTGGTGGATGCCGCGGGATGGTTACAACCGGGGCGCTACGAAATCGAGGCGAAGGCCGATGGCCATGCCACGCGGAACCAGATGTTTCTGATGCTGCGGTCGCTGCTTGAGGACCGCTTCCAGTTGAAGACGCACGTGGAGACCAGGGATCTGCCGGTATATGCGCTGGTAGCCGCCAGAGGTGGACTTAAGCTTCCGCCCCCGAAAGAAGGTGCTTGTGTGAACTCTCCCGCGGACGCGCCCGTGGAATGGGCTGGTGGGAGAATGGCAGTGCCCGGGGAGCTTCAACCGGCCAAGGGTCTGTGCGGCTCGGCGGGTGTTCATCTGGAGCGCAGTGGTCCGCGAATTGAGGGCGGAAAAATCGCCATGCCCGAGTTAGTCCGGATGCTCTCAGGGGTACTCGACCGGAGCGTGATCGACAAGACCGGATTCACGGGACTCTTCGACCTGCAACTGGATTTCGTGGCGGATGAGACCACTCCCGTACTGCCTCCTCCCCCGCCCGGCTCCGACATGCCGGGCCCGTCGATTTCCCAGGCGCTGCGCGATCAACTTGGATTACGGCTCGAGTCCACGAAGGGGCCCGTGGAAGTCATCGTGGTGGATCACGCCGAACGGCCCTCCGGAAATTGACCTGTGCCCGGTACACGCAAAAAAGCCGGCAGCCTTTCGGCCGCCGGCGGGAGTTTTCAATGCATGACGCGACTTGTGAGATTGTACCGGCGGGCGTGGCCGATTAGCGGACTACTGTGGTCCACATATCGAGGACGTTCTGATTGTCGTCCACGGCCGCGACACGGGTCACGCCCTGACCGAGGGAATGTAGAGCCAGACCGAAGGCGCCGCCGTTGTTGGGATCGACGGGGAACTCCGACAGGAACTTCGCGCCGGCGCCGTATTCCACCAGTTCGCTCGGCTGATTGGGATCCGCATTGCGGCCATCGCTGTTGGCGACCAGCAGGTGGCCATCCGGCGACAGCGCCAGGTCCAGCGGACCGTGCAGGTGGGTGGCGTCCTGAATGACCAGGGTTCCGGTGCCCGCGCTTTCGGTGAGGGACCCGGCGCGGGAAATGGAGTAGATCGAGCTGTCCACCTCGGAGGCCACGAACAGCACATCGGCGCCCGCATCGTAGGCCAAGCCGGAGGGTCCCACTTCGAAGGCGGCCGGATCGCCGCTGTGCGCAAAGCCCGAGCCGATGGTGACCGTGTCCGCAACCTGGGCGAATTCGCCCGTGGAGTCGTACTTCAGGTCGAGGCGGACAACCGTGCCGGCCTCCACGTTGGAGACGAAGATCTGCGCAAAGCCGTTGCCCTGGTCGGAAACCGCCATGCCCCAGGGGCCGTTAATCAGCGAGGGATTGGAGATGGTTCCCAACAGGTTGCCCTTGCGGTCGATAAACAGCAGGCCGCCCGGACCGGCGGTCTGCGACGTGCCGTCGGTGCTGGGGGTGTAGCCCACAATGACGATGCCGTCGGACAAGATTCCCAGCGCCGCGGAGAGGCCCTGCTGGCCGCTCACGGTGGAAGTGAAAAACACAGACGTTTTGCCCTGCGGGGTGATCTGGACGATGGTGGTGCCGGTGCCCTGTAAATTGAGGGAGTTGTTGAAATTGGAAACCAGGATGCCGCTCTGTTGCAGCGTCCCATCCGTGGCCACCGTGGCGGGCACAAACGCCACGCCGTAGGGGTTGACGTCGCCATTGGAGGGCACCGTGCTGGCCTGCGGAGCGGGCAACGGCAGTATGTTGGTTTGAGCTGCCGCCGGGGCTGGCGTCAGAATGCCGGCGGTGAGAATCGCGCAGGCAGCCGCGGCGCTCGCGATTCGAGTGGAAAGGAACCGGGAGACGCGGTCCAGCCGCTCTCCCGGGAAGAGAAGTAAAGTGTCGTTTTTCATTTTGGCTTCCTCCGAGACAGATTCGAGTGTGTTCACTCTGTCCCGGTAAGCGATACTTCGACTGGAGTTCCCTCACCGGTGCAGATTTTTTTTCGAGGCTCCGCGGGCGATCGGCGGGAGGGCGATGAGAGGGGGTGTCGGCTCTCACTGCGGCTTCACGCCCTGGGGCGGCGCGGCTCATGACGGCGGTGCTGGCCAGCGTGCGATTCGACCGGAAAATCAACAGCTTGCCAACGGCTGGCGTTTGGCCAGGAATGCACCCGGCCAATTTCACCGTGTGCGACCGTGAAATGCCGGGACTCCGCGGGTGAAGCGGGCTATCATAAGCGGTACCGAGCAGGCAAAGATATGCGGACACGTTTACCCGTTGCGCTGGCGGTTGCGGTTCTGCCAATTGCCGCGTTTGCC
>JASHSS010000614.1 GCA_030038565.1 Bryobacteraceae bacterium
TGGAGGCGCAGGGCGGAGCCGGCTTCATCGATCAGGTCGATGGCCTTGTCGGGCAGGAAGCGGTCGGCGATGTAGCGCTGGGAGAGCACGGCGGCGGCGATGATGGCCGAATCCTTGATGCGGACGCCGTGGTGGATTTCGAACTTCTCCTTGAGGCCGCGGAGGATGGCGATGGTGTCGTCGATGGAGGGTTCGCCGACGGTGACGGTCTGGAAGCGGCGGGCGAGGGCGGCATCCTTTTCGACGTGCTTCTTGTATTCGGAGGTGGTGGTGGCGCCGATGCAGCGCAGCTCGCCGCGGGCGAGGGCCGGTTTGAGGAGGTTGGCGGCGTCAATGGCGCCTTCGGCCCCGCCCGCGCCGACCAGGGTATGCAACTCGTCGATGAAGCAGATGATTTCGCCGTGGGAGTCGATGATTTCGCGGACTACCGCCTTGAGGCGATCTTCGAACTCGCCGCGGAACTTGGTTCCGGCGATCATGGAGCCGAGATCGATGGCGACCAGTTTCTTGTTCTTGAGCTGGTCGGGGACGTCGCCGCGCACGATGCGCTGGGCCAGACCCTCGACGATGGCGGTCTTGCCGACGCCGGGTTCGCCGATCAGGACGGGGTTGTTCTTGGTGCGCCGGGAGAGCACCTGCATGACGCGGCGGATTTCGTCTTCGCGGCCGATCACGGGATCCAGTTTGCCCTGGCGGGCGGAATCGGTCAGGTCGTGGGCGTAGCGCTCCAGGGCCTGGTATTTCGATTCGGGATTCTGATCGGTGATTCTCTGGGTGCCGCGGACGGAGACCAGGGATTTCAGGATGGCGTCATGGGTGGCGCCGGCGCGGTCGAGCAGTTGGCCGGCGGGGTCGGAGCGCTGGTTGGCGATGGCCAGGAGCAGATGCTCGGTGGAGACGAATTCGTCCTTGAAGCGGGTGGCCTCGTCGAAGGCGTGCTCGAGCACGGTATTGAGCGGCTGGGAGAGATACATGCCGGGCTGCATACCGGCGGTTTTAGGAAGATTGCCCAACAGGCGGCGGGCTTCGCTGAGGACGGCATCGGGGTGGACGCCGCACTTTTCGAGCACGGGGCGGACGATGCCCTCTTTCTCCTCGGCCAGGGCGATCAGGAGGTGCAGGGGAAACATCACCTGGCTTTCGGATTTTTCGGCGATAGCTTGAGCCTGTTGGAGAGCCTCTTGAGCCTTTTGAGTTAATTTATCGAGCCGGAACATGGGGATCCTTTTTTGGCCTAACTACAAAATACAACGGAGCCGCGACGGCGGCGGGTTTATCCCGCACCGGGCGGCTCCGCGAGAGATGACCTGCCACGTATATAGATGCTTCAGGCAGTGGCTTCGACTTTGATCTGGCGCGGCTTGGCGGCTTCCTTTTTGGGGAGGGTCACGCTGAGCACACCGTTTTTGAAGGCGGCGCCGATGTGGTCGGTATCGAAGGTATTGGGGACGGCGAAGCTGCGGACGAAGGTGCCGTAGCTGCGCTCGATGCGGTGGTAGCCCTTGACGGAGTCCTGCTTTTCGAACTTGCGCTGGCCGGCGATGGTCAAGGTCTGGTTTTCGACGCGGACGTCGATGTCCTTGGACTCGACCTCGGGGAGGTCGGCCTTGAGGACCAGCTCATTCTCGGTCTCGTAGATATCCACGGAAGGGGACCAGGGGCGGTTGGTTTGGGGTTCATTAAGCAGCCGGGAGAAGGCATCCTCGAACAGGCGGAGATTGGCTAAGGGGTCGAAATGGCTGAGAGACATTGGGTGTAAGCTCCTCATTGGATTTGATTTTAGGAGAGGCCGTTTGCCTCATCCAATTGCAATCATAAAATATTAGTTATATATTGTCAAGTATTGTTGAGCGATTTCTGGTGATGAGGCGGCCGCCGAAGCGGGTCGGGGAACGTTGACGAAACGAACTCCCCCCGCGAGCCGGCGGGTGGTTGCGGCGGCGGGGCGGGCACGGGGGAAGTTGACGAAACGAACTCCCCTCCGACGGGGCGGGCAGTTGCGGAGGGTGAGGGGCAGATTGCGGAACGAAGCCATTTTTGCGTAAGTCTTGCGGAGGCAGTCGGATCCACGGCAATCGGCGGGGCGCCGGGCCGGGTACCGGGATAGGTCGACGGAACGAACTCCCCCCTACCGGGTGGGGTGGGTGGTTGCGGACGGCGAGGGGCGGTGGGGTAACTTGACGGAACGAACTCTCCCTGTGGGCAGGCCGGGTGAGTGGTTGCGGTCGGCGGCCGGCGTCGGGGTAAGTTGACGGAACGAACTCCCCCGCCGGCGGGGCGGGCAGTTGCGGACGGCGAGGGGCGCTGGGGTAACTTGACGGAACGAACTCCCGCGCCTGGTAAATTACGGAACGAACCCATTTTGTCAGCAGTGCTTCAGGACCTCCTCCCGATCCGAGGTATAGCACGGCGGGGGTCGGACGCGGTCGAGCGGTGCCGCCAGGTTGCTGGAAGCAAAGGCGGTTAGCGGCGGGCGACGTCTGTGACGCGCGGCCGAGTGACCGATGGACAGATATGTAGATTCGGGCGAAAACGGCATTAGTGCGGGCCGGCCTGGAAGCGCTCATCGCGCGGGAAGCCGGCAAGCGGCTGGCGGCGCTGGGCGGCACGCAACCGGAATTGGCGGATGTACCGCGGCGACGGCCTGCCTGATGCTGTTAGTGACACCTCGGTCTGGATTCAGCACTTCCGGCAAGCGGAGCCGAGCTTGCGAGATTTACTGGCGGAAGGACTGGTTGTGACGCATCCATTCGTGCTGGGCGAGCTGGCATGCGGCAAGCTGAAAAACCGGAGCGCCATCCTGTCGTACCTGGGTGCGCTACCGGCGGCCAGGCGGGCCCTGGATGCCGAGGTCCATCAACTGATGGAGGACCGGCAGCTCTGGGGGCGCGGGCTGGGGTGGATCGACATGCACCTGCTGGCTTCGGCATTGCTCTCGCAGTGCCGGTTCCGGACGCTCGATAGGAGGCT
>JASHSS010000615.1 GCA_030038565.1 Bryobacteraceae bacterium
TCGAGCGAGCGCTCGTAGGGAGTCGCGCGCCGCTGGTACAGGGCGGTGGTAAGCTCGTCGCGCGAAACCGTGCGCCCCGCCGCACGCACCAGCACTTCCAGAATGTCGAATTCGATGGCGGTGATTTCCAAATCCTGTTCGCCCAGCCACGCCTGCCGCGCCTGCGAATCCACCCGCACGCCGCCGGCTTCGAACACCTCGGATTCGGCCGCCTCCCGCCGCCCCGCGCGCCGCAGCACCGCGCGGATGCGCGCCAGCAATTCCTCCGGTCCGAAGGGCTTCGGCAAGTAATCGTCGGCGCCCCCGTTGAGCCCCGCCACGCGGTCCGTCTGGGCGGTTCGCGCGGTCAGCATGATTACCGGGACGGCGCTGCGCTTGCGCAACTGGCGCAGCAACTCGAAACCATCGAGCACCGGCAGCATCACATCCAGCAGGATTAAATCGAACTCGCTTTCAAGCGACCGCGCCAGGCCCGTCTGTCCGTCGTGCACCGCCACGATCCTGTACCCCTGCTGCGAAAAGTAGTCTTCCATCAACAGGCACAGCTCCAGATCGTCCTCTACCAGCAGGATCGATTTCGCCGTCCGGTTGCCGTCGCTGGCCGTCACAGATGTTTCCAGCTTCTGTTGTAACGCAAACGGCGCCCGCCGAGGCGCGCCGCGGGGCGCTTTTACAAAACTTAAGACGCGGCCCGGCCCGCCTTGTCGTCTACTGGAGGAGATGAGAAGGTTTCTATTCGTACTCGGCGCAGTGGTATCCGTGGCGCTCGCGGGACACGCGCAGACCGCGTCGAAATCCTTCGTCGGCACGATTGCCGGATTCCGCCCCGAAAACGCCGAGGTGGAAATCAAACCGGACAACGGGCCGGCGGTGGTCGCCAGGTTTACTCCGGAGACCCTCGCGCAGCGCGTGGCTCCGGGAGAAAAAGATCTCAAAAAAGCGCAGACCATTCAGGTGACGGAAATAGCCGTTGGCGATCGCGTGCTGGCTACTCTCGAAGCCGGCTCCCTCAACCTGCGCCGCATCCTGGATATGTCCGCCGGCGATATCGCCAAACGCAACGAGGCCGACCGGCTGGATTGGACCCGCCGCGGCGTCTCGGGCGTGGTGGTTTCCAAGAACGGCGCCGAGATCACCGTCAAGATGCGCACCATGACCGGCGAAGTGCAGGCCGTGGTCACGGTCGGCGAAAAGACTTCCTATAAACGTTACACGCCCGATTCGGTAAAATTCGCCGACGCCCGCGCGAGCAAGCTCGACGAAATCAGCGTGGGCGACCAGTTGCGCGCGCGCGGCCAGAAAAGCGAGGATGGCCTGAAAGTCACCGCGGACGAGGTGGTCTTCGGCACTTTCCAGACCAGGGCCGGTTCGATTACCGCCGTAGACGCCGCGGCCGGCACGGTGACCGTCAAGGACATGGCCTCAGGCAAGCCCCTGCTGATAAGAGTCACCGCCGATTCGCAGCTCAAGCAAATGCCCGACTTTGCGGCCATGATGGGCCGCGGCGGTTCGCCCTTTGGCGGTGGGGCGGGGCGCGGCGCAGGTCCGCCGTCCGGCGGCGCGATGGGCGGTCCGCCTGCGGGTGGGGTGCCTGCGGGTGGACCGCCTCCGGGCGGGCCCGGGCGCGGCGGCATGGATGTTTCCCAGATGCTGGAGCGCATGCCGGCCGCCAAACTCGACGATCTCAAGCCCGGCCAGACCATCGTGGTCTCCAGCACCAGGGGCGCCAAGAACGATGAAATCACCGCCATCATGCTTCTCTCCAACGCGGACATGCTGATCCAGATGGCTACCGCCGGCGCCGGACGCGGTGCGGGCGGCGCCGGACGCGGCGGCACGAACGGCGGCGGCATGGGCGGCATGATGGGTGGCGGCGGTATGGGAGATATGAGCGGCTTCGGCATGCCCAGCATCATTTTCTAGCAGGCTCCGGCAAGGGTCCGGCAGGCTGAAGGCCCGCCCACCCGCCTGCCACTGAACTCGAAAAAGGAATCCCGATTATGAAACGCGTGTTACTTCTGTGTGTCTCCTTGCTCTATCCGGCCGGCGCCTGCCTGGCTCAGGCGCTCGCCCCGCCCAGCCTTCACGGGGTAGTTACCGACCCTTCCGGAGCGGTGGTTCCCGGCGCCCTGGTGCAGGTTCGCGGGCCGGGCGGAGAGCAGCGCCAGACCACCAACCTCTCGGGCGCTTACTCCTTCCCCAGCCTGCCGGCCGGCAAATACCTCGTGCGGGTCATAGCCAAGGGCTTTAGTGTGACCCAGCAGCAGGGTCTCGAAATCGACTCCCCGGCCACCTTCGACGTGCAACTCGCCATTCAATCCGAAGCGCAAGTCATGAACGTCGAAGACGAAGCCAACAAAGTCTCGGCCGATCCGGACAACAACGGCGGCGCCCTGGTCCTGAAGGACAAAGACCTCGACACCCTTTCGGACGACCCCGACGAACTCTCCCAGCAGTTGCAGGCCATGGCCGGCCCCGGCGCCGGACCGAGCGGCGGCACCATCTATATCGACGGCTTCACCGGCGGCAACCTCCCTCCCAAATCCTCCATCCGCGAGATCCGCATCAATAACAATCCCTTCTCGCCCGAATACGACCGCCCCGGGTTCGGGCGCATCGAAATTCTCACCAAGCCCGGCACTGACCAGATTCACGGCAACGTCTTCATGCAGTACAACAGCGAAGACCTGAACTCCCGCAGCCCGCTGCTTCAGCAATCCACCCGCCCGCCCTATAAGCAGGACTTTTTCGGATTGAGCCTCACCGGCCCGATCAAGAAGAACAAAGCCTCCTTCAGCTTCGACGGCAACTACCGCGACACCACCGAGAACGCCTTCATTCTGGCCACCGATCTGAATTCCAGCCTGGTTCCCCAGACGATCAACCAGGCGGTCCTCACGCCCCAGACCTTCCGGACGCTTTCGCCGCGCCTGGATTACGCCCTCAGCCCCAACAATACGCTCACCGTGCGCTATCAGAACACCAACATCACCTCCGACAACCAGGGCGTGGGCAGCTTCAACCTGGCCTCGCGCTCCTACAATACCGGCAGCACCGAGAACACCGTCCAGGTTACCGAAACCTCGCTCATCAACACTCACCTGGTGAACGAGACGCGCTTCCAGTTCATGCGCTCCACCACGTTTATGAACGGCGGCAGCAACGATCCCGCGTTGATTGTGGATGGCGCATTTTCTTCCGGCGGAGCGCAGGTGGGCAATTCCGGAAGCGTCGGCGACCATTGGGAGATGACCAACACCTCCACCTTCACCCACGGAACTCACACCCTGAAATGGGGCGGCCGCATCCGCCAGGCCTTCGATAGCAGCACCGCCATGACTAATTTCGGTGGCACCTACACCTTCGTGGGCGGACCCGGTCCTGAACTAGACGCCAACAACCAGGCCATTCCGGGAACCTCCATTGAGCTGACCGGGCTGCAAGTCTACCAGCGCACGCTGCTCTTCCAACAGCAAGGCATGACCGATGCGCAGATTCGCGCGCTGGGCGGCGGCGCGTATGAATTTTCGATCGGAGCCGGAACGCCCACCACCGGCGTCAGCCTGACCGACATCGGCCTGTTCGCCAACGACGATTGGAAGGCCAAACCCAACCTCACCTTCAGTTACGGGCTGCGCTACGAAGCCCAGACCAACATCGGGGACTACGGCGATTTCTCGCCGCGCCTGGGCCTCGCCTGGGGCCTGGACGGAAAGGGCAACAAGGCGGCCAAGACCATCCTGCGCTCGGGCTTCGGCGTCTTCTACAACCGCGTGCCGGATTCCCTGCAGCTAAACGCCATCCGTTATAACGGCGTCACGCAGCAGTCCTACGTCATCTTCAACCCCAGCTTTTACCCGGCGATTCCTTCGATTTCGTCGCTCGCCAGCGGTCTTCAGCCGCAGCAGTTGCAGTTCGTCTCCGACGGAATCGTGGCCCCGCGCCTTTACCAGGCCAGCATCGGCCTCGACCGGCAAATCAACCAGTACGCCCGCGTGAGCGTCAATTACATCACCGGGCGCGGCACCCACCTGCAGCTTTCGCGCGACATCAACGCCCCCATCGATGGCGCCTATCCTTACGGCAGCCCGGAACTGCGCATGTTGACCGAAGACACCGGCGTCAGCCGCACCAACCAGATTACCTTCGTGCCGAACGTCAATTACAAGGGGTTCTTCCTGTTTGGATTCTACGCGCTGTCCTACGGCAAGTCGGACGCCGAAGGCCAGCCGGCCAATCCGTATAACGTGCGCGCGGAGTATGGGCCCTCGGCTTACATGGATGTGCGGCAGCGGTTCGTCGTCGGGACCACCGTGCCGCTGTTGTGGAAGCTCAGCCTCAGCCCGTTCTTCATCGCCTCCAGCGGCACCCCCTACGACATCACCACCGGGAGGGATACCATAGGCGACGGCATCCTCAGCCAACGCCCGGCGCTGGTTAGCCTGGCGGCATCGGCGTGCACCGGCCAGGACTTGATTTATGAAGCAGCGTTCGGCTGCTTTAATCTCTCGCCGGCGCCCGGCACCCCCACCATTGGATATAACTACGGCCGGGGCCCGGCCACCGCGACCCTCATGCTGCGGATCTCGCGGAGCTGGGCCTTTGGCGGCAAGAACGAATCCACCAATCCGCAGGGCATGATGGGTGGACCTGGCGGACCCGGTGGAGGCGGTCCCCCTCCCGGTGGCGGTGGCCGCGGCCCGGGTGGTCCCGGCGGTGGCGGCGGTCCGATGATGGGCGGCGGCCCGCCTCCCGGCATGTTCGGCGGCACGACCGGCCGGCGCTACACCCTGACCCTCTCCGCCAACGCCCTGAACGCCCTCAACCGCGCCAACTACGCGCCACCCAACGGCGATCTTTCGTCGCCCTATTTCGGCCAATACACCAGCCTGGGCGGCGGCTTCGGCCCCATGGGCGGCGCCAGCACCTACAACCGTAAGATTGCCATCCAGTTGCGGTTCGGATTCTAGCCGTCCGAGGTGGCGGTGGCTGCCGGGCGCGAGGACTTCGGCCTACGCTTGCCCTACGCCGCCTTCCGCGTCCCCATCCGCTGTGTCGAAAAGCCGATGATCGCCCCGGTGACGAACCCCGGCAGCATGATCTCCAGGTAATGCTGCTGCCCGCTGGCCGCATCCATCACCGCCACGCCGAACGCCAGCAGCAACCCCAGCGCCGCGCCAGCCACCACGCCCCATTTGATGGAGTCCACCTTGCGCGCGAACCAGCCGCTGGCGAGGCCTACCAGCATGCCCTTGAAAGTCGATCCCGCCACGATCCCTCCGATCAGCGGCCGCGTCTCAGGGTAAAACCATGCCGTCGCGCCATCGAGCGCCCCTAGCACGACGCCGGCCACCAGCCCCACCACAATCTTGTTCATCGTCCAATACCTCCCGCAAAGGTATTCCGCAAAACCGCGAATTCCTTTAGCGATACGGCCAGAAAAAGATTCCCAACTTCACTGCCGCGTAGGCCGTCAGCAGCCACAACAGCAGTGCGTTGCGCGACCAGAAGCGCGCCACGCGGTGCATGGGCGGCTCCCGCCAGGCCGTGACCGCCAGGCCGTCCTCGAACCGGCCGATGTCGGCCAGCATCTCCTCCACGTCCCCGTACCGGCAGCCGGCCTCCGCGCTCATGGCTTTGCGCGCAATCGCGCTCAGAGCCGCGGGGGCGGGGGCCGGCAAGACGAACTGCAACAGCGCGCCCAGAGCGTAAATATCGGAGCGCTGGTCCAGTCTGGCTTCGGGCGCGCGAAAACCCGGCGTGCCTCCGACTGCCTCCACGCCCCAATCCATCACGTAGACTTCCCCAAACTCTCCCACCATCACGTTTTGCGGCTTGAGGTCTCGATGGATCGCCCCGCGGGAGTGCGCGAACGCCAGCGCCTCTCCCACGCGCCGGATCACCCGCAGCCTTTCCGCGACAGGCCGCCCCGCCCCCGCATACCGGTCCAGCCGCACCCCGGTCACCCGCTTCATGGCGTAGAATGCCCGCCCATCCGGCAGTGTTCCCGCCTCGTAGATGGGGACGATCGCCGGGTGCTCCAGCCGCGCAATCAGCGCCGCCTCCCCCGCCAGCGCCGCTTCCACCACCTTCAGCGCCACGCGCCGCTCCAATTGGCGGTCGCGCGCCTGGTAGACCACCCCCATGCCGCCTCGCCCGATCTCGCCTTCCAGTTCGTAGCGCGTCCCGCTGAGGTCCGGCAGGCCGGCCACCTGGCGCAAGTGATCCACCACCGAATCGCTTAGATCCGCGGGGTCGCTATTCACTTCCACACCCGCCGCATCTCTTCCCGGAGCTCCCTTTCGCCCGAGGTCACGCCGCGCATGCGGTCCTGCACCAGTTTGCGCAGTGTCCGGCGGGCCCGCGCCAGATAGTTGGTCACGCTGGTCTCGGGAATCCCCAACTGTTCCCCCACCGCCGCATACGATGGACGCGCGTCCTCCGCTAGATCGTAGGCCTCCAGCACGCGCCACTCAACCTCCCGGCCCGCCGATTCGCACAGCTTCCGCAGATCCCTCAGCGCCAGGCGAAACAGCTGCCGCCGCCATTCGCGGTCGAAGGCCTCCTCCGGTGATTCGGTCAAAGCCGCGTCTTCCCCCACCGGCTCGAAGGCCACGTCCCCGCCGCGTTTCCGGCATTTTCCGGCGGCGTGCGCGTTCCACGCAAAGCGCTCCACCGCCATCCGCAGATAAGTCCGGAAGGAAGCCTTGGACGGGTCGAAGCGGGCGAAGAAATCCCGCTCCAGGGCGCTCGAAAAAAAGCCCTGCGTCAGGTCCTTGGCGTCTTCGTTGTCTTTGTGGAATTTCAGCCGGATGAACCGGTAAACAGGCTTCCAGTAAAGCGCCGCTACCCGTTCCAGGGCCTCCGGCGCGAGCCCGCCCGCGGCCGCTTCCAGAAGGCTGTGCTCGGTGGAGGGAAAACGGTCGCGCCCGCCGCCAATGGCTGTGTCTGGATCCAATCCGCGCTTCTCCCAGGCTCCGGCCGCCGCGCGTTGGCGCAATCCCTGGCGTTAGCCGCCCACCGTCCCTACCACAATCAGGCCGATGGACTGGTCCCCCACCTTCACTTCCAATACCCAGTCGGTGTCCCCGTCCTTCACCACCGCTGGAAAGGCGGTTCCTGGAGGCGGTTCCAGTGAAAACACGCACGGATGCGCCGTCCCGCTAGTTCGGCTGGCAGTCACCAGCTTGTCGAATCCGGGCATCGCGTTCGGGTCGGTGTCATTGGCAATCGGCGTCAAGAGCGCGAAATCCCTTTGCGGCGCTACACCCTGGTGAGCCCCATCCACTGGATAATTGCTGTACCGCATGGTGTAAAGGCCCGCCTTGAAGGTCTGGCCGCGCCGGTCCGAGCCCCCCGCGGGAAAGCGTATCACCCCTAAGAACGTGCCCTGCCCGAAGGGAAATATGACCGAAGGGTCGGCCGGTTTGGTTACGCCGGGGATGCTCTTGCGGAACCACACCTCGCACCAGGCTCCCTTGGGACCTGTCACCCGATACCCCTGCGAGGACAGGAGCGAAGCATAGGCCGCCGGCAATCCCTCCGGTGCGGCTGTAAGCGGTTCCAGTTTGTAATCCTGGGCGCAGCCAAGAAATGCACAGGAGAGCAGCAGCAAGGTCGTCTTCATGGCAGTGGAGGCGGCAATTCTTTGGAGCGGGAGACGGGATTCGAACCCGCGACATCGACCTTGGCAAGGTCGCACTCTACCAGCTGAGTTACTCCCGCCCGTGGGAAATTCCATTCTCCGTCAGAACATTACGACTGTCAAACGTTTACGGAAGCCCCCTGAAAACAAGAGACTTATAATTCTGAGAGAATCGCGTTGCGCTGTGCTATGCTACTTTTCGGTTGACCGACAGAGACCTTGGCAACCGATTGGCGGCTGATCCCAGATCACGGCTTTGCTGCCCGCCAATCCGAGCGTTGTGAATCCCACAGAGCTGTGGATTTTGCTGTGGAAAACTCCTGCTCTACGTGTGCGCACTTTATGAATATTTGGGATCAAGTTCTTCAACACCTGCAACTCAAAATCAGCCGCCAAACGTTTGAAAACTGGTTGGCTAGTACTACGTTCCTCCGTCTGGAAGATCGCACCCTGTTCGTTTCGGCGCCCGACCGCGAAACCGCTGCCTGGCTGGAATCCGAGTTGGCCCCTTCAATCCGGGAGACCCTCGAGGAACTTCAACTCCCCGTAAACCACCTGTGCTACCAGGCTCAACCTCCCCGCGGGGCTCTCAACAGCGCCCTCGCCGTCATGGAACCCATTCCGCCCGCCCCGTCGCCGATACTTCCGGAACTCCCCCCGGCACACACTAACGGGACCGCCGAGCCGGAAACCCACTCCAGCGCCCTGAACCCCAAGTTCAGCTTCGAGACCTTCGTAGTGGGGTCGTGCAACCGCTTCGCCCACGCCGCCGCCCGATCGGTCGCCGACCATCCCGCCCGCAGCTACAATCCCCTGTTTATCTATGGCGGCGTCGGCATGGGCAAGACCCACCTCATGCACGCCATCGGCCGGGAACTCATGGATCGTTTTACCACCATGCGGATCATCTACACCTCCAGCGAAAAATTCATGAATGAGATGATCTCCTGCATTCGCACTGAGCGCATGCCGCAGTTCCACCAGCGCTACCGCCAGGCCGACGTGCTGCTCATCGACGACATCCAGTTGCTCGGCAACAAAGAGCGCACCCAGGAAGAATTCTTCCACACTTTCAACGAGTTGCACGACCATCAGAAACAGATCGTGGTATCTTCGGATGCCCACCCCAAGGAGATTCCCGGCTTGCTCGAGCGCCTCCGTTCACGGTTCGAATGGGGTCTGCTGGCGGATATCCAGCCCCCCGACCTCGAAACCAAAATGGCCATCCTCGACAAAAAGGCCGAGGCCGAAGGCGTCTCTCTGCCCGATGACGTTCGTATCTTCATCGCCTCTAAGACCAAATCCAATGTCCGTGAACTGGAGGGAGCGCTGATCAAGTTGGTGGCCTATTCCTCCCTCACCGGCGCGCCCATCCACATCGGCATGGCGCAACAGATTCTCAAGTACCTGACGCACTCCACCGATCGCAAAATCTCCATCGACGCCATTCAGAAAGCGGTCGCCGAGCGCATGGGCATCAAGCAATCGCAACTCAAGGAAAAGAGCAACACCAGGAAGGTGGTCTACCCGCGCCAGGTGGCCATGTTTCTGGTCAAGGAACTCACCGACGCTTCCCTACCCGAAATCGGGAGGGCCTTCGGCGGCAAGCACCATACCACCGTGATGCACTCGGTAAACAAAGTCGAGAAAGACCGTCACAATGATCCCGAATTGAACAGGCTCATCCACAATCTAATGGACTCATTACAATGAACTTATGTTCATTATGCACAGACCGCCCCGAAAACCACCCCTGCAACTTGTGCAAAAATCCTCCCCCCGGCCCTTTTTGCTCCGGCCCAGACTACCTTTTCCGCAAGTTGGAGTAGCGGAAAGTAGTTTAGTTTAGTATAATTTAGATAGCCTTCAACATTTGCACAGGCCCGATGACTACGGTTCTTACAAGTATTCATTTATACAAGAGCCTGAGAAGAATAGGAGCCATGCCCCTATGGAATTCACCGTCAGCAGATCCGATCTTGTTCGAGAACTGAGTCTGTCCCAGGGCGTGGTGGAAAAAAAGACCACGATCCCCATTTTGTCCAATGTCCTGCTGGAGGCTTCGGGCGACCACGTGGCCCTTACCGCCACGGACCTGGAACTGGGCATCAGCTGCACCTGCCCTGCCCGCGTCAGGAAAGAGGGCGCCGGAACCCTGCCCGCCCGTAAGTTGCTGGATTATGTCCGCCTCCTGCCCGAAGGCGATGTCCAGATGAAGTTCCTCGATAATCACTGGGCCTCGATCACCTGCGGCCGGTCCCGCACGCGCATCGCCGGCATGTCCCGGGAGAGCTTCCCGGAGCTCCCCCAGATGCCCGAGCCGATCGCCACCCTGCCCATGAGGCTGCTGGCTTCTATGATCTCCCGGACTTCCTTCGCCATCTCCATGGAGGAGTCGCGCTTCACCCTCAACGGCGCCCTCCTGGTGATGCGTCCGGATGCTCTGACCATGGTGGCCACGGACGGCCATCGCCTGGCCTATGTTCAAGCCGGCGGACCTGCCGCGCCGCCTTCGGGCGGTCCCGTCGCGGTTCCCGCCGGAGCGGTGGAAATCGGCGAGATTTCGCAGGCTTTTCGCGCCCTCATTCCGAAGAAAGCCATGCTCGAAATCGTCAAGCTGGCCGAATCCGCGGAAAGCGATACCCGCGGCCATTTCGCGGGCGACGACAACCACCTGTTCTTCCAGGTGGGCCCGCGCCTGCTGATCACCCGCAAACTCACCGGCAATTTCCCGGATTACGAGCGCGTCCTTCCCAAAGACCACATCCACATCGCCAAGCTGCAGAAGGACGAAATCAAATCCGCCATCGAACGTGTCTCTCAATTCGCCGACGAGCGCTCCCGGGCCATCCGGGTGCAGTTCTCGAACGGCGAGGTCAAAGTCTTCTCCTCGTCCGTCGAAAGCGGCGATAGCGAGGAGAGCGTCACCAGCGAATACCAGGGTCCCGATCTTGAAATCGGCTTCAACGCCCAGTACCTCCTCGATTTCCTCCGCGCCATTCCCCAGGACCGTGTAGCCTTTGAGCTCAAGGATCAGAAAAGCGCCGGCGAAATGCGCCCGTTCGGCGAAAGCATCCCCGATCAGTATCGCTACGTGGTGATGCCTATGAGAATCTGATGTCCACTCAATCCAACATGCCAAACGAAGTCAATTCCGGTTCGGCCCCAGTTTACGATTCCACGAGTATCAAAGTGCTCGAAGGTCTGGAAGCGGTCCGCCTGCGTCCCGCCATGTACATCGGCTCCACCGGTGAGCTCGGCCTGCACCACCTGGTCTACGAAGTGGTCGATAATTCCGTGGATGAAGCCCTGGCCGGCTTTGCCACCGAAGTCTCCGTCACCATCCACGACGACAACTCCGTCACCGTGATCGACAACGGCCGCGGCATCCCCGTCGATATCCACGAAGAGGAAGGGGTCTCGGCCGCGCAAGTGGTCATGACCAAGCTGCACGCCGGCGGCAAGTTCGATTCCAGGAGCTACAAGGTGTCCGGCGGTCTTCACGGCGTGGGCGTAAGCTGCGTCAATGCCCTCTCCGAGCGCCTGGAGCTGGAAATCTGGCGCGACGGTTTCACCTGGCAGCAGGAATACGCCTGCGGCCAGCCCAAGGCGCCCCTCGTCAAGGCCGGGCGCGTCAAAGCCGGGAAAACCGGCACCCGCGTCACCTTCAAGCCCGACGTCAGCATCATGGAAACCACGGTGTTCAACTACGACACCCTGGCTACCCGTCTTCGCCAGTTGGCCTTCCTTAACAAGGGCCTCAAAATCACCCTCACCGACGAGCGCGTCGATCCCATCAAAAACACCGAGTTCCTGTATAGCGGCGGCATCGCGGAATTCATCCGTCATCTCAACCGCGGCAAGCAGGTGCTCCACGAAAAGCCCATCTATTTCGAAGCTGAGCGCGAACTGCCCAACGGCGGCGCCCTGGGCATGGAAGTGGCTCTCCAGTACAACGACGCCTACTCCGAAAATATCCTCAGCTTCGCCAACAACATCAACACCGTCGATGGGGGCACCCACCTTAAGGGCTTCTATTCCGCCCTCACCCGCACCATCAACACCTTCGGCCAGCAGCAGGGCCTGTTTAAGGAGCAGGAGAATCTTACCGGCGACGATGTCCGCGAGGGCCTCACCGCCGTCATCAGCGTCAAGGTTCCCCAGCCCCAGTTCGAGGGCCAGACCAAGGGTAAGCTGAATAGCGACATCGCCGGCCCGGTCACCCAATTCGTTAACGAGAAACTCGGCGAGTACTTCGATAAGAACGCCACCGTCGGCCGCAAGATCGTGGGCAAGGCCATCGAGGCCGCCCGCGCCCGTGAAGCCGCCCGCAAGGCCCGCGACCTGACCCGCCGCAAGGGTGCCCTGGAATCCGGTGGCATGCCCCACAAGCTGGCCGATTGCCAGGAGCGCGACCCCGAGCGCTGTGAGCTTTTCCTGGTGGAGGGCGAATCCGCCGGCGGCACCGCCAAACAGGGCCGCGACCGCCGCTTCCAGGCCATCCTCCCGCTCAAGGGCAAAATCCTCAATGTCGAGAAAGCCCGCTACGACAAGATGCTCGGCCACGAGGAAATCCGCTACATGATCACGGCCCTCGGCACCGGCATCGGCAAGGACGATTTCGACGTCACCAAGCTGCGCTACGGCAAGATCATCATCATGACCGATGCCGATGTGGATGGCGCCCACATCCGCACCCTCCTGTTGACCTTCTTCTTCCGCCACATGCACGAGCTGATCCTGCGCGAGCGCGTCTTCATCGCCCAGCCGCCTCTCTACCGCATCAAGAAGGGCAAGAGCGAAAAGTACATCAAGGACGAGAAGGAATTCACCAAGGAAATCATGCGCCGCGCCACCGAGAGCCTCCGCCTGGAAATCCAGGGCGATTCGGTCAACGGCTCCGGTCCCAAGCCCGCGCTCGAAGGCACCGAACTGCGCGCCTTCCTTCTCAACCTCGATGAGTACGAGCAGATGTTCCACAAGGTGGAGCGCCGGCTGCGCGATGCCCGCGTGGTGGAAGTTCTGGCCAACGTCGATTTGCGCCTCGACCACAAGTTCGAGTTCCAGGAGGAAGCCAACCTGAAGCCGGTCTTCGAGGCTTTAACGCAGCTCGGCCTGAAGCCCGAAATGCGCCGCGACGAGGAGCACTCTTCCTACGCTGTGGTCTTCCACGACCAGACCAACGCCGAGCGATCCATCGGCCTGGCCCTGGCCGCGCAGCCCGAGTACCGCCGCTTCCGGTCCCTCTCGCGCATCGTGGCGCGCTTCAACCATCCGCCTTTCGTGGTGGTCAAAGCCGATCGCCGCGAGTCCCAGCCCGACTGGAGCGCCCTCCTGGAGCACGTCAAGAACGAGGGCAAAAAGGACGCCACCGTGCAGCGCTACAAGGGCCTCGGCGAAATGAACGCCGAACAACTCGCCGAAACCACCATGAACCCGGAGAAGCGCACGCTGCTCCAGGTGCGCCTGGAAGACGCCGTGGAAAGCGAAGAGATCTTCTCCACTCTCATGGGCGAAGACGTCGAAAGCCGCCGCAAATTCATCGAAGAAAATGCGCTGGACGTAAAGAACCTGGACGTCTAACAGATTCCCGTCGAAGGCTCCGCAGCCACGCTCGTACGGATCCTCCTCCTTGCCGCTGGATCAGAGACTCCATCCGTGCGAGGAAAACGACACTCCTTCGGCGGGCGCCGCGTGCGCCCATGGGCCGGCCGCCGGCACTTCGGGCTCGGAAGCGGGTTTCAGCGCATCCCAGCCTTCGGCCAGCGTGGCCAGCAATCCCAATACCTCGGCCAGGGGCTCGTCGCTCTGTTGGCGGTTGGCATCCAGGATCCGCCGCATCATGTAAGCGTACATTCCGGCCAGCCGCCGGCTCAGATCTCCCCCACGCTGGTGATCCAGCGAGCGGTTCAGCTCCGACAGGACCCGGTAGGCCTGGCTGATCGAACGCGCCCGCTCCGCGATCTCCCCGGCGGCCATGTGGCCGCGCGCCTTCCGCACCGCCCGCATGGCGGCCTGGTAAAGTACCCGCACCAGCTCCAAAGGGTCGGCCGAAAGGATTCGCTCTTCCAAGTATGCATCGTGTGCGTTACGCCACATAATCTCTCTATCCCCAAAGGCTTATCGGTCGAGCGCGGGAATCTTTGACCGGCGCTTTAGCCTTGATTCTGTTTCAGATCCTCCGCCAGTTGCAGCACGTATTCGGGCGGAATCTGCATGACCACTTCCTGGGTGTTGCGGTTGATGATCTTGATGACCATGCGGTGGGTCTGCGGATCCTTCTGGAAGGTCAGTTCGTTTTCCCCGAACATTTCCGTCCCGTTGAGGGCTTTGACGGCTTGCACCACATCGCGATTCGAGGCGGAGTTATCTACAGGGGTTACGGAAGCAGGGGCGGTGGCTACCGGCACGCTGCGGTTGATGGCGCTGATATCCATAAAATCCTCCTTCGGACAGGTGTGGAGATTGCCCGCCTCACTTGTCCACGCAGTTTCATATCGTCCGGCGCAGAGGATCTTATAACGGAAATATCTTTCGGGTCCTATGGGATCAGGCAATACTGCGGAAAATTCCCCATTCCCAGGCACGCCAGGGGCGCGGCGCCGGCGGTCTCCAGAGTGCAACGCTCGGCCCCCGAGCGTGCCTCCACCCGCACTTTCGAACCGTTCCGCGTGACTCCATACACCGCGGCTGCCCCGTGGTGACGGCGCAGGCACTCCAGGTCCCAATCGGCGCTCGGACACATGTGGATGGCGCCATCCGCTTCCACCAGGATAGCCATGTGGCAGTCGTCGGCGGCCCCACGGGCGGTGGCGAAGATTTCATGGGCGTTTCTCAGGAACGGACTCACAAAAATGCATATCGGTTGTGATTCCCAATCGCTCCGGAAATTGCCGAAGTTTCAACTTTTCCCCCCTCCTGCCGAAAAGAGAGGCAGGCAAAGAAAGGCGGCCCCATGCCGGAGACCGTTTATGTAATTGGAGCCCTTCCCCATGAGTTGCCATGGCTACGCATGCTTGTGGCATTGCTGCGGCACCCCGACCCGAACGTCGCCGAACTGACCCGCCAGGCTTTGCTCTACCTTACCCGGTCCGCAGCCGGGAGGCCGGCGGGCGGCGAGCCTGAGGCCCTGGACAACGCGAGCTGAGAAATCGCCGCCACGGCTCGCCAAGAAGCGCCCGGGGAGCCGCACGAACACCCCTGCCGGCGATCTCGGTCCGCTCCGGCGAAAGCGCCTCCGGCAGCCACCGGGCGGCTCGCAACCACCCGGCATCCGGCGCCACCGGGCGGTTGCCCGGGCAGGGACTTTTCGCGCACCCTATACAAGATATCAAAATCGCATTATCCTGAAGTTAGGCTAGGCCCCGGGGAGGTTCTCGATGAGGTCTCTGTCCCACATCCTGTTACCGGTGGATTTCTCCGAGCGCGCCGCCGGCGCAGCCCGCTACGCCCGGATGCTGGCCTCGCACTTCCACTCCACCGTGACCCTGTTGCACGTGCTCACGCCGCCGCAATATGAGTTCGGAGCCATGGATATCGGTGGCGTCATGGCGGCCGATCTGTATCGCACCCGGAACGAACTCGCGGTGCGCGAACTGGACGCCTTCCAGGCCGCCGATTGGGAAGGCGTGGACGCGCGCTGCGTGGTCCTGGAGGGCGATCCCGCCCAACAGATTGTGGAGTACGCCCACCGCGAGCAGGCCGGCCTGGTCATCATGCCTACCCACGGCTTTGGACCGTTTCGCCGGTTTATCCTGGGGTCGAACACCGCCAAGGTCCTGCACGATGCCGATTGTCCCGTCTGGACGGGGGTGCACCTGGAGGAAGCTCCCGTGGCAAGCGCGCCGGTGCGTGGAATTCTCTGCGCGGTGGATCTGGGCCCTCAGAGCCTCGCGGCTCTCCAGTGGGCTTCCGGCCTGGCCGCCGCATTGGGCGCCTCGCTCACCCTGCTGCACGTGGCTTCGTGTCCCTCGGCGTCGCCCGAAGCGGCTGGCCGCTCGAGCGTGCTGGAAGCCGCCGGCGAGGAACTGGAGCGTTTGCAGGCTACCGTGGGAACCGCGGCGGAATTGAAAGTCGAAGCCGGCGAAGCGCCCCGCGCCATCTGCGGAGCGGCCCTCCGCCTGGGCGCCAGCCTGCTGGTCATCGGGCGGGGTTCGGCGGCCGGGGTTTTCGGACGCCTGCGCACCAACGCTTACGCCATTATTCGCCAATCGCCCTGTCCGGTGGTCAGCGTCTGAGCCTCCGGCCGGAATGCGGCCGGATGGCCAGCCCGTAGCGTGATACAGTGCAGGGAGTGGACGCCCGCACTCTCTACCAGGTCCTTCAGGAAACCGCCCGCATGCACGGCGAGAAACCGGCTTTGCGCCAGCCGCTTCCAGCCCAGGCTTCCGCCGGCGAAATCGCCTACCTGACCTACAACTGGAATCAGTACCTTCAGGCGGCCGAGGAGATCGCCTCGGGCTTGCGCACCCTGGGGATCGGCAAGGGCGACGTGGTGGCGCTCGATTCCGAGACACGCCTGGAATTCTACCTGGCCGACCTCGGTGTGGTTACCAACGGTTGCATCGCCGCCGCCCTGTATCCCAGTTACCCCACCGCCGACCTTCTGCGCACCATCCAGGCGTGCCGCGCGCGGGCGGTCTTTGTGGAGGACCCGGCCACCCTGCAGTCGCTCCGCGAGGCCCCCGTCGAGCATTGGATTCTGCTCACGGGCGAGGCGCCCGGAGCCCTCGGCCTGGAGGCGCTGCGGGAAAAAGGCCGCGCGGCCATGGCCGCCGATCCGCTTCTGCGGGCGCAAATCCAGGCCGGCGTCCAGCCTTCCGATCCCGCCGTTCTCTACCTCACTTCGGGTGCTACCGGAGAGCCCAAAATGGCGCTGGTCACCCACCATGCCATAGTGGCGAATGTGGATATGGGGCCCGAGGTCTTGCCGCTCGGGCCGGACGATTCCACGGTGGCGTTTCTGCCCTCCGCGCATATCGCGCAGCGCGTGGTGATCGAGTACTTGCCCATGCGCTGCGGCATGCCCATCACCTTCGCCGAGAGCCTGCTCAAGCTGCCCCAGGATATCCGCCGCGTCCGTCCCACCATCCTGCTGGCGCCCCCGCGCATGTGGGAGCGCATCTACTCCACCATCTGCACGGAGCTGCGCAAACGCCCCGCCGCGGCGCGCCAGGCTTTCTACGCGGGCCTGGCGCTGGCGCTGGCGGCGGCCCGCTACCGGCGCGAGGGCCAACGCGTGCCCTGGCACCTGCGCGCCCCGCTGAAACTGGCCGATCGCCTTCTGTTCCGCAAGATCCGCGCGCGCTTCGGCGGCCGGCTGCGGGTGGCCGCCTCGGGAGCCGCACCCCTCAGTAAGGACCTGGCCGAGTTCTACGAAGCCGTTGGCATGCCCCTGGTGGAAGGCTACGGCCTCACCGAAGGCGGCGTGGTGACGCTCAATCCCCTCGACCACCCCAAGCCGGGCAGCATCGGCAAGCCCATCGGCGGCATTCAGGTGCGCATGGCGCCCGATGGCGAGCTGCTGATCCACGGCCCCTGCCTGTTCTCCGGGTACCTGAACGACCCGGCCGCCACCGCCGAGGTGCTGCGCGACGGCTGGCTGCACACCGGCGATGTGGCCACCATCGATAGCGACGGCTACGTCTTCATTACCGGCCGTAAGAAGGAGCTGATCGTCTCCTCCACCGGCAAGAAAGTCCATCCCGCGCGCGTCGAGAGCCTCTTCAAAATGGAGCCCCTGATCAGCCACGTGGTCTTGATCGGCGACCGTCTGCCCTACCTCACGGCCCTCTTCACCATCAACCCCGCGGCCCTCGAAGGCCTCAAGGGCATGGAGGAATGGAAGGGGCGTCCGGCCGGCGAGATGGCGCAGGCGCCGCCCGTACAGGCGGAGATCCGCAAGGCGGTAGCCCGCGTGAACCGCCATCTCGCACCCTTCGAGCAGGTCCGCAAATACCGCGTTCTGGGGCGCGAATTCTCCATCGACCAGGGGGAACTGACGGCCACCATGAAAGTGCGCCGCGCCCGCGTCCTGGAGAATTTCAAACAGCACATCGACGAGTTGTACGCCGGCCGCGACTAGAACCGCGCCGCCACGCCGCGACAGCCCACGCACCCCCGTCAGCTCTACGCACCCGCCAGTCCCGCGCACCCCGCCCCGCCCCGCGCCCCGCGCCCCGCGCCCGCCCCGGGGAGCCTAAAGAATTTTTGCGATCCCGCCGATATGGAGGTTATGTGTGACATCAGGCGGTTCGCGCCGCTGGCGCTCCTGATACCGTTTGCCGCCGCGCAGCAGGTCGGCGCTCCTACCGACGCGCTGGATAAGCTCAGTGTGGATGATCTCTTCAGTGTCCAAGTCACTTCCGTGGGGCGCAAAGCGCAGGAACTCTCCAAGGCCCCCGCCGCCGTCTATGTTCTCACGGCCGAGGATATCCGCCGCTCGGGCGCGACCTCGATCCCCGAAGCCCTGGAATGGGTTCCGGGGCTGACCGTGCTGCGCGTGGATGGCCGTTCCTGGGTCGTCTCGGCCCGCGGCGATGCGCGCCAATACGCCGATAAGATGCTGGTCATGGTGGATGGGCAATCCCTCTATACTCCTACCTTCTCGGGCGTTTTCTGGGACATGATCGCCGTTCCCATCGATAATGTCGAGCGCATCGAGGTAGTGCTCGGTCCGGGAGCCGTCATGTGGGGACCTAACGCCGTCAACGGCGTAATCAATATCATTACCAGGCCGGCGTCTTCGCCGGGCGGCGGTCAGGCCAGCGTGGCTACCGGTAATGAAGTCCGCAACGACACCCAACTCAGTTGGGGAGGGTCCCTGAACGACCACCTCTCCTACCGCGCGTGGGGAACATTTGACTACGTCACGCCGGCTTTCGGTTCACCAGGCTATGCCCTGCTGGACGACAGCTTTCCCTACCGGCAGAATACCGTGGCCAACATGGACGGCGGCTCCGCGAGCTTTGGATTTCGCATGGATGGCGCGGCCGGTGCGTCCGGCCAATGGATGGCGCAGGGCAATCTGTATAAGGTGGACCGCCAGGACCCGGTGGCTTATTCCATGGTGTACCCGGGGGTTGTGGATTCCTCCCAAGGGCATTCCGATTATCTGGGCGGCTACATTCAGGCCGCCTGGACCAGGACGCCCGCTCCCGGCAATGAGAGCACCCTCCAGGTCTCCTACAGCAGCACCAGCGTCGATTTCCCCTATATTTTGTTATCGCTCAACAATCTGACGCTGGATTACCAGAACCGGCGTCAGACCGGGACCCGCAACGAGCTCTACTGGGGCGCCGGTTTTCAGCAATACTGGGACTCCACCGCCAGCCGCCGTTTTATCGCGTTTTCGCCCGCTTCCTCCACCTACCGTTCCGGCGATGTCGTGGTTCGGGATGAGTACCAGCTTGTTCCGGGGCGCCTGATGGGTTCGCTCGGTTTGCGCCTCGATTACAATTCCTTCACCCGCTTCGATTACCAGCCCAGCGCCCGGCTGCTCTTTACCCCGGACCAGCGGCAATCCGCGTGGATGGCGGTTTCGCGCGCCGTGCGCGTGCCCAGCCGGGTCAACCGCGATCTCCAGTATGACGGCGGCGTCATGATGTTCGGCGACACCCCGGTGGCCATTCCCTTCTATGGCTCGGAATCGCTGAAACCCGAGGTGGAGCGCAGTCTGGAGGCGGGATACCGGTTCCAGTCCGGCCAGCGTTGGTCCCTGAGCGCTTCGTTGTTCTGGAGCTACTACGACAGGCTGATCGTGATGGCGGGTCCGGCAACCCCCTTGGTCGGTCTCAACGGATCGACGCCGTTTGTGTATCTTCCCTCGATCTACGGCAACAGCGCCAGCGGCCGTTCCTACGGAGCGGAGATCTCGGGGGCGTGGCAAATCCGGCCGGGATGGCGAATTCTGCCTTCTTATTCCTACCTGAACGAAGTTCATTGGCTGCCCGCGAGCGACTACGAAATCTACCAGTGGGATACGCCCCTGAACACGATTCCCCACCAGTTTCGGATTCGGTCCCAGCACGATCTGTCCCGCAAGCTGCAGCTCGATGTGATGGCGCGGGCTCGTTCGCGGAATGATAATTGTGACCTGCCGGGGGCCTTCCTGATGGACGTGCGCTTGGGCTGGCGTCCCACTCGCACCGGGGAGTTGAGCCTGGCCGTCCAGGACCTGGCGGACCGCCGGATTCTGGAGGCCTATGCGGAGAATCCCTTTCTTTCGATCCCCACCCGGCGCACCTTCGTAATCCGGTGGACCCAGAGGTTCTAGTGAGCCATCCGGATGCCCTCAGGCCGCGTTTCAGGATGGGGCCCGGCGGGTATCCCGTCCGGCGCCCTCGAGGCGGCCGGACAATGCGTGCCGCACGGTTGGCCGCCGCCTTGCTGTTGCCGCTGGTCGTGATCCGGCTCGCCGCGTCGACTCCCGAAGACGAGTTGAAATCAGCCGCGGTCCTCAGTTTTCTGCGTTATTCGGAGTGGCCCGCGACGCCCGGCGGCGCCATCACGGTAGGCGTTTTCGGACGCGCCGCGTTCACCCAGGTTTTGGACCGCACGCTCGATGGCAAGCTCATCAACAATCGCCCGGTTCGTCTCGTTCCCGTGGATCTCGCCTCGGACCTGCACGGGGTTCAACTGGTCTACGTGGCCGCCAGCAAGGCTGCCGAGGTGCGCCAGATCCTGTCCGGCTCGGCCGCCGCCCATGCATTGGCGATCGGCGAAACCGACCGCTTTCTGGATTACGGAGGGGCCATCAACCTGTTTCTGATCGATGGCCACATCGGTTTCGAAGTCAATCTCGAGGCCCTGGAGCGATCCGGGGTTACCGTCAGTTCCCGAATGCTGAGACTGGGCCAGATCCGCGATCCCCGCCGTGGAGCGCCACCCCAATGAGGGCCTATCGCTCGCTGCGCTGGAAGCTGGCCGGGCTGATCGCCGCCGGCAGCGTGCTCACCACCGTGATTGCCGTGGCCGGCTTCGTGTGGGTGGATCTGAACCGCTTCTGGCAGCACAACCAGGCCGAGGTGGCCGCCATTTTCGCCGTGGTGGGCGACCAGATCGGGCCGGCTTTGGCGTTGGGGGATCGCAAAGCCGCGGAGGAAATCCTCGCCTCGCTGCGCGCCGATCCTCTGATTCGCGAGGCGTCCGTCTACGATGCCCGTTCCACTTGTTTCGCGGAGTTTCGCCGCTCCTCCGGCGCGGGCTGCGCGGCCCGCCCGCCGGACGGTTTCGGGAATCGGGCGGACGCCATCGTGCTGGCCGGCCCGATCAAAGCTGATCGGGACCGCTTGGGTACCCTGGCGCTCTCCGCCAGCGTTCCTTCCGTCTTCACTGTGGTGAGCCACTATCTGGGCGGCGCCGCGCTGATTCTCCTGCTCAGCCTGGTGGTCGCCGGGCTGGTGGCGATGAGTTTGCAGTCGCGGGTCTCCCGGCCGATTCTGGGGATCGCCGGGTTTGCCGAGCACATCGCCTCAACCCACCGCTTCGAAGGCCGCATCGCGGTCGCCTCGGCCGATGAACTGGGCGTTCTGGCGAACTCCTTCAACGCCATGTTGGACGAAATCGAACACCGGGACCTGGAGCTGAACCTTCATCGCCGCAGCCTGGAAGACGAAATCGCCGAGCGCAAACGGGTCAACGCCGAGCTGCGCATCGCTAAAGACAAAGCCGAAGAGGCCGCCCGTATCAAGAGCGAGTTTCTGGCCAACATGAGTCACGAGCTGCGCACCCCGATGAACGGCGTGATCGGCATGATCAGCCTGCTCCTGGACAACGCCGCGAATGCCGCCGACCGGGAGCAACTCCAGGTCGCTTACGACGCCTCCCAGTCCCTCGTCCTGATCCTCAACGACATCCTCGATCTCTCCAAGGTCGAAGCCGGCAAAATGACCCTCGAGAGCGTTGAGGTGGAGCTCGAATCGTTCCTCCGGGACGCGGTGCGGGTGTTCGACATCTCACTGCGTGGAAAGAGCCTGGCGCTAAACGTCTCGGTTGCGCCCGAATGTCCTCGCATCATCACCGCCGACCCCGTCCGCCTGCGCCAGATTCTCGTGAATCTGGTGGGCAACGCGGTGAAATTCACCGAGCGGGGATCGGTCGCCATATCGGTCCATCCTGCCGGAGCGCCGGCCGTTGGCGCCGCCGGGATGCTCCGCTTCGAGGTGCGCGACACGGGAATCGGTATTCCGGAGTCCAAGCTCAGTTCCATCTTCGATGCCTTCACCCAGGCGGATGGCTCCCACACCCGGCGTTTCGGCGGGACCGGGCTGGGCCTGACCATCACCCGGCGCCTCGTGGACTTGATGGGAGGCCGGCTTTGGGTAACCAGTGAAGTAGGGCGGGGCAGTTGCTTCTTCGTGGATCTTCCGGTGGCCTCCTGCCCGGCAGCGTCCAACGGACTCCGCGCTCTCACCGAGGCGCTCGCCGCTCCGGGCCCAGCGGGCACCCCGGAGGGCACCCCAGCGGGCACCCCCGCGGACCTTCCGCCCCTCCGCCCCGGCCTTACCCCATGCCCCGCCCTGCGCGTCCTGGTTGCCGAAGACAATCTCATCAACCAGAAGGTCATGTCGGCCATGCTCAACCGTCAGGGCTGGAGGGTTGCTCTGGCAGTCAACGGGCGCGAAGCGGTCGAGTGGTTCCAGCGCGAGCCCTGGGACGTCATCCTCATGGACATTCAAATGCCCGAGATGGATGGAATGGAAGCCACGCGCCTGATACGCGAGCAAGAGCAATCGCGCATAGACGGCCGCGGACGGGTTCCCATCATTGCGGTGACCGCCAATGCTTCTCCCCTCCAACGCGAAGAGTGCCTGGCCGGAGGAATGGACTGGGTGCTCACCAAGCCCGTCAATGTCAAAGGCCTGGTGGGAGCGGTGGCCGCCGCCCGCGCCTGCGTCCCGGTGCCCCTGAAGTGCGAGCCTGTGACCCAGGGCTGACGGCCAATCCATCCCGCCATCGCTCAGCACACCAGATCTTCACGGCCGATTTTAAAATTCTCCAGGTTCCCCAGGACGGTGAGCGCGATCTGCTTGGGGTCGAAGAAGGTCCGCGCGATGCGCTGCACATCCGCGGCGGTCACCTTTTCGATGCTCTCCACCAGCTGGTCAAGGGTGAAGAAATGTCCAAAGTACATTTCCTGCCGCGCCAGGTTGGACATCCGGCTGCCCGTGGATTCCAGGCTCAGCATGAGCGATCCCTTGAGGTGGTCCTTGGCGCGCCGCAATTCTTCGTCGCACACGGTCTGCGCCTTCAGTTGGCGGAATTCGTTGGTGATCGATTCCACTACCTTGCGCGCTGACTCGAGCGAGGTGCCCGCGTAGATCGAAAGGCAGCCCGTATCGCGATACGGGTTGAGCTCCGAAAACACCGCGTACGCCAAACCCTGGCGCTCGCGAATGTTCTGGAACAGGCGCGAGCTCATGCCCCCGCCCAGCAGCGTGTTCAGAACGTAGCACGCGAAGCGCTCTTCGTGCGGCAGCGGGTAGGAAGGCAC
>JASHSS010000616.1 GCA_030038565.1 Bryobacteraceae bacterium
CCCCCGGAACTCGGAAAGCGTGACCTTCCCGCCCGCGGTGGACGGCAAGGTGAAATCCGGCGCCATATCGCCCTCTTTGAGCTGGGTGTGCGGCGGCTGGATATTTTGAGCCAGAAGGTTGACGGACAGGATTGCCCCGGCAACCGCGAATTGTAGGAATCGCATATTCCCTCCCGTGACGTTAGCTTACCATTCCCCCGGGAGAGACGCCTTCACCTTTCCTTTCGGTCGTGGGAAGCGCCCGGTCAAACGATCCGTTCGGCGACAGGGCCGCGCGGCCCACCTTTGGCGATCTATGTTCCCCTTGTGAACCACCGCACTCAAGCGGCGCGGCTCCGCGGGTATAGCTATTTCTTAGCCCCCTCGGCCAAATTGCGTAGATCCAGTAAATGCTGCGGCCGGTAATCCTTCTTCGACCAGCGCGAGTCCGACCGGAATTCCACCCCCACAAAATACCCGATCTCCCGATACACGCAATACCGCACTTCGCCCTCGAAGCGTTTGCCGCGGCCCTCCCAGTGAATCTGAGCCCCCAGCGGAATCGCGGATTCCACCTGCAAACAGGCGCCCGCCGGCGAAATATCCTCCAGCAGCCCGGTACCCCGCCACTGCCTCCCGGCCTGATCCCGCCACTGCACCTCTACCATGTCGGCGCACAACATGCGAACTTCCGAACGCTGATTCGGCATACCTTCATATCGGCGGAGGCAGCCGGAAACTTTATAGGGACCGGCGGAGGCGGGTACCGGGCGGCCGATGCGGCGCAGGCCGAGGCGCGGCGGCTCAGCGCGGCGAACCGGCCCGCCCTACCGCTGGTTCGCCTTGAGCACCTTTTTGCGCAGCCGGATGGACGCGGGGGTCACCTCTACGTACTCATCCTCGCGGATGAATTCGATGGCCTGCTCCAGGTTCAGCACCCGCGGCGGCACCAGCCGGATGGCCTCATCGGCGGTCGAGGCGCGCATGTTGGTTAACTTCTTCTCTTTCACGATGTTGACGTCCAGGTCCTTCTCCCGCGCATTTTCGCCCACCAGCATGCCCTCGTACACTTCATCGCCCGGTTTGACGAAAATCTCGCCGCGCTCCTGGAGGTTGAAGATGGCGTGCCCGGTGGCCTTCCCCGGCCGGTCGGCCACCAGCGACCCGGTGGGGCGCGTGGGAATCTCTCCCTGCCAGTCGATGTATCCGTGGAACAGGGCATTCATCAGGGCCGTGCCGCGGGTATCGGTAAGGATCTCGCTGCGCAGCCCGATCAGCCCCCGCGACGGCACATGAAAATCCAGGCGCACGCGCCCGGAGCCGTGGTTGATCATCTTCACGATCTTGCCCTTCCGCTGGCCCAGCTTTTCGATGACCACCCCCAGGAACGCTTCCGGGCAGTCGATCACCAGCAGTTCCACCGGCTCCTGCATTTTGCCGTTCAACGAGCGGGTGAGAATTTCGGGCTTGCCGACCATCAGCTCGTAGCCCTCGCGGCGCATCATTTCGATCAGGATCGCCAATTGCAGCTCGCCCCGGCCCATCACCTTGAAGGTGTCGTGGCCCAGTTCCTCCACCCGGATGGAGACGTTCGTCAGCAGCTCTTTCTCCAACCGCTCGCGTAGGTTCCGCGACGTCACCCACTGCCCTTCGCGCCCCGAAAAGGGGCCCGTATTGATGGTGAAGGCCATGGCGATGGTCGGCTCGTCGATGTGGATGGGCGGCAGCGGCTCGGGGGTCTCGGCATTGGTGACCGTTTCGCCGATGGTGATGCCCTCCACCCCGGCAATCGCCAGAATGTCGCCCGGCACGCCGGTGGTTTCATCCACGCGCTTGAGCCCCTCGAAGGAGTACAGCTTGGTGATGCGGGTGGTATGCAGCGAGCCGTCGCGCTTGGCGATCGCCACGGTATCGCCATAGCGCAGGGTTCCGTTGACCATCCGCCCGATGCCCAGCCGGCCCAGGTAGTCGCTGTAATCCAGGTTGGCGATGAGCATCTGGGTGACCCCTTCGGGATCGCCAACCGGCGGCGGAATGTGCTGCAAAATGGCGTCGAACAGCGGACGCAGGGTGGTGGAAGGGTCGGCCATGGTCTTCTTGGCGACCCCGGTTTTGGAGATGGTGTAGAGCACCGGGAAATCGAGCTGGTCCTCGTGGGCGTCCAGGTCGATGAACAGATCGTAGATCTCGTTGAGGACTTCCTCCACGCGCGCGTCCGCCCGGTCGATCTTGTTGATCACCACGATGGGTGGAAGTTTGGCCTCCAGGGCCTTGGAGAGCACGTAGCGGGTCTGCGGCAGGGGACCTTCGCTGGCGTCCACCAGCAGCATCACGCCGTCCACGATTTTGAGCGCGCGCTCCACCTCGCCGCCGAAATCGCTGTGGCCGGGCGTATCGACGATATTGATTTTGACGCCCTGGTAACGGATGCCGGTGATTTTGGCCAGGATGGTGATGCCGCGCTCGCGCTCCAGTTCGTTGGAGTCCATCACCCGTTCCACGTGCTCTTCGTTCTCGCGAAAGATGCCGCTCTGGTTGAGCATGGCGTCCACCAGGGTGGTCTTGCCGTGGTCTACGTGGGCGATGATGGCGATATTGCGGATGCCGGGATTACTGGTTTTCATGGAATACGTTCAATGGCCGGAGTACGGCGAACGGCGCGGCAGGAGGCGCCAACCGCAGTATAGCATTGGCTGCGGCCCGCACCGCTGGCCAGCCGTGGCGTCGCACCACGCGCGCGGCCCGCACCGCCGGTCCAGCCGTGGCATCCACGCGAGCGGCCGAACCGCCCGGTCCCGCCGTGGCATCGCACCTCACCCACGGGCCCGCACCGCCCGGTCCCGCCGTGGCATCGCACCTCACCCACGGGCCCGCACCGCCCGGTCCGGCGCCACCCCTCCGCCGGCGCTGTGAAAGGCCCCAAAGCCGGCTCGCTCAGAGCCGCCCCGCGCGGCG
>JASHSS010000617.1 GCA_030038565.1 Bryobacteraceae bacterium
ACCCCGGTGAAGTCCTGAAGCAGGACTCGCGCGGGCATAAAGCTGATTTCCTTGCCGTTGGGGCCGCTCACGCCGCGCGCCACATACTCCACGTCCGCGGCCGTGACGCGCTGCCCGTCTTCGAACCGCAACAGGTTCTCCAGCAGGATCTTAATGGAAAAGGGCAAGCGCGAGGCGGAGGCCATGCCCCGCTGCTCGAGGGATGCCAGGCGGAAGTACTGATACTCGGCCCCGCCCGCACGCAATTTGGCCGCCGCGCCGAAACTGTTTTTTGCCATGTCTTCAATTATAAAGGCCACTGGCGCGAGGAATATTTCGAGCTACCCCTAAAGTTTCACGGGATTCCGACGATCTACCGTATGTGTTGCCACAAGCATCACCCGCGACAGGCTGGTCTCGCGACGATCACGCCTCGCTCTCCTGGCTGGTGGAGCACTTCGACCGGGATCCATCCAACGGCCGCAAACTGATCCGCGAGATGCTGGAGGCCGGCCGGGAAGCCTTCCTCGATAACGCGCTGGCCGTTCTGCGGGCGCAGCCGGAAGCACCCGGGGGCCACTATCTGGTGACGCTGCTGGTAGCCAACGAGCTGCTGCTGCCCGCGCTGTGCCACCCGTCCGTCAGCCGCGAGCAGGCCGTAGCTCTGGCCCGCGGCGCCCTGCGGGTGGATTCCATGGCCGACATGACTCTGGCGAAGGCCCTCATCAGCGGGGATCAGGAGGCGGTAGCCGATCCCAAACGCCTGATGGACATCCTGGACGAAATCTCCGACGGTACCCGCATTTTGCCCACCCTGTTGCGCCTCTTGCGCCACGACGACCCGCACATCCGCTCCAAAGCCGTGCTGATGATCGGCCGGGGCAGCCGGGGAGTGCGTTGGGTGGAGCGGCGCCTGGCCGATGAAAACCCGCGCGTGCGGGCCAATGCCATCGAATCGATGTGGGGCCTGGATAGTCCGGACGCGCGCGGCCTGCTGCAAAAAGCCCTGCAGGATCCCCACAACCGGGTGGCCGGCAATGCCGTGCTCGGTCTATACCTGTTGGGCGACTGCTCGATCATTCCGGAGCTGCTGAAAATGAGCGAGAGCGGGGCGCCCCTGCGGCGCTCCACGGCGACCTGGGTAATGGGCGAAACCGGCGATCCGCGATTTCTGAACGCCATCCAGGAACGCCTCCGCGATGCAGACCCGATGGTGCGCCGGCGGGCCTATTGGGCGCTCAGCCGGATCAAGGCGGCTGCCGCCAAACTGGCGCAGGCCGCCGAATGGCACATGGCGGCGCGCTTTCGCCCGCCCGAGCGCGGTTCGAAAGCCCGCTATGTGCGGCTGGCGGTGGCCTCGGCCGATGGGAAAGAAGTACCCTCCATCCTTCCCACCCAATTCCTGCTGTCCGAGGACGGACGCCCCGTCCACAGCTACCAGGTGGCCGAACGGGAAGTGCCGGCGGCTTTTTCGGTGGCTTTCGTTTTTCCGAAGAGTGTGGGGCGGGCGGAGCCGCCCTGGGTCGAAGGGGCCTTACGGGCGCTCCAGTGGAAACGCAATTCCGATTTGTGGGGGATCGCGCCCTACCGGCCGGATACCGGCGGGGAACCGGCGCAGGCCGCCGCCGAGGAGCCAGTCTTCTCCGCCGGTCCGGATGCCATTCGAACCAGCTTCCAACATTCCGGCCGCGGGGTGCCGTGTCCCGATCTTTGGACGGCTCTGTGGAGCGCCGTTAAGGGCCAGGAGCGCCTGGTCCGCGGAGAAAACCGGATCATCATTTTCAGCGATGCCGTAGAGGAGCGTAGCGCCGGGCTGGAGTTGATCTCCGCGATCATCACCTCGTCCACCCTGGTGCAGGCGACCTCTACCGAGGACAACCCGCGCCTGGAAGAGTTCTGCCGTAAGACGCGCGGCCTGTTCCGCCGCGTGGACGGAGAAGAAGAGGCCTCCAGGGCGATGGAGCAGGCCTGCCTGCAACTGCTGGCGCGCTATGAAATCAGTTATCCGCCGGCCGTGCCGGAGGCGCAAAACCTGAAGATTCGCGCCCAAACCCCGTCGGGCTGGGCGGAGATGACTCTGGCGATTCCGCCTCCCGCGGAGCCCAGCGGCTGACACCCGCTTACCAGAACGTCCGCGGAACTGTGGGTTGGGCTACCCGTTCCAGTCCATGGCCAACTGCACCAGAGTCCTGACGGGCACTCCAGTGGGTCCTTTGGCGAGGTGCGGTTTGGCATCGTCGAGCCAGGCAGTTCCGGCAATGTCCAGGTGGACCCAGGGCGTATCTTCGGCGAATTCCTTCAGGAACCAGGCCGCGGTAATCGCTCCTCCCCATCGGCCGCCCACGTTGGCCAGGTCGGCGAAGGCGCTCTTGAGGTACTCTTTGTATTCCTCTTCGAGCGGCATGGCCCACATCCGGTCGCCCGCGCCTTTGGCCGCCCGCAGTACGCGGTCGCGCATGCCATCGTCATTGGCGAATAAGCCCACGTTGATGTGGGCCAGGGCCACCACGATGGCTCCCGTCAAAGTGGCGGCATCCACCAGGTGCGTACAACCCTGGCGGCGGGCATAGGTCAGCGCGTCGGCCAGAATCAGCCGGCCTTCCGCGTCGGTGTTGATCACCTCGATGGTCTTGCCGGACATGGCGGTGACGATATCGCCGGGCCGTTGGGCGCGGCTTCCGGGCATGTTCTCCACGGCCGGTATGTAGGCGCTCACCGGGATAGGCGGCTTCAATTGCGCCAGCGCGCGCATGACGCCGATCATGGTGGCGCCGCCCGCCATGTCGTACTTCATTTTCTCCATGCCGTCGGCCGGCTTGATGGAGATGCCGCCGGTATCGAAAGTTACGCCCTTGCCCACCAGGCCGAGGTGTTCCCCTCCCGGGCCGCTTTCGGGACGGTAGTGCATCTCGATCAAGGCCGGCGGTTCGGCGCTGCCCTGGGCAACTCCCAGCAGCGACCCCATCCCCAGTTCCGTCATGCGAGCGGTGTCCAACACCTGGCATTCCAGTTGAAATTCCGCGGCGGACTCGCGCGCGGCTTGCGCCAGCTTCTGGGGAGTCAGCCGGTTGGCCGGCTCGTTGACCAGGCTACGGGTGTAGTTTTGCGCCTCGGCGACAATCCGCCCGCGAGCCGCTCCGCGCTCGATTCCGGCGGCTTCCGAGGGCGCCACCAGGGTGAAACTGTCGACGGCCTTATGATCGTCGGTGGTCTTATAGCGGTCCGGCTCGAAATCGCCCAGGATGGCGCCTTCCACAGCCGCCGCGGAATAGCCCTCCATCGCCCATTCCCCCTCCAGCGCCAGGGCGACTTTGCGGACGGATTTGGCCTTCAAATGGCGCAGGGCGGTCCCCGCCAGCTTGCGGAGTTCGGCGGGCGTAAACTTCTCCGGCTTGCCGGCCCCCGCCAGCAGCACGCGCGCGGCGGCAACCGCCGGCGGATGGTGGAGGAGAGTCAACTCTCCGGCTTTTCCGCTCACCTCGCCGGCTTGGGCCAAATCCCCCGCGCCGAAGCGCTCCTCCAGCCGGCCTTCAAAAACGGGGACGATCAATGCATCGGATTCTGCCTGGTCGAGTGAGGTTGGTACAGTCGTGATCTGCATGATTTCCGATTGTGACACGGAGTTGCGCCTCCGCCACAATTGCAATTCTGCCCAAAGGGCTACCGTGCCTGGCCGTGCAATCACCGCGTGCGCAGTAGTACACTCACGAAATGAGTTCTCGGACACTACGGATCGACTGCCCGGCCCTTCTGCTGGCCGCCGCCCTGTGCGCAGGGACGCTGGCCGCGCAGAGCCTGCCCAAAATTACGACCCCCAAGGAAGCCCTCGGATTTAATCTTGGTGACGATTATATGGTCGCCAACTACACCCAACTGGAGGCCTATTGGAAAAAACTGGCCACCGAATCGGACCGCATGAAACTGGTGGACATCGGCCCCACCGAGGAAGGCCGGCGGCAGTACATGGCCATCATCACCTCGCCGGAAAATCTTAAGAAGCTCGACCATTACCGGGAGATCTCGGCCAGGCTGGCGCACGCCGAGGGCGTGACCGAGGAGCAGGCCCACGCGCTGGCCCACGAGGGCAAGGCGGTGGTGTGGATCGACGGCGGGCTGCACGCCAGCGAGTCGGTCGGCTCGCAGCAGCTCATGGAGTGGGTCTACCAGATGGTCAGCCGCACCGACCCGGAGACCATGCGCTTCCTCAACGACGATATCGTGCTCTGCGTGCAGGCCAATCCGGACGGCCAGGAACTCATCGCCAACTGGTACATGCGCGGCAAGGAAGATCCCAACGCGCCCCTGCGACCCGAGAACGAGCGCAGCATGAACAGCCTGCCGCGGCTCTACAACAAGTACATCGGGCACGACGATAACCGCGACTTCTACATGTCCAACATGAAGGAAACCACCAACATGAACCGGGTCCTGTTTCAGGAGTGGTTTCCGCAGATCATGTACAACCATCACCAGACTGGTCCGGCGGGAGCGGTGATCTTCATGCCGCCGTTCCGCGATCCGTTCAACTACAACTTCGATCCGCTGGTGCCGCTGGGCATCGAATTGGTGGGAACGGCCATGCACAGCCGGCTGGTGGCGGAAGGCAAGGGCGGCAGCGCCATGCGCAGCGGCTCCAGCTACTCGACCTGGTGGAACGGAGGGCTTCGGACCATCACCTACTTCCACAACATGATCGGCATCCTCACCGAAATCATCGGCTCGCCCACCCCGATGCGCATCCCGCTGGTGGCCGACAAGCAGTTGCCGCAGGGCGACTGGCCGTTACCGATTGCGCCCCAGGAGTGGCACTACCGCCAGTCCATCGACTACGAAATGACCAACAACCGCGCCATCATGGACCTCGCCTCGCGCTACCGCGAGACCTTCCTGTTCAACATCTGGCGCATGGGCATGAACTCGATTGAGCGCGGCAGCCGGGACAACTGGACCGTGACGCCCAAGCGCATCGCGGCGCTCGAAGCCGCCGCCGCGGCGGAAGGCGGCACGAATGGCGGCGGCCGCGGCGGGCGTGGCGGAGGACGGGGTGGGCGTGGCGGCGCGGCGGCCGCCGAGGCCCTACCCAGCGGCGACATGACCCCGGGCGCTTTTGCGGGCGGATTCGGCGGACGCGGGGGCCTCCCGGCCGAGTTGTACAACACCGTCCTGCACGACCCCAAGCTGCGCGATCCGCGCGGCTACATCCTGCCATCCGATCAGGCAGATTTCGCCAACGCCACGGAATTCGTCAACGCGCTGCTGAAAAACGGCATCACGGTGCTGCGGGCCACGGCGTCTTTCCCGGTGAACGGCAAGCAATATCCGGCCGGCTCCTACGTGATCAAAACGGCGCAGGCCTTCCGCCCGCACATCATGGACATGTTCGAGCCGCAGGACCACCCCAACGATTTCCGCTATCCCGGCGGCCCGCCCATTCCGCCCTACGACATTACCGGCTGGACCCTGGCCATGCAGATGGGCGTGCAATTCGACCGCATTCGCGACGGCTTCGACGGACCGTTTACCAAGATCAACGGCCTGCTGCCGCCGCCCGCCGATTCCATCACCGGCGTCTCGAGTCCGGCGGGCTACCTCATCAGCCATCGCATCAATAATTCGTTCATCCTCATCAACCGCCTGCTGAAGGCCAACGCGGAAGTGTATTGGATGAAGAGCCCGGAGAGCGCCGAGGGCCAGGACCTGGGAACCGGCGCCATCTGGGTGCCGGCTTCCGCGTCCGCGCGGCCGGTTTTGGAGGAGGGCGCCCGGAAACTGGGCGTTCCGGTGCACGCGGTGGCCAAGGCCCCCTCCGGCGAGGCATTGCAGCTGAAGCCCATCCGCATCGGCCTGTACGATTCCTACGGCGGCAATATGCCCGCGGGTTGGACGCGCTGGCTGTTCGAGCAGTACGAGTTTCCGTTCCAGATCGTCTATCCCACCACGCTCGATGCGGGCGACCTCAAGAGCAAGTTCGACGTGATCGTGTTCACCGATGGCGAAATTCGCCGCGGCGGCGCGGGCGGAGGTCGCGGAGGCGGGGGCGGCGGGCGCGGCTTCGGGGCCAATCAAGAAAACGTGCCCGAGGAGTATCGCGCCTCCATCGGCCGCTTCAGCGACGATAAGACCTTTCCGCAGCTTCAGAAGTTCGTGGACTCCGGCGGCTCGGTGGTGACCATCGGCAGTTCCACGAGCGTGGCGGAGTTATTCGGCATTCCGGTGAAGAACTATCTCACCGAGAAGGGGCCCGACGGACGCGACCGTCCTCTGGCGCGCGAGCAGTTCTATGTTCCGGGATCGCTGCTGAAGGTCAACGTGGATAACCACAATCCGCTGGCTTACGGCATGCCGGACCAGGTGGACGTGTTCTTCGATTCGAGCCCGGTATTCCGCATGGAGCCGACCGCCGAAATGAAGCATACCGCGCCGGTGGCCTGGTTCTCCGGGTCGTCGGTGCTGGATAGCGGCTGGGCGTGGGGCCAGCAATACCTGGATGGCGGCACGGCGGTGGCCGAGGCTTCGGTGGGCGAAGGCAAAGTGGTGCTACTGGGGCCGGAAGTGAATTTCCGCGACCAGCCGCACGGCACTTACAAGCTGCTGTTCAACGGGCTGTATTACGGCAACGCCAAGACAGTCGCGCTGCCGTAGCGGGGCGGCCTCCGGTGGCGAAAAAGTGGCCTTCGGCTGGTAGCCGGCTCAGTGCCTCGAAGAGCGCCCTCGTGGCGGCTTGCGTAACGATCGCCGCCGCTTCGCTGAGGGGCGCCGGATCGACCGTTCCGGCGGTTTATATTCCGGCGCTTCCGGCGGGCGCGGCGCCGCTCGCGCTGGGTCGCGGTCCGGCGGGCAACCTGTTCGTTGCGGGAGCGCTGCAGCCGCAGGGCGCCGCCTCGACGGCTCAGCACGCCTTCGCCGCCGAGCTTTCGCCGGATGGGCAAACACTGGTCTATTTCAAGCTTCTGGCCGGCAGCAATACGGACCGGGCTACGGCGCTGGCGGTGGATGCGGCCGGCAATGTCTACGTCGCTGGTGGAACGGGATCGGCGGATTTCCCGGTTACCCCCGGGGTGCTTGAAACCAGTCTCAACGGCGCCCTATCGGCCGGCTTCGTGGTCAAACTGGACCCGTCCGGCAATGTCGTCTACAGCACGCTGTTTGGGGGCGGCGCGTACGAAAGCACCACGATTCGGGGAATCGCCATCGATGCCGCGGGCGAGGTCTTCCTCACCGGCCAGACCGTGGGCGGGAACTTTTCAACGACCCCTGGCCCCGTTCAACCCTACGATCCGGAGAATACATTCTTCACCAGCCGCATCAGCGCGGCCGGGGACCGGCTGATCTACTCGGTGGTGGGCCTGGGCGGCTATGCCATCGGGCTGGATAGCGGCGGCAACGCATACATCCAAGGGGCCTCGTTCAACACCTTCGGGCAGGATGTTCCGGTTACCGCGGGAGCGTTCCAGACAACCGTCAATCAAGCCGTGGTGTGCGGCGCCAACATGGCATTTGAGTTTCCGTGCAGCCACCAATATGCGGCCAAGCTCGACCCCACCGGAACCATGCTGCTGTTCTGCACGTTCGTGAGTGGGTCATCCGCCGACGAACCCGCGGGAATCGCGGTGGATTCGAACGGCGATGTCTATCTGGCGGGAACGACCGACTCCACCGACTACCCCGTGACCGCGGGCGCGGCCCAAATGGCCAACATCGTGATTTTGCCGCCGAATCCCATAAACTGGAGTTTCATTGCGGATGGCGAATATATTGCCTTCCCGAGTACCGGCTACGTGACTAAGTTGAGCGGCGACGGCTCGCACCTGATCTACTCCACTTACCTGGGAGGGTCTCAGGCGGATACGGCAACCGGCCTGGCGATCGATTCCGCAGGGCAGGCGTATGTCTCGATGGACGTGCAGTCGCCCGACTTTCCCGGTCTGCCCGCGGCTCCGCCCGGCTGCCTGCCGAATCGCCTGCGCGATTTCCCCGCCATTGCGGCGTTGGACGCCGATGGCGACGGCGTAACATCGGTGACCATCATCGAGGGAGCCGCGCCGGGAGCGGCCCAGCATGGCCTGGTTCTGGATGGTCAGGGAGGCGCGGAACTTCTGACCGATGGCCCGTATTTCGCCGACACCCGCGCCGCACCGGGCGCCGTGTCCAGCGCGGCCGACCCGATCGTCTGCCTCACGGACTCCTTCGATTTCACCTCCGCCGGCACGATTTCGCCCGGCCAGTTGGTGAGCATCTTCGGGAACTCGCTGGGTCCCGCCGCGCCGGTCTCGTACGATCCGCAAGCGCCCGCGCTGCCGTTGATGCTGGGCGGAGCGTCGCTCCTGGTGGGCGGGGTGGCGGCGCCGCTGCTCTACGTTTCCGAAGGCCAGATCAATTTCGTGGTTCCGTATGAAGTCTCCGGGCAAGCCGCCGCCACCTTGCAGTTGACCAGCGCCGGCGGCGCCTCTTCGCGGACCACGGCGGTAGCAGCCCTCACGCCCAGCCTGGCCACGCTCGGCGTGACGGCTTATCCGGTGTGCCAGGGAGGGACGCTGGCCGGTTCCGTTTCGGCCATGGTGCTGAACCAGGATGGCACGCAGAATTCCTGCACCAACCCGGCCGCGGCCGGGTCGGTGATCCGCGTCTTCCTGAACGGCGCCGGTATAAGCCTTTGGGGGGGCACGGGAGTGATCGCGCAATCCCCAATGCCTCTGAACGAGTTTGTATCGGCGGTGGATCTCAACGTCGAGCAAACCGTCGCAATACCCGGAGCGCCGCTGGGGTCCTGGGAAGTCGATATCCGGCTGAATGCGGTGGCGTACCCTTACTACGCCGCTGTGCAATTAACGGTGGGCGGCGTGGCGGTGCGGGAGAGCCAGGTCGCGGTGTGGATCGCGCCATAGCGCGTTTCGGCCAGCGCAGGCTCGCCGCGAATGCGGCAATGTGCGCCATCTCCCACGCGCTTGCGAAGGTTTCGTAAAAACTTATACACAGCGCGGTTTTCCGCCTGCCGGTCGAGTAGACTGGCATCGAACGGTG
>JASHSS010000618.1 GCA_030038565.1 Bryobacteraceae bacterium
TACGCCGAGTTCGCCGATCGCACCATCCGGCTGTTCGACGGGCGGATCGTGGAAGAAAAAATCGAGACCGCCAAACATTAACCGGCTTCGCCGCGCGCCGGACGTTCCGCGCCGCGCGGGTAAGCCGTATTCGAGGCGCACCGCCAAACGTTCGCCGTCGAGCGGATTGCCGGCCCGCCGGGCAGGCAACCCGTGGGTCCTTCGACGGCCTGCCGCGCTTGGGGAACGGACCAGGCTCCTGGACATTTCGTAGAGGAGGGGGATGCCATGCGAAAACTGCAACGTAAGGCCTTGGTTGTATGGCTGGCGGCTTTGACCGCCGGCCCCGGTCTGTATGCCAGAGTCATCGGAACGCCAAGGGCCGATTTCCACCAGGTCTACGGCCTCAACCCCAACGGCCGGGTGCTCATTCACAACCTTTACGGCGACGTGTGGATCACCGCCTGGGACCGCGATGAAGTGCTCGTCGAAGCCATCAAGAAATCGCGCGATCCGCGGCATGTGGACGATGCCCAGATCGTCGTCGATTCGTCCGCCGAGATGCTCTCCATCCGCACCCTCTATCTCGGCGCGGATGCCAGCCATCCAGCCAGCGTCGAATACCACATCATGGTGCCGCGCTCCGCCAATCTCGAGAACATCAAGCTCATCAATGGCGCGCTCTCCATCAGCGGCGTCTCGGGACCGGTCAAGGCGTCCTCGGTCAACGGCAGCATCAAAGCCGAACGCATCGGCGGCGAAGCCGATCTCTCCACCGTCAACGGTCCCCTGGAGGTGGATTTCAACCGCATCGCCTCCGCCCACCCCATCGCCCTGAGTTCCGTGAATGGCCCCATCCACCTGTCCATCCCTTCGGACGCCGATGCGGTGCTCGAAGCTCGCAACCTGTCGGGTGGCATCCAAACCGAATTCGGACACGCCTGGCGCGAATCCACCGGCCAGCGCCTGCGCACCACCGTGAACCGCGGCGGACCGCTCATCCACCTGCATAACGTCAACGGCGGCATTTCCATCCACGCATGGCTCCGGCGCACATAAGCCGGGTTGGTGGGGCCGGCGTTCAGCCTGCCAACGCCTTTTTCCGCTGCCCCCCGGGCCCGCCGGACCCGCTCTCCCCTCCACTCCGTCCGCAACATTTGTTACCCTCATGCCATGTACTCGCTGGTTCGGGACTTGCGCTTTGGAGTGCGCCTGTTTCGGAGGGCTCCTGGGTTTACCGCCGTTGCGCTGTTGACACTGGGATTGGGGATTGGGGCCACCACGGCTATCTTCAGCGTAGTGTACGAGGTTCTGTGGAAGCCTCTGCCCTTTCGCGAGCCGGGACGGCTGCTGGTGATCTGGGAAAAAAATCCGGCTCATCACAAATATCGCATGGCGGTCGCCCCGTTCAACTTTCAGCAATGGCAATCCGCCCGGTCGTTCGAAGCCCTGGGCGCGCTCTGGGGGGGACACCAGAGTCTGACCGGCGGCCCCAACGGCGCCGTCGAGCCGGAGGAAATCCGCCTGGAGTTCTTCAACTCCGGAATGTTTTCGCTCCTGGGAGTGCAGCCGATCATCGGCCGCGCCTTTCTTCCCGAAGAGGATCGAGCCGGGCACGCCAACTTCGCCCTGCTCAGCCATGCCCTCTGGGTCCGCAAGTTCGGTGCAGACGCGGGCATCCTGGGGAAGTCCATCCACTTGCGCGAACAAACCTACACCGTGCTGGGCGTGATGCCGCCGCACTTCGCGGTCCTCGATCCGGACATCGACCTGTGGCTGCCTCTGGCTCTGGATTGGAACGACCCGCGCATCCTGAACGGCCGGGTCTTGACCGTGATCGGGAGGTTAAAGAAGGGCGCCACGCTCGAACAGGCGCGCTCCGAACTGGACGCCATGGGCCAGCGCGGCGAGCAGGTCAATCCGGTGCTGGACGCGGGTTGGAGGCCCTCGCTATTCCCGTTTTCGAACGAGCTCGTGGGTCAGGTCGAGGAGCCCCTGCTGGTGCTGCTGACAGCCGTGGGGCTGCTGTTGCTGATGACCTGCGCCAATGTGGCCAACCTGCTGCTGGCGCGCGCCTCCACCCGCGCCCGGGAGATTGCTGTGCGCGCTACGCTGGGCGCCGGGCGGAGCCGCATCGCCGCGCAGTTGCTGGCCGAGGGTGTCTCGCTTTCGATGGCCGGCGGAGCCTTCGGCACGCTGCTGGCGGTGGCCGGCGTCCGGCTCATGGCCCGCCTGGGAAGCCGCCAGATTCCGCGGCTCTCCAGTGCCGCGGTGGATGCCCGCCTGCTGCTCGTCGCGCTGACGGTCTCCATCGCCACCGGGATCCTCTTCGGCCTGGCGCCGGCCCTCCACGCCATGCGCGCCAATTTGAGCGCCGCATTGCGCGAAGGCGGGCGCGGCGGCACCATGAGCCGCTCCGGACGCGCTGCGCGCCAGGTGCTGGTGGCGGCGCAGGTGGCTCTCGCGGTGGTCGTGATGATCGGTTCGGGACTGCTCATTCGCAGCTTCCAACGCTTGCGGGCGGTCCACCCGGGCTTCCAGCCCGCCGGCGTGCTGACCTGCCGGCTGCCCTTCGCGGCCAGCCTCAATACCCCTCAACGGCGCATCGCCTTCCTGCACGAGGTGGCCCGCAGCGTCGGATCGCTGCCGGGAGTCTCGGCCGTGGGTTTCGTGAATACCCTGCCCCTAACCGGATTCGGGGGCGGTTCGTCTTTTGCAGTGGATGGCCGGCCGGCGCCTCCCCAGGAGCAGCGTCCCATCGCCCTGGTTCGCAGGGTCGACGAGGGTTATTTTCACGCCATCGGTATCCCGCTGGTGGCGGGCCGCGTGTTCACCGAGGCGGATTCTCCGCAGTCGCCTCAAGTGGCGGTTGTGAACCAGATGCTGGCGCGCCGCTTCTGGCCCCAAGGGAATCCCGTCGGCGGGCGCCTGGTAGTGGATTACGACGGCGGGCTGGTCGAGATCGTCGGGGTAGTAGGAGATGTGAAGCCCGAGCGTATGGATACCGAAGAGTGGCCGACCATTTACCGCCCGTTCCAGCAGAGAGCCACGCTAACCATGGTGATGGTGGCCCGCACGGCAGGCGATCCCATGGCGCTGGCGCAAGCCGTCACCCGGACCGTCCACCAGATGATTCCCGCTCAGCCGGTGGCCGATGTCCGAAGCATGGACACGGTGATGGATCTGGCCTTGGCCGAGGCGCGCTTCCAGACCGTGGTGCTGGGAGTTTTCGCCCTGGTGGCGTTCATTCTCTCGGCAGCCGGAATTTACGGCCTCATCTCCTACGATGTCACCGAGCGCACCAGCGAACTGGGCATTCGCCTCGCGCTGGGCGCGGAGCCGCCCCATATTCTGCGCCTGGTATTGGGGCAGGGCGCGCGGCTGGCGGCATATGGAATCGCCGCCGGGCTGGCGGCCTCTTTTGGACTCACGCGCCTGATGGCCGGCATGTTGTACGGAGTGCGTCCGGCCGACGCCTACACCTTCGCCGCCATCGCCCTCCTGCTGGGCGCGGTGGCGCTGCTGGCGAGTTACCTGCCGTCGCGGCGGGCCATGGCATTGGACGCCGTCACCGCCCTGCGGCACGAATAGGACCATTTCATGATTACACTGCGCAATGTCGAGAAGTTCTATGAAGGCGGATATGGGCGCACCTACGTGCTGCGCCGCATCAACAGCGAAATTAAGGAAGGCGAATTCGTCACCATCATGGGCCCCTCGGGAGCCGGCAAGTCCACCCTCCTGAGCATCCTGGGAATGCTGGACGGCGCCTGGACCGGAGAGTTCGAGTTCTTCGGACACCAGGTCCATCGCATGAAGCCCAAAGACCGCGTGGAGCTGAATAAAAAATATATCGGCTTCGTGTTTCAGAGCTATCACCTGATCGACAACCTGACGGTCTATGAGAATCTGGATATCCCGCTCTCCTACCGCAACGTGAAGAGTTCGGAGCGCGCCGCCATGGTGTGCGACACGCTGGACCGCTTCCACATTGTCGGCAAGCGCGACCTCTACCCCAGCCAGCTTTCCGGCGGACAGCAGCAACTGGTGGCGGTGGCGCGGGCGGTGATCGCCCATCCCAAGCTGATTCTCGCCGACGAGCCTACCGGAAACCTGCACTCCACGCAGGGCAAAGAAATTATGGAGCTTTTCAAAAGGCTCAATGACGAAGGCACCACCATCGTGCAGGTGACCCATTCGGAGGCCAACGCGGCTTTCGGCCACCGCGTGATCCAACTCGCCGACGGCTGGATCGTCAACACCTGAGGGTGAACCGTGCCGGCCGGTGGGGCGCTGAAGCCCGCGCTACCGGCTCAGAAGCTTACCAGGACCGCAGGGAAAGTGGGGCAGTGTCGAAAACCTCGCCGGTCCGGCTATGCGAGGGTTGAAGGCCTGTCACGCCACACCTGCCGGGCGGCGGTTTGTGTTTGCGTATTCAGAGTGTACGAATGGGCGGCTTACGGGCGCGGAGGGACACACCCCGCGCCACGCGCTGGTTCTTGCCGGGATCTGTGGCGCCAGCCTTCCCTTAGCTGGCCAGAAGGCACAAGCGGCGTGCGGCGCGGCGAGCCTTGAGGCGCTCGTTGGCTTTCTTCTGCTTTTCGGCGGAGACCACCGCCTGACATACATCACAACGTTTGCGAATCCGCGAACGGGTAACGAACTCGGCGCCGCAGCGGCGGCACTGCTTGGTCATGGTCTCCTCGAGCGGAAGTATCCCCGGCTTCTTGGGCAGAAGATGGGAATAATGAAAGTCGCAATGGTTCATGTATGGCGCCTCGTTTCCTGGCAGTCCAATCGGTTTCCCGTTTCAGGCCGCGCGAGTGCCCGCCCGGCCACAACGAGTTGGGTGTTTTGGCGCAGCCGTTCCGCGCTGTGCCCCACCACCCGCCGCCCGCCTCGCAGCCAATTCCCCAGGCCGGTATCCGAAAGCTGTGGTAACTCTTTCTGGAAAAAGGGCTTCGATAATCCTGAGGAGTGGGCCTCGACCCGATCCGATCGGAGAACTGTCATGGTTCTAAACTGTCCACTCTGCACGCGGCTAACCGAAATCACGCCGCGCTTGGAGCCGCCGGCCGGTAAACTTCCGTCGCGCCCAGCAACTCCCACCGCAAATGATTGATATAAAAGACGAGAACCGGTTCCGGATACGCCGCCCGGAAATTCTCATAAACCCGTTCTTCCCAGCCCTCCGTGAAATGCGGCTTGGGATCGATGTCTTTCGCGAAAAAGCCGTTTTCGTGAGCCACCCCCAGGAAATCCAGAACCGCCGAAATCAGGTCCAGGTGTGAAAGCAGGATGGCTTGCGCGAGATCCTTGCCGAAATCCTCATCGCCCTGAGTGACCCGCTCCCAAAATCGGGGGATCGACTTGCGGAGAATTTCGGTGTTGAGCTTATGCAAATGCGCGCGAACTTTGAAACCTTCGTAGATCTGGTACGTGCGGAGCTTACCGATAGAGATGCCGCGGATGAGTTGGGCAAACGTCTCCTGGCCGAGCCCTACATAAACATCCGAAATCTTCATAAACAGGTAGCGTATCACGGGAAGCGGGCCTGCGGAGGTGGGGGTCCGGATATCCGGGGCGTTCTTTGCCGCCTTCGGCTCAAAATGGCAGCAGGCCTTCGCTCAGCATGGCGGTCTCCGCGGGCGCCTCGCGGCCGTGGCCTTCAAAGCCGGGAAAGCCGCCGTGGCGGAAGCACAGGCGCAGGTAGTCGACGAAGTAGAGGTCGTGGCGCTCGTTGAGCACCGGCCGGCGGCATGAGCTTCATCCGCGGCCATGTGGGACAGGGGGTACAGAAAAAGGCTGGAGTGACTGACGAGCGTCATCTTCGGACCGAGGCTATCCTGCGCAAGAACGCCCCCGACGGTCGCCTGGAAGCGGCTTCGTACCGCCCGGTATAACTCTCAAATGCGCGGCGCCGCGCCAGCAGTTACAATGAACAAGTTTGGTCAAAATGGGAAACGTAGTCATCCTGGGATCGCAATGGGGAGACGAGGGCAAGGGCAAGGTGGTTGACTTGTTCTCGGAGCGCTTCGACATCGTGGCGCGGTATCAGGGCGGGCACAACGCCGGCCATACGGTCTTCATCGGCGACAAAAAATTCGTGCTGAAGCTGGTGCCGAGCGGCATTCTGCGGCCCGGCAAAAAGGCCGTCATCGGGAACGGCCTGGTGCTCGACGCGCGCGCCCTGCTGGAGGAAATCGACGCCCTCGAAGCGGCCGGCGTCGCGGTGCGCCAAAACCTGTCCATCAGCGACCGCGCGCACGTCTTGTTTCCGGCTCACCGCATGATGGAAAAAATGTCCGAGGCGCGGCCGGGGCGGGTGTCTATCGGGACCACCTCGCGCGGCATCGGCCCGTGCTACGAAGACAAGATCGCGCGGCGCGGCATCCGCATTGCCGGCCTGCTGGATCGCGATTTCTTCCGCGCCCAATACGATTCGGTGATGCAAGAGAAGGTGACCATCGCGAAAGCCCTGGGCATCTATGAAGAACTGGATCTGGCGGCCATCCGCGAACAGTACGAAGCCTTCGCCGAACGCATCCGGCCGATGGTCTGCGACACGGCGCTGCTGCTGGCCGACGCCATGCGCGCGGGAAAGACGGTGCTGTTCGAGGGCGCCCAAGGCACCATGCTGGATATCGACCACGGCACCTATCCGTTCGTGACCTCTTCGAGCGCCTCGGCGGGCGGCGCCTGCACCGGCACGGGAGTGCCGCCCACGCGCATCCACGGCGTGATCGGGGTGGCCAAGGCGTACATCACGCGGGTGGGCGGGGGTCCGTTTCCCACCGAGGCGCTGGACGGCGCGGGCGAGCGCATACGCCAGCGGGGCAAGGAATTCGGCGCGGTCACCGGGCGCCCGCGGCGCTGCGGATGGTTCGACGCGCCGCTCCTGCGCTACACCGCCGCCATCAACGGATTCGACAGCCTGGTGGTGACGAAACTGGATGTGCTCGACGAGTTCGACCAGATCCCGGTGTGCGTGGGCTACCGGCTGGACGGGCGCGAGATCGCCGGAGTGCCGGCTACCGTGGAGCAGATTGCCCGCCTGGAACCGCTTTACGAATGCCTGCCCGGCTGGGGTTGCTCCACATTCGGGATGGTCTCCTACGAGGATCTTCCGCAGCGCGCCAAGGCCTACCTGGCGTTTCTCGAAAACCGCACTGGCGTGGAGGTGGGTTGCGTCTCGACAGGACCGGAACGCGGCCAGACCATCGTGCGGCGGGGGTCGCGATTTGAGCAGTTAGTCGGATAGGGCGCGATAGGATCAACGTTGCGCGTCGCCGGAATCGGCGGCGCCGGCGGCATCCAGGATTTGCGTGCAGGAGGGGGGACCGAGAGTTTTCCAGTCCTGGAGAGCCCAGACGACCTTTTTGTCCGGCGTGACTTCGATCAGTTGCACGGTGGCGGGCCACTGCTCCAGGGGGAGACTGCCGGGCCAGTTATTGATGAGCGTATTGCCGTTGGCCAGGCGCGAAACCTCCTGAACCGTGTAGAGGGGGATGCCCGGGAGATCGTCCTTGTTGAGTTCCCAGACGATCTTGCCGTTCTTATCCACTTCGCGCACGTAGCCGTTCTGGTTGCCGCTGATCAGGGTGTGGCCGTTTCTGAGGCGCACCGCGGCCCATGGGGAAGGGGCATCCACCGACCACAGAGGCTTACCGTCGGGAGAGTACTCCACCACGCGGTTGAGGTCCATGTGAGCCACCAGGAACGTGCCCTCGGGGGTCATGCGGACGTGGCGGAATTGTCCGTGCGGCGCGGAGGGGACGCGGGTTTCCAGGGCGATCTCGCGTTCGACTTCGCCGGCCGGATCTTCGAAGGTCTTGCGGATGACCAGGAGCTTGGCGGGGTCGCCGTTCTGCATGACCAGGATGTGGTCGTTGTCCATGGGGTACGCGGTGTGGACTTCGGTGCCGGGCGGGGCCACGTAATTCCAGACGATGCGCTTCTCGGGGGTCACCTCGCTGGCGCCCGAGCGGCGGGCAAAGACGATGTCGCCGTTGGGGAGCATGGAGCAATCGCTGATCTCGTCTTTGGCGGGAATGGAATACGACCAGGTCACCTTGCCGCCGCGCACGACGTACATGGTCTGTGGGGATTGGCCGCGCTGCTGCCATTCGCCGCAGTAGAGGAAGTCATGCTGGGCGAGACCCCTGCCGGGTAGAGGGGCGGATTGAGCGGCCAGTGCCGACGCACAACCAAGCTGGAAAATAAACCACGAAGCGGTGACTCCGAATCGCATGGACGAACCTCAATAAGCCGCCGGCGGTGGCGGCCGTTGATGGAAACGATTTTAGCAGACGAGGACGGAGGGGCGCGTCGCGGGCTGGCGTGGCGGGCTGGTGTGGCGGGCGCTGGTGCGGCGGGCGCGGCGCGGCGGACGCTGGTGTGGCGGGCACTGGCGCGGTGGGCGCTGGCGCGGTGG
>JASHSS010000619.1 GCA_030038565.1 Bryobacteraceae bacterium
CCCACCAGTTATGCCGCCACCGGACTGCCCGCCGGTCTCTCGGTCAGCACCACCAGCGGCCTGATCTCCGGCACCCCCACAGCCGCGGGAACCTCGTCCGTGAGCCTCAGCGCCACCAACAGCGGCGGCACCGGCACCGCCACCCTCACCCTCACCATTTCGGCGGCTGCCCCCGTGATTACCAGCGCCGCCACCGCCAGCGGAAAGGTGGGCCACGCCTTCTCCTATCAGATCGCAGCCACCAATTCCCCCACCAGCTATGCCGCATCCGGGCTGCCGGCCGGCCTGTCGGTCAGCACCAGCAAGGGTCTGATCTCCGGCACCCCCACTGCCGCTGGAACTTCGACCGTGACCCTCAGTGCCACCAACAGCAGCGGCGCCGGCAAGGCCACCCTGACGCTGACCATCCAACGAAAATCCGACGCGTTTCCGACGACGTCCAATGCCGCCGGCGCCTCGCAGGTCGAGCCCCTAAACACCGTCACGGAACTCTTCTGCACCCCAAAGGTCGTCACTGCCGGCAGCCAGGCTACCTGTGAGTTGCGGACCGCCTCCGCCCCCATCGCCACATCCATCCAGGTGACCAGCAGCAGCGGACAGGTGAAGACGCCCACAGTCGTTTCAACTCGCGCGAATCAGACTCGCCTGACTTTCCAGGTCGCCATCGATGCGGCGGCCATAGAGCAAACCGCGGCGATCACCGCCACGGCAAACGCTACCAGCGCTGAGGATACCATCCAAGTTAAGGCATCCTCCGGCCCGGTACTGAATGTGCCAGGCGCCCAGACCACCCGTCTCGGGAAGGCACTCCGCTTCACGGTGGCCGCTGTGGATCCGGACGGCCTGCCGGTGCAACTCACCGCCTCCGGGGTTCCCGCGGGCGCTTCCTTCGACGCGCCTACCGGCCGCTTCGAGTGGACTCCGTCTGCTTCCCAGAGCAGCAAGCACACGGTCACGTTCGGTGCGACCAACTCGGCAGGGCGGTCCTCGTCGGCGGCGGTTACCCTGAACGTCAGCTCCGAAGCACCAACTTTGGCCAGTTCGGAACACTTGGCGTGCAGCCCTGGCGCGCTCGCGTCCCTGAATGGGAGTGGGTTTGCGGAGCCAGGCTCAGACCTTTCCGATCCATCCGGGCAGAGTACGGCACTAAGCGACACCAGAGTCAAACTCAATGGCCAATACCTCCCCGTGCTGGCCGCATCGGATACCCGGGTCACCTTCCTCTGCCCGACTTTGCAGCCAGGCGCCCCGCTCGCGGCGACTATTGAGACCGCCGCCGGAACCAGCGACCCCGTGACCGGCTCCATGCAGATGGCAACCCCGATGATCCTCGCACTGGGCAGTTCCGGCCAGGGCCAGGGGATGATCGCGTTCGCCGGGAGCACCGACCTGGCGATGGCGCGGAACTACCGGGTGGCGGCGCATCCTGCCCAGCCCGGAGACGTCATTGTTACCTCGGTCAGCGGTTTGGGTTCACCGTCCGAAGTGTCGACGCGAAATATTTCGGTTGAAGTGGGTGGCGTGGATGCTGAAGTGGAGTCGGTGAACGAGATCCCGGACCATGCTGGTGTGTACGCCATTCAAGCGCGGGTTCCGGCGTTGACGGATTTCGGTGACGCCGTGCCAGTCGAAGTGCGGGTGAGCACTCCGGACGGCAAGCAGGTCAGTAGCAACCGTGTCACGATGGCTGTTGAGCCGGTCAGCCAATAGCGGCGGCTGCGTCTGAACCGGCCGCTCCGATTACTCACTGGGACTTCGATTGGGAGGAGACCCTGAAGTGGCGAAACGGAAGCCGGGCTTGAGATCGCAACGGCACACCTTAGTCTGATCGGGATTCACTACGAGCTGGCACTTCGCCCAGGTCAGCAGGAGCGGAGGCCCGAGAGGGAAGACGATCAAACTTCCGTTGACCTCCGCCTGGATGCTCAGTCCATCGGCGGCGGCGGGAAGGGTGAAGGTCAGGGCGCGGTCGAAGATCACCGGGTAGGATTGCCGTTGGGCGTCGCTGACCATCGGCCTGTAGACTTCGGCTTCGAGCAGGAATGTAGCCGTGTCGGACCAATCCAAGGCGGAGACCCGCAGAGTGCGGGCCGCACGGGAGCGGCTCACGTTCTCCTCAATCCGGGTAAAGGGGCAGGGTCCGGCGATACAGGAGACGCGGGCGTTGTGAAATTCATTACCGGGGCCGGCGTCGATCACGGCGGATCCTATGGCCGCCCGCCATTTTCCGTCCGGCGAGCAGGGTTTGTGTCCCTGGCAGGGCCGGTTGCCGGTATTGGCCACCTCGAAGGTCTTTACGTAGCTTCCGACATTGACCGCAGTGACGGTATTGACGGAGTACCGGGCGACCACATTGGCGACCGGGACTTCGGGACCGCTCGGGACAACCAGGGGAGTCAGGCGGGCGATATATAACCGATCCGCACCGGCGTAGCGCATCTCCAGCGGCTGGTAGTCCGGATGTCGGAACTCGAGCACCACCGGCTGGCCCACGCGCATGCGCCAGGACAACGGAATGGTGAAGAAGCCCGTAGCGTCCGAGTGGACGGCGGAAGCGGGCGGGGCGCCGGGAACCGTAATCTCCACACCGCCGATGGGCAGTTGTTTCATGGGGTCGGCGGCGTCCACCACCACCGCGCCGTTGATGGCGTTGGGACGATCGGCAACCAGCAGCAGGGCGGCGAGAACGGTGAGGGACACAGCCACGCCCGCACCGGCCCAGACCGCCAGACGGCGCCTGCGGCTCACAGCCATTCCTCGCCCACAGCCATATCTTACGAGCAGGCCGCACGCGCCCGATGTACGTTTGCTAACGGAGGCGCGCCTTTCCCCCGCCCTACAATGGGGGCAGGAGCGATGCGAAACCGGCTCGGTGAGTGGATGGTTTCACGCCGCGATGTGTTGCGCGGAGCGGCCATGCTGGGAGGCGTGAGTTGGGGATCCGGAGCGGCCGGTTCGGGTGGCCTGCCGGCGTTTTCCGAAGACCAGGACAAATTCCTGGATGATCTGGAACGCGTCGGCTGCCTGTACTTTACGGAACAATCCAGCCCTCAGACCGGCCTGGTGAGAGACCGCTTCAAAGCGCGCGGAAACGACCGCGGCGGAGTGGCCAGCATCGCCGCCACGGGGTTCGGCCTGACGGCTCTGTGCATTGCGGAGAGCCGGGGTTACCTGCCCCACGCCCAGGCGCGCGACCGCGCGCTCACAGCCCTGCGCTTCGTGTGGAAGAAGCTCCCCAATCATCGGGGGTTTTTCTTCCACTTCGCGGATATGAATACCGGAGCACGCCAGTGGGATTCGGAAGTTTCCTCGGTGGACACGGCCATACTCTTGTGCGGAGTGCTCACCTGCCGGCGTTTTTTTCATAACCAGGAGATCGATGATTTATCCGATGCGATCTTCAACCGGGTGGACTGGAGTTGGCTCTCCGAAGACACCGATCTGCTCCCCCACGGTTGGATGCCCGAGGTGGGCTTCCTGCCCTATCGCTGGGATCTGTACAGCGAGTTGATGATGATGTACCTTCTGGGGCTGGGATCTTCAACCCACCCTTTGCCGGCGGAAACATGGAATGCCTGGAAGCGAGTGACCTTCGATTACGAAGGGTTGCGCTACATCGGGGCCTTCGCGCCTCTGTTCGTCCACCAATACTCGCAGGCTTGGTTTGATTTCCGGGGCAAACGGGACCGCTACGCGGACTATTTTCGAAACTCGATCATCGCCACCGAAGTGCATCGGCGCTTCTGCATCGAACTGGGAAAACAGTTTCCCGACTACAGCGCGGACCTCTGGGGGATAACGGCTTCGGATTCGGAGCACGGGTACGTGGCCTGGGGCGGGCCTCCGGCGGTCGGTCCGATCGATGGGACCGTGGTTCCGTGCGCGGCCGGCGGATCCCTGCCGTTCCTTCCCCAGGACTGCCTGGAGGTGCTCCAGAACATCCGGAACCATTACCGCGAGGCGTGGTGCCGATACGGGTTCGTGGACGCCTTCAACCCGCTCAAGAAATGGTACGACTCAGACGTGATCGGGATCGATACCGGAATCTCGATCCTGATGGCGGAAAACGCGCGCAGCGGGATGGTGTGGGAAACGTTCATGAAAAACCCGGAAGCCCGGCGTGGCATGGAACGGGCGGGCTTCGAACCTTACACTCCGGAAACGCCCAAAGGGTAAGAACTTCCCGATCCCGGCCAGTGCCGGCCGGCGCCTGCCCGCATTTCCAAAGGACAACCGAAACGGTATTCAGGATGCAAGATGGGAGAACGCGTGAGTAATCCAACCCTTACTTTACGCGGTAGTTGGGAGCAGCGGCTCCGGGCGCTGCGGCATATACCGGCGCTGATGCGGATTGTGTGGCAATCCGGACCGCCGGTCATCTGCGGGGTTTTGAGCTGCCGGCTGGTAGCGGCGCTGATCCCGGTGGCCATGCTCACGGTATCCAAGAAAATTCTCGACGCCGTGCAGGCGCACTACGGCGGCCGCGCGCTGCCGCCGGATTTCTGGTGGCTGGTGGCCGCGGAATTCGGCCTGGCGGCGCTGGGCAGCATCGCCGGCCGGGCGATTGGATATTTCGATTCGCTACTTGCGGATCGGTTCTCGCGGCACGTGAGCCTGATGGTGATGGATCATGCATCGCGTCTGGATTTGGCCTCCTATGAAGATCCGGTCTTTCACGACAAACTGGAACGCGCGCGGGTCCAGGCCACCGACCGGATCGCGATGATCCAGTCGATGGGATCGGTAGGCCAGCAGATGATTGCGGCGGTCAGCCTCTCGCTCGGGATTCTGTGGTTTTCGCCGTGGCTTCTGGTGGTGCTGGTGGCGGCCGTGTTACCGGCTTTTCTGGGGGAAAGCCACTTCGCCTTTCTCGGATACGCCCAGAACATGCGGCAGACCCCCATCCGGCGCAGGCTCGATTACCTGCGGGTGTTGGGCGCCAGCAAGGAATCGGCCAAGGAACTACGGCTGTTCGGGTTGAGCGGCTTTCTGGTGGGGCAGTACGAGCAACTGGCAAACCAGATCTACGACGAGGATGTGCGGCTGGCGGGACGGCGATTGTGGGCTGGAGCAGCCCTTTCCCTGCTCAGTACGGGCGGATACTACGGAGCTTACGCTTACGTGATATATCGAACCGTTACGGGGGCCATGACATGGGGCACCCTCCAGTTTCTGGCGGGTGCGATCGCCGGCACGAGTGCAAACATTCAGAATGTCTTTTCCTCGTTCTCGAGCATCGCCGACCAGGCGCTGTTTCTCACCGACCTGGTGGAATTCCTGGAAGTCCGTCCGAAGATCCGATCCAAGCCGGATGCCATTCCGGCGCCGCGTCCGATTCACCACGGATTCGTGTTCGAAAAAGTCACCTTCGCCTATCCCGGCAACCAGCGCAATGTTCTGGAGCAGTTGGATTTCCGGTTGGAGCCGGGAGAGCGCGTGGCGCTCATCGGGGAAAACGGACAGGGCAAGACGACGATCGTGAAGTTGCTGACCCGCTTGTACGACCCCACCGGCGGGCGGATTCTGCTGGATGGGGTGGACCTGCGGGAATACAACATGGAGGACCTGGACAGCCAGGTGAGCGTGATTTTTCAGGACTTCATGCGCTATGAACTGACCGCCCGCGAGAACATTGCCGTGGGCCGCATCGAAGTGGCGCACAACGGCGCCATCCGCCGGGCAGCGCAGAAGAGCCTGGCCGACCAGGTCATCGAGAGGCTGCCGAAACGCTACGACCAGCAGCTTGGGCTACGTTTCGAGGGCGGCGTGGATCTCTCGGGCGGAGAGTGGCAGAAGATCGCACTGGCGCGCGCCTATGTGCGGGATGCCCAACTGGTGATTCTGGACGAGCCTACCGCCAGTCTCGACGCGCGCTCGGAATACGAAGTCTTCCAGCGCTTCGCGGAATTGACCGCTGGAAAAATGGCGCTGCTCATCTCGCACCGTTTCTCCACGGTGCGGATGGCGGACCGGATTGTGGTTTTGGAAAACGGCCGGATCGCGGAACAGGGCAGCCATGGGCAGTTGGTTTTGCTCGGTGGGCGCTACGCGGCCATGTTTGAACTTCAGGCCTCGAGTTATCGATGAAACAGGAAGATGTCCTAATCCACGATGCACCGCGGGAGGAAGCGGAACAGGACCTTGCCACGTGGCGGGCGGCGGGCGCGTCTCTGGGACGGGCCTGTCCCGAAAGCCGGCCCCGGGGCAGGAAAAGAGCTGGACCGCCTAATCGCCGGCGCCGGGTCCGGGAGCTGATCGCGCGGGTGGCCGCTCATCCGCACGGGGAAAATGCAGCCTGGGTGTTGGACAATTTCCGCCTGATCCTTTCGGCGGAAAAAGAAGCTCGCGAACTCGCCTTCGGGATGCGGGAAATGCGGGCAGTCGCAGATCCCTCGGGCGCCGAGGTGCCGCGGGTCTGCCTCTTGGCGCGGAAATACCTGGAGACCGGCAGGCAATCCTATCGGGAAGCCGAGCTGACCGCGTTTGTCGAGGGATTCCAGGAAACCGCGCCCCTCGATACGGAAGAAGTCTGGAGCCTGAAGCCGGCCCTGCAACTGGAACTGATCGACCGCCTGACGGAAGCGCCGGCGGGCGAATGGCCGGCTTTGCTGACCAGCCTGAGAAGGATCGGCGAGACATTGTGGCGGGAATTTTTCGAGGCCGTAAGTGCCGTGAACCGGGCGTTGGCGCGCGAGCCGGCGGGGGCCTACGCCCGCATGGATTTCGACAGCCGCGCGCGGTATTGCGAGACGGTCGCGGAACTGGCCCGGCGAAGCCGCCTTAGGGAAATCCAGGTGGCGGAAGAGGCCCTCGCGCTGTGCCGCGAAGCGCGTTCCATATCGGGAAGCTCAAGGGCGGCGGTGCGCCGCACCCACGTAGGCTTTTACCTGGTGGACCGGGGCAGGAAAAGACTCGAGGAGGCCATCGGCTACCGGCCCCCATGGCGGACGCGTATTCCCCGGTTGATTCAGCGATATCCGGCCAGTTTTTACCTGCTGGGCATCGAGCTACTCACGCTCTCCATAGCCTTCGGGATCCTGTTCAAGCTGGGGATCAACGCGCCGGTATACGCTGCCCTGCTGTTTCTGGCCCTTCCGGCAACACAGGCGGCGGTGGACTTCATCAATAACCTGACCACCTTTCTGCTGCCCCCGCGGGTGCTGCCGAAGCTGGATTTTTCGGAGGGGATTCCTGACGACTGCGTCACCCTGGTAGCGGTTCCCACGTTGTTCAGCGACGAAGCCCGGGTACACGACCTGGTGCTCGACCTGGAAATCCGCTTCCTGGCCAACTGCACCAAGAATCTGTACTTCGCCCTGTTGTCGGACACCCTGGATTCCGACCGTCCGGAGGATCAAAACGACAAACTGGTAGAGTTGGGCGCACGCCTGATCGAAGGGCTGAATTCGCGCTACCAGGTGGGCGGGCACGCGCCTTTCTTCCTGCTGCACCGCAAGCGCACCTATAACCAATCCGAAGGCCGCTGGATGGGCTGGGAGCGCAAGCGTGGCAAGTTGCTGGACTTGAACCAGTTTCTCCGCGGCGGATTGGACGCGTTTCCGGTGAAGGTGGGGGACATCGCGCTTCTGGCGGGAGTGCGCTACGTGATCACGCTGGATTCCGACACCCAGCTTCCGCGGGATTCGGCCGCCCGGCTGATTGGCGCCATCGCCCACCAGCTGAACCAGGCGGTGGTGGACCCGATGAAGGGGATCGTGGTGGAGGGATACGGGATTCTTCAGCCGAAGATCGGCATCAGCGTGCAATCCGCCTCGCGCAGCCGGCTCGCAGCACTGTATTCGGGACAGACGGGGTTCGATATTTACACCCGTGCGGTTTCGGATGTTTATCAGGACCTTTTCGGCGAGGGCATCTTTACGGGCAAGGGCATTTATGAAGTGGACGCCTTGCGCGAAGTGCTGGAGCAACGGTTTCCGGAAAACGCGCTGTTGAGCCACGATCTGATCGAGG
>JASHSS010000620.1 GCA_030038565.1 Bryobacteraceae bacterium
GCCGCGCCCCCGCCGCCCACCGCCGAACAACTGCTCATCACCCTGGCCGCGCGGGACCGCGTGCGCGCCGCGCTGGTGCGCCAGATGCAAACGCTGGACGCGTTGCTGATGCCGGTGGCCTCCATCCCCGCCTTCCGGCACGGCGAGCGGCAGTGGGCCATCGGCGACGGCAAGCCGATTGGCCTCTTCCAGGCCACCATGCCGGCGGTTGTGGCCAACGTGCTGGGCCTGCCCGCGGTGACCATTCCGATAGCGGTTTCGAGCCAGGGGCTGCCGCTGGGGATACAACTGATGGGCCGGCCCTACGAAGACGAAGCGCTGCTGGAGGCGGCGGTGCGGCTGGAAGAGGCGCGCGGGCCCTGGAAGGGCCTGGACCGGTAAGATGGAAGGATGAAATCCGCCGCCCGAACGGGATGGATACTCCTGGCTTGCTCCGCGGTTTTCAGCCAGACGCCGGATGGGCGCCTTTCGTTTGAGGTGGCGTCGGTGAAGCCATCCACTCCGCCCGGCGGCGTAGCGCGAAACGTAGGATGCAACGGCGGACCGGGAAGCCCCGATCCGGGATTGTTCCGTTGCCAGAATATGAGTTCCTCCAACCTGGTGACCACGGCCTATAGCGTGTTTCACTACCAGTTGTCCGCCCCCGATTGGATGGACCACACGCGATTCGACATCACCGCCAAAGTGCCGCCGGGAACCACCAGGGAGCAACTCCAGGCGATGCAGCGGAATCTGCTCGCGGAGCGTTTCCAGCTCTCCCTCCACCACGAGTCGAAAGAGATGCAAATGTACGAGCTGACGGTGGGGCGGAACGGGGCGAAGTTGAAAGAGTCGGATCCGGCGCGCAAGGGAGACGAGCCGGCGCTTCCCTCGCCGGCCGGAACCATACCGAAGTTCAGCCTGGGCAGCGACGGATTTCCGGTGCTGCCCGCAAACGCCAACATGATGGTGATGGAGAGTGGGCGCGCGCGCCGCCAGCACATCGGCGAGAGCATGCCGGAGTTCGCCCGGTTTCTGTCCGGACAACTGGCCCTGCCGGTCGCGGATTCGACCGGGCTCATGGGCCGCTACGATACGGTTTTGAGCTGGGCGGCGGGAACGCGCATGGAGGCGTCCCCGGAGGGCGGTTCCGTCGCGCCGCCCGACGCCGATTCCCTGCCGACGCTGGTACAGGCGGTCCAGGGTCTGGGACTGAGGCTGGAGCAGAAGAAGGGGCCGGTGGACATCCTGGTAATCGACCACATGGAGAAGACCCCGGTGGGGAATTAAGCGCCAGTCCGGAGGCGGCGTATGCCCGGCGGGGCTACACTGAAGGAGGAGGTGCAATCATGTATTGCCCCCAATGCGGTATCGAGTATCGCGACGGTTTCACGGAGTGCTCGGATTGCCATGTGCCGCTCGAAGACGGCGCGCCTCCGCGTGGGGAGGCGAGCCATTTCGACCCGAACCTCAACCTGGTGGAGTTGATGGAGACCCAGGATGCGGTCCAGCTTGCCATGGTGAAGGGGCTGCTGGAAGACGCGGGAATCCCGTTCTACCTGGGCGGGCAGATTACCAGGCTGGTGAACGATGTGGATCCGTTTCTGCAAAAGCACATTCGGGTGCAGGTACCGGCGGACCGCGAGCAGGAAGCCAGGGAACTGTTGGAAGTAGTGCTGCAGCCGGACCCCAATGCGCCCGCGGAAGAGGACGCCGCCGGCGCGCCCGGCGGGCCGGCCTGAGTCTGATCCACGGCCGGCATTCGAAGCAGCCGGCGCGGCGTTACTCCAGGGCGAAGGCCACCACCGCGTCGCCCATCTTGCTTTTCATCTTGCCGTGGCCTCCGGCGCAGATCACGATATACTGGCGGCCCTTCCATTCGTAGGTCATGGGGGTCGCCTGGGCGCTGGCGGGAAGCTCCACGCTCCACAGTTCCCGGCCGGTATCCGCATCGAAGGCGCGCAGGTGCGGGTCGAGCGCGGCGGCGGTGAAGACCAGGCCTCCGGCGGTAGCCATGGGGCCGCCGAGGTTGATCGAACCGGCGGGCCATCCCTCGCCCATCACGCCCAGCGGCGATTGCCAGCGCAGTTTGCCGGTGGTAAGGTCGAAGGCCACCAGGGCGCCCCACGGCGGAGGGTTGCAGGGTTGCCCGTCCGGCGCCACCAGCCATTCGCGGTGCATGGCGTAAGGCGTGCCGCGCTGGAGAGCGAACTCGCCGCCCCAGGCCGTCTCGGTGCGCTTGCGGGCGTCCAGCGCGGCTTCGAGATCTTCGCGCGGAATCAGGTTGACGATGGCGGCCACGCGATTGGTATCGGCCAGCAGGAGGTTTCGCTGCGGATCCCAGGCCGCACTGCCCCAGTTGACGCCCCCGATGTTGCCGGGAAATTGCAGCGTGCCGCGGATGGAGGGCGGAGTAAACAGCCCGTCATTGCGCAGCGATCCGATTTTCTCCCGGCACCACTGGCGCGCCTCGGGGGTCGATCCCCAGGCCTCCGCGGCACTCAGTTTCTGCGGCACCATGGGACTCCACTCGGGAATCGGCTGCGTGGGGGAGGCATCCTCGCCGGGAATATCGCTCTTGGGAACCGCGCGTTCCTCCACCGTGTGCAGCGGCTTGCCGGTCTCACGATCGAGTACGAACAGCTCGCCGATCTTGTTGGTCACGGCCACCGCGGGGTGGCCGCGGAACTCGATCAGGGTGGGCTGGGAAGGCACATCGTAATCCCACAGATCGTGGTGGGCCACCTGAA
>JASHSS010000621.1 GCA_030038565.1 Bryobacteraceae bacterium
CTGGAACTGAAGTGGGTGTACCAGCTCGATTCGATGGACAAGTTTGAGGCGACTCCGCTGGTGGTGGACGGGGTGATGTATTTCAGCCAGCCGCCCAGCGACGTGATCGCGGTGGATGCGCGGACGGGCCGTGCCTTCTGGACATACCGCTACCAGCTTTCGGGCAACGTGGGGGTGTGCTGCGGGCGGGATAATCGGGGCCTCGCGATCCTCGGGGACACGCTGTTCCTGGCGGCCCTGGATGGCAACCTGGTGGCTCTGGACGCCAAGACGGGAGAAGAGATCTGGAAGCGGGCGGTGGTGGATCCGAGCCTGGGCTACAGCCTGACCATGGCGCCGCTGGTGGTGAAGGACAAGGTGATTGTGGGACCCGCCGGCGGCGAGTACGGCATTCGCGGATTCGTGGCGGCATTCGATGCGCGGACGGGCAGGGAGGCATGGCGCTTTAACACCATCCCGGGGCCGGGCGAGGCGGGGCACGAAACGTGGGCGGGCGAGGCCTGGCGGCGAGGCGGCGGTTCCGTCTGGCTGACCGGCTCGTACGATCCGGAGCTGAACCTGATCATTCAGGGAGTTGGTAATCCAGGGCCGGACTGGAACGCCACCGTGCGGCCAGGCGACAACCTGTACACCTCTTCCGTGGTTGCGCTGGACGCCGACACCGGGAAGCTGAAGTGGCACTTCCAGTTCGTCCCGCACGATCCGTGGGATTGGGATGCCATGCAGACGCCCGTGCTGGTGGATGCCGAGTGGCAAGGCCGCGAGCGGAAGCTCATCTACTGGGCGCATCGCAACGGGGTGTTCTACGTGCTGGACCGGACCAGCGGGAAGTTTCTGGCCGGGACGCCTTTCGTCAAACTGACCTGGCTGGACGGCTTCGACCCGAGCGGGCGGCCCAAAGTAATGCCGAAATCGCTGCCCACGGCGGAAGGGACGCTGGTTTACCCAGGCGTGCAAGGGGGCACCAACTGGTATGCGCCTTCCTACAGTCCGCGGACCGGCCTGTTCTACCTGTCGGTGTGGGCGGACTACTATTCGGTGTATCAGGAAGGGCCGGCCGACTACTCGCCCGGCCGCCGTTTCAACGGGGGAAATATCGAGCAGCCGCTGGCGTTCAACCGCAACACCCTGCTGCTGCCGGACGAAGCGCAGGGCTACGGCGCGGTGAAAGCGATCGATCCGAAGACCGGCCAAATGGCGTGGCAGGTGAAGTTCGCGGACCTGACCGAGGGTGGAGTGCTGACCACGGCCGGCGATGTGCTGTTCACGGGTAACCGCGAGGGCTACTTCCACGCTTTCGACGCGCGCGACGGGAAATTGCTGTGGAAGACATCGCTCGGCGGCTACGTTTCGGCTGGTCCGGTGAGTTACTCGGTGGGCGGGAAGCAGTACGTGGCGATCGCCGCGGGGCACGCGATGTTCGTATTCGGATTGCGGGAATAGGCGAAAGCACGGGCGGCGGAGGCGGCCTCCGTTCCGTGCGGCTCCAGGCGGCCGGGCCGGAAAGGCGTGGGCTGCGAACGGGGCATGCCCGCGAGGTATGATTTCATCAACGGAAGATACCTTATGAACCGCCGGCAACTTCTGACGAGCCTTGCGGCGCTCCCTGCCGCCACTGAGCTCCGCGGCCAGTCCGAGCGCGGATTTCAACTGCGAGCCGGACTGGTGGCCTACTCTTACCGCACCCAACTGGCCGCCCGATCGATGACCTACGAGGACCTGATCCGCAAGATCGCGGACTGGGGCCTGGACGGGCTGGATTGCACGGTGTATTGGTTTCCGGATACCTCTCCGGAGTACCTGGCATCGCTGCGCCGGACGGCCTTCAAGAACGGCGTGCACATCTATAACGCCGGCGTGCGGGTCAGCCTGTGCCAACCCACGCCTGAACTGCAGGCCGCCGAGTTCGGGAAGATCCGGCAGTGGGTGGATGTGGCGGACCGTCTTGGCGCCGGGCACGTACGGGTGTTCGGTGGACAAATCCCGAAGGGCGCCACCGAGCAGCAGGCCATCGCCTGGGCCGCGGAGGTGATGAAGCGAGGGGCCGAATACGCGGGCACGCGGGGAATCATCCTGGGAGTCGAGGACGATGGCGGGCTGACGACCGCCGCCGGGCCGACGGTGGAGATCGCGAAGCAGGCGGCATCTCCGTGGGCGGGCATTAATGCGGATGCGGGAAATCTGCGCGACCACGGCTACGCCCAGTTCGAAACGATGCTGCCCTACACCACCAGCGTGCACCTCAAGACCCAGATGACCGACGCCGCCGGAAGGAAAGAGCCGGCCGACTGGAACCGTTTGCTGGAGATGCTCGGAAAATCCGGATACCGGGGCTTTGCGGGGCTGGAGTACGAAGCCGACGACGCCGAAAGCGAGGTTCCGCGCCTGGCCGCCGAACTGCGGACCGCCGTTCGGAAACTGTCGGGGTAAGCATCCGGTGCTGAAAGCATCTGACCTGGCGGAAATCGCACGGCGCCAGTTGGCGGACTACGATGCCCACCAGCTCGGCGGTTTCTTCCGGGACGCGCCGTTCCGGCTGACGGTGGCGGAAGCTTACGAAGTGCAGAGGCAGGTTGCGGCGCTGCGCGTGGCCCGCGGCGAAGGGATCGCCGGCTATAAGATCGGCTGCGTCAGCACAGCCGTGCAACGGCAGTTGGGTATCGATCGGCCCGTCTTCGGCCGCCTGTTCGCCACCGAGATGCACCCTTCCGGCGCCACGCTCGATCCGGCTCGATTCGAAAACCTCGCCATTGAGGGCGAGTTCGCCGTGCGGATCGGGGAGGATATTCCGGACCCCGACCGGCTTGCGCAACAGCCCGAGCGGGCGATTGCAGGGGTGGTCGCAGTGATCGAACTACATCATCATGTGTTCCGCGGACCCACGCCAACGGCGGAAGAACTGATCGCCAACAACGCTCTGCATGCCGGTGTGGTCCTGGCGCTAACCCATGGTTCGAAGGAACTGGACCAGCAGATCTCGGTCTTTCGAAACGGAGAGCTGCTCGGAATGGAGACGTCCGGCGCGATACCCGGCGGCCTGTTGGCATCCCTGCTCAGCGTTTCGCAACAACTCGCAGTGTGGGGTCTTGGGTTAAGGCGAGGCGAGCTGGTGCTGACCGGGTCCCCGCTCCCCTTGTATTCCGTGGGCCCCGGCGATTGCATTTCCGTGTGCACAACGCATTCCGGGGATGTCCGCGCGACGGTTTCACCAGCAAATCCCTGATGTGAAGTGAGGTCCGCCGGTTATGGCCACACCTGGCTTTTTCCGCCAAGCATTGACAATTCGGCGAGGAGACGGCACAATCGAAGCCACAACCTTGCCGTAACCGGAAAACCTGGCGATGTTCCGCTACCCCATATGTCTCGCCCTGCTGGCCGCCGGGCCGGCGTTGGCGTCGCAGCCTGGGACGATGGTTCTCAACCCGGAATCCTTTCGTTCTTATGTCGAAGCGTTTAACCGCAGCGACGATGAACGGGTGGTCACTGACATTGACGACAAGGCCGCCTGGGGCTGGCTGCGGGACAACATTCCCTTTTTTGAATCCTCCGACAAAGGTCTCGAGGAAATGTACTATTTCCGCTGGTGGACCTTTCGGAAACACATCGAGAAAACGCCGGATGGTTTTGTAATCACCGAGTTTCTTCCTCCGGTACCCTGGGCGGGCAAGTTCAACACGATCAGTTGCGCCGCCGGACATCACTTCTACGAAGGCAGGTGGCTGCGCAATCGCCAGTATCTCGACGATTACGCGCGGTTTTGGTTTTCCAAAGACGGCGAGCCGCGGCGCTACAGCTTTTGGGCCGCCGATGCCCTCGAGGCTCGCGCCATGGTGACACAGGACCAGCAGTTGCCGATCGACCTGCTGCCGGCCCTGATTGAGAATTTCGAGCAGTGGGAAAAGACGCATCTCGACCCCAACGGCCTCTTCTGGCAGATCGACGACCGCGACGGCATGGAAGTCTCCATCGGCGGCAGCGGGTATCGCGCCACCATCAACAGTTACATGTACGGCGATGCCGTGGCCATCGCCAGGATAGCCGGGTGGGCAGGGAACCAGGCGGCGGCCAAAGAATTCCGCGAAAAAGCGGACCGGTTGAAGGCGCTGGTAGAGGGCAAATTGTGGGACCCGGAGGCGGGCTTCTTCAAAGTGCTGCCCCGGAACCCGGGTGCTCGTCCGGCCGGCGTCCGCGAATTGCACGGCTATGTGCCGTGGTACTTCAATCTCCCGGATCCGGGTTACGAAATCGCCTGGAAGCAACTGATGGATCCGCAAGGTTTCTACGCCCCCTATGGCCCTACTACCGCCGAGAGGCGCAGTGCGCGGTTTATGTTCAGCAATGCGCACGAGTGCTTGTGGAATGGGCCCTCGTGGCCTTTCGCGACCACCCAGACCCTCGTGGCCCTCGCCAATCTTCTGAACAACTACAAACAGGACTACGTCTCCAAGGCCGATTACCTGGAACTGCTCCGCATCTACGCTCAAACGCAGCATTTCAAACCGGCCGAAGGCGGCGTCATTCCATGGATCGACGAGGACTACAACCCCCTTACGGGCGAGCCAATCGCCCGGACTGTCCTTTACCGGAACCACGACCCCAACAAGGACCGTGGGCGGGACTACAACCACTCGGGTTACGCCGATCTGATCATCACGGGCCTGGTGGGTCTCCGCCCGCGGATCGACCAGTTAGTCGAAGTGAACCCACTGGCGCCGGAAGGCCAGTTGACGTATTTCTGCCTGGACGGTGTGCCCTATCATGGGACGGACTTGACCATTCTGTACGACCAGACCGGAAACCGCTATCACAAAGGAGCGGGCCTCCACGTGTTTGCCGGCGGTCAGGAGATCGCGGCCGCCGGGCGCCTTCAGAAGCTCACTGCCAAACTGCCCGAATCCGCCGGCGGCTGGCGGAAGTAC
>JASHSS010000622.1 GCA_030038565.1 Bryobacteraceae bacterium
GTGGCGTCGGTCATCTCGATGGGTTCGCCGTTCCGGGGAGTCTCCTTGCACAGCGCGGTGCTGCGCGCCGCCCAATTGGTGCGCGGGCAGATTCTACAGCGTCACGAGAAGGGGGTGGTGCTGCCGGCGTGTTACACGGCCGCCTGCACTTGCAATTTCCTGGAATCGCTGGCGGTCAAGTTGCCCAAATCCGTGTCCCAGACCGCGATCTATACCAAATCCGACGGCATCGTGGACTGGCGCGTCTGCCGGACCGGAGATGCCGGGTGCGATTTCGAAGTCTCCGCAACCCACATCGGCATGGCGTTCAATCCGATTGTCTTCGACCTGGTAGCACATCGCCTGGCCGGCAAAACTCCCGCCTGGGCGCTCGCGGCCAAGCCAGAGAACGCCTGACCCGAAACGCCGCCCGCGCCGCCCGTCCGGAGCGGCGCCACGCGCGGTGCTATCATGCGGATTGCTTCCACAGGATTCCGCATGAAAATGAACGCATTTCTGCTGCGAAGTTCCATAGTGGCCGCGCTCGGCGGGCTGCTCTTCGGCTTCGATACGGCGGTGATCTCCGGCGTCACTTCGGCGCTTAAGACGCAGTATTCCCTTACGCCGCTCACGCTCGGCCTGACGGTTTCGGCCGCGCTCATCGGCACCATCCTGGGCGCCATGTTCGGCGGGATTCCGGGCGACCGCTACGGCCGCCGCGCCAGCCTGCGGATCACCGGGGTGCTGTACCTCCTCTCGGCGCTGGGGTGCGCCTTCGCCTTCGACTGGAACTCGCTGGTGATCGCGCGTTTCGTGGGCGGGTTGGGCATCGGGGCATCGTCTGTGCTCGGCCCCATGTACATCGCCGAAATCGCCCCGCCTGCCTCGCGCGGCAAGATGGTGGGTCTCTTCCAGTTCAATATCGTGTTCGGGATTCTGCTGGCCTACTTCTCCAATTACCTGGTCGGCCTGATGGGATTCGGGAATGCCGAATGGCGCTGGAAACTGGGGGTGGCGGCAATTCCCGCGGCGGCCTTCTTCCTGCTGCTGCTGGCGATTCCCGAAAGCCCCCGCTGGCTGGCGCAGATGGGGCGCACGAAAGAGGCGGAGGAGGTGCTGCGCTCCACCGGCGATCCGGATTACCGCAAGGATCTCGACGAGATCGTCGCCTCGGTGCGTTCCCGCGAAAGCGCCTCGACCGCGGCGTCCGGCGAGCCGCTCTTCCACAAGCGTCACTTATTTCCTATTTTCCTGGCGGTTTCCATTGGGATGTTTAACCAGCTCACCGGAATTAACGCCATCCTCTACTACCTCAACGACATTTTCGCGGCGGCGGGCTTCGGCAAGGTCTCGGGCGACCTGCAATCGGTAGCCGTGGGCGCGACCAACCTGCTGTTCACCGTGATTGCCATGTCCATGATCGACCGGCTGGGCCGCAAGAAGCTGCTGCTGATCGGCGCGGCCGGGGACACCGCGGCGCTGGCAGGCGTGGCGGCGGTTTTCCTGAGCGGATCGCACCAGGACCTGCTGATCTGGTGCCTGGTGGCGTTCATCGGGTTCTTCGCCTTCTCGCAAGGCGCCGTGATCTGGGTGTATCTGAGCGAGGTCTTTCCCAACCTGGTGCGGGCCAAGGGACAAAGCCTGGGCAGTTTCACCCACTGGGTGATGAACGCCGCCATTTCGTTTACCTTCCCCGCCCTGGCGGCCATTTCCCGCGGCGCCCCCTTTGTGTTTTTCGCGGTGATGACTGCCATACAGTTCTGCGTGGTTCTGGCCTTCTACCCGGAAACCAAGGGATACACCCTGGAGGAAATGCAAAGCCGCATGAGGGCGCATTAGATTCGCGGGTGGCCGCCCGCCGATCCCGCCTGGCGGCCCACGTTACACTGGAAAGAGATGTTTCGGTTCCTGTGTCTGCTGCTGGCCGCCGCTTCCCTCCGCGCGGAAACGGTCCTGGCGCTGCCGTTTTTCAACCATTCGAATTCGGCGAACCTGGATTGGATCGGCGAGAGCATTGCCGAAAGCGTGGGCGATTCGCTGGCCTCCGAAGGCGTCCTGGTGCTGGACCGCGCTACCCGCCTGGAGGCTTACCGGCGGCTTTCGCTGCGGCCCTCCGCCGAAATCACCCACGCTTCGATCATCAAAATCGGCGAGGCTCTGGATGCCACCGTGGTGGTCTACGGCTTTTACGAACTGCTGCCGCCGGCCGAGGGCGATACGCAATCCAAAGGGTCGCTGCGGGTCACCGCGCGCCTTTTGGATTTGCAGCACACCCGGCAGGGGCCTCCGTTCGGCGAAGTCGGCGCGCTGGAAGATCTGGCGAACCTGGAAGTGCGGCTGGGCTGGCAGGTGCTGTCGTTTCTGCATCCCAAGACCGCTCCGCCGGAGGAGGATTTTCTGAAGGCCCGCCCTCCGGTGCGCATCGACGCCGTGGAGAATTACATCCGCGGCCTGCTGGCCCAGTCGCCCGAGCAGCGCAACCACTTCTTCACCCAGGCGGCGCGGCTCGACGACCACTACTCGCAGCCGTGCTTCCAACTGGGCAAAACCTATTGGGAGAAGAAGGATTACAAAACCGCCGCGGGGTGGCTGGAGCGCGCCGCCCGCAGCGACCCGCATTACCTGGAAGCGCAGTTTTTCCTGGGCCTGTGCCGTTTTCACAACGGCGATTTCACAGGCGCCCAGCAGGCATTTCAGACGGTGGCCGCCTCGGTGCCGCTCAACGAGGTGTACAACGACCTGGGCGCGGCCCAGAGCCGTTTGAATCGCCCCGACGAGGCCATCGCCAGCTTCCAGAAGGCGCTGGACGGGGACAGCAGCGACCCCGACTACCACTTCAATATCGGCTATATCGAATGGCGCGCCGGACGGTTTGACGATGCCGTGGCCAGCCTGCGGGCCGCGCTGGCGCGCAACCCCGAAGACGCGGAGGCCACCACCCTGCTGGGTCTCGCGCTGGAGCGCCAGGGGCCTCGCGCGGGCGACCCCAAGCTGGAAGCCCGCGAGCGCCTGAAGACCAACTACGACGAGGCGGCTTACCGCCAGCTTCAGGCGGCGCTGGCCAAGTAGATGGATGCCGCCCAACGGGAGCGCTATTCCCGGCAGATTCTCTTTACGGGCATCGGCGAGGCGGGCCAGCAGGCGCTCGCCGGCGCGCACGTGGCGGTGGTGGGGTGCGGCGCGCTGGGCAGTTTCCACGTCGCCGCGCTGGCCCGCGCGGGGGCCGGACGCATCACCGTCATCGACCGGGATTACGTGGAGCCCGGCAACCTGCACCGCCAGTGGCTCTTCGAGGAATCCGACGCGGCCCAGGCCCTTCCCAAGGCGGTCGCCGCCGCGCGCCGCGTGGCGGCCATCAACTCCCTGGTGGAAATTCGTTGCGCGGTGGCCGACCTGACCGCCTCCAACGCCGCGGAGCTGCTGGCGCCCGCGCAACTGATCCTGGACGGCACGGACAACTTCCCCACTCGCTACCTGATCAACGATTATGCCGTCTGCCGCGGCATCCCCTGGATCTACGGCGCGGCTGTGGGCAGTTACGGCCTCACCATGCCGGTGATTCCCGGCCGCACCGCCTGCCTGCGGTGCGTCTACCCGGACCCGCCCTCCGCACCGCAGCCCACCTGCGAAACCGCCGGCGTGCTGAACGCCATCGTCTCCGCGATCGCCTCGCTCCAGGTGGCCGCCGCGTTGAAGATCCTCACCGGGCACGCCGCCGAATTGATGGCCCGAATCACGACGGTGGACGTTTGGGAAGGATCGATCCGCCAGATTCCCGCTCCCGCGCCCGATCCCGATTGCCCCACCTGCGGCCGCCGCGAATTCTCCTACCTGGAAGAATCCCACCGCGAACCGGTGGCCCTCTGCGGACGCAACGCCGTACAGATCCACGAGCGCGGCGCAATCGACCTGGCCCACCTGGAGGCGCGTCTCGCGCCGCTGGGCGAAGTGCGCGCCAATGAATTTGTGCTGCGCTTCCTGACCGGCGCCTACGAGCTGACCATCTTCCCCGACGGCCGCGCGATCGTCAAGGGGACCAGCGACCTGGGTGTGGCGCGAAGTTTGTACGCGCGGTACGTGGGGTAGCGCAGGCGGAAGGCGGCCTGCGATTGACCGGCGACCCGGCGGGGTACGTGTTCAGCAGTCCGGAATCCAAGCCTTATCTGGCTTCCACGGGTTGGAGCGGCCACGACCAGGCCTTCGTGCCGGGCGGCGGAATCGAATTGTGGTTCGAGCGCATCCGCATCGCGCCGCAGAACGAGGCGCAATTTCTGCTGGGAATCGGTTGGCGCGGGCGGTAGTTTCAGGCCCGGCCCAGAATCCGATAGATCTCGGCGCCGTGCTTCTCGACCAGGCCCTGGCTGATTCCGGGAATCGACAGCAACTCAGCCGCGCTGGAGGGGCGCTGGGCGGCTATGGCTTCGAGCGCCCGGTCGCTGAAGATGCGGAAGGCCGGCACGCCGCGCCGCCGGGCTTCCGCCAGGCGCCATTTGCGAAGGGCCTCCTGGATGGCGGCGTCGGTGGCCGCTCCGCCGGGTGTGGCCGGTCGTGCGGAAGCCTTCTTCCTGCGCTTGCGCCGGGCCGGCTGCGATGGCGCGCCGGCGCTGCCGTCATCCTTCACCAGCAACTCCAGGCGATCGGGTTCATCCACGGCATGGCCGGAAGCCGAAAGGCTGGCCTTGCGGTAGGGAATGGTTTTGCCGTCTTTTTCGAAGACCGCCTCGGTGAGGTAGATGAGGCCCTCCCGCGCCAGCGCGCCCAGCACCTCTTCGAAGGCGTTGCGAGTCAGTTCGCCGCGCGGGCATAGCTCGCTGTGCAGCCTGCCGGTGGCGCGGGCGCCCTCCTCGCGCAACTCTTCGAGAACCAGCGCGACTGCGGAACGCTCCTCATCGGTGAGCGGACGGAAGCGCTGGGCGATGGTCTCCGAGGGCGCGCAGAAGTCGCATTGGCCGCAAGGCTTGCGGGCGTCGCGGAGATCGCCGAAGTGGCGCACCAGGGCGGACATGCGGCACTGGCTGCTCTGGGCATAGCGCTGCATCTGCTGGAGCTGGAGTTTTTTCTGCTCGCTCTGCGCCAGGTACGAGTCGCGCCAATGGTCGTGGCCGCGGCTGACATATTCCGCGAAATCGACCGTGGCGCCGCCGTGAATCCAGAGCTTCTCCAGCGCCTTGTCGAATTCCTCGAGCATTTGCGGCAGGCGCGCCTGGAGCTCGTTTTTCTCCACCGGCGCGGGGCCCAATTGGGCAAACAGGGCATCCAGGAAGGAGACATCGGGATAGTCGCGGTCGAAGAAGAAATCGTGCGTCTTGCGGTCGGCCCAGGCGTGCATCAGGATGGTCCGGCTGGGCTGCCCGTCGCGCCCGGCGCGGCCGATCTCCTGGTAGTACTGCTCCAGACTTCCGGGCAGGGCCGTGTGGATGACGGTGCGGATGTTGGGCTTATCGATGCCCATGCCGAAGGCGATGGTGGCGACCATCACTTCCACGCGGCCCTCCAGGTACTCCTGTTGGACGCGATTGCGGCGGGCCGCATCCAGGCCGGCATGATACGCCGCGCAAGGAAAATGTTCGCCCAGCTCCTTGGCCAGGTCTTCCGCCTGCGCGCGGGTGGGCGTGTACACGATGGCCGGCCGCCGCGATGCGTCCCGTAGCAGATCGAAAGCCATATCGGCGCGGTCGTAAGGCGCGACCTCGACGACTTCGACTGCCAGGTTATCGCGCCGGAATCCGCGGATGAAACGCTCCGGTTTTTCGAGGCCCAGTTGCGCGGCGATATCGTCCTGGACGACGGGCGTGGCCGTGGCCGTGAGCGCGATCACGGGACACGGCCGGAAGGACGGCAGGTACTGGCCGAGCATGCGGTAGTCCGGGCGGAAATCGTGCCCCCACTGGGAAATGCAGTGGGCCTCGTCGATAGCCACCAGGCTGGGCTTGCGCTTGGCGAGCATTTCAGGAAAGCCGCTGATGCGCAGGCGTTCCGGGGCGATGAACAGGAATTGCAAGCCGCCGTTCAGATATTCGATGCAGGCCTGGCGGGAGTCGGAGCGGTCGCGTCCGGAGTGGATGCGCTCGACGGAGAAGCCCCGTTCGCCGAGTTTGGAGGCCTGATCCTCCATGAGCGCGATGAGCGGGCTGATGACCAGGGTGGTGCCGCCGCGCGCAATTCCCGGTAGTTGGTAGCACAGGGATTTGCCGGCCCCCGTGGGCATCACGAGGAGGACATCCTGGCCCGCGATGACCGCGCGGCAGACGTCTTCCTGGCCGGGGCGGAAAGAGGTAAACCCGAAGTCCTGAAGCATTTCGGCCGCGTTGACCGCGGGGAGTGGGGAGGCTTCGGCCGCCAGCGAGCCCGGATTCCGCCGCGTGGACGGCGGGGATGGCCGGGCCGGGGAGTCCGCGCCCGGCGCAACCGCTCGCCGGGCGGGATCAGCCGCGGCACGCGATCCATGCCCGGATGGAGGTTGGTTGCGCGGGACCGGCCCGGCCGAACCCGGTTCAGCCGGGCCAACCGGCGCGCCTCCGCTGTCCCGTGGTCCCGATGCGGCGTTGCGCCCCGCCGGCTCGGCCGCGGCCTGCGCTCCAGGCGACCCCGCTGAATCGCCATCGACCAGACGGGCGGAAACTGCCCCACGTGATCCGCCCGGCCCGGCGGCATCCCGATCAGCCGGGCGGACTGGCACGCGTCC
>JASHSS010000623.1 GCA_030038565.1 Bryobacteraceae bacterium
TTCAAACAGGCCGAAAATGGTGTCTTTGAGGTCATCGTTCATGGCGGTCTCCTGAGCATAAGGGATCAAGAGAATTGTCGCACGATCAGGTGGGTCTGTCAACAATAATCAACAAGACCGACTTATTTAAAAGATGCACGAGCCCCGTGGGGCCTTAAAGAAGTCAACATTTCAAACGGGAAATGTAGAAACTCCAGGGTGGTGCCTGAAAGGCAGGCACCACCCTCCCGCCTTACCCTCGCTCCTGGTTGTAGAATGGGGCTGATGGAGACGAGCGCCCTCATTCGCCCGGAAGAGTACCTGCACACCAGTTACAGTCCGGATTGCGACTACGTGGATGGAGAGGTGGTGGAGCGGAACGTGGGAGAACATGATCATGCCTGGTTACAACTGCGAATCGGCTCGTATTTACTGGTCGTATACGGGCCGAAGGGTTTCGATGTCGTGGTAGAGCAACGGGTCCAGGTGTCCGCAACCCGATACCGCGTTCCGGACGTTTGCCTGGCGCGCGCTGAGCGCCCCATGGAGCAGATTTTCAGCAAGCCCCCGCTCCTCGTGATTGAGATCCTCTCTCCCGAGGACCGCGTCTCGGTCCTGCGGAAGAAGACCGACGATTACCTGGCCTTCGGCGTGCCCAACATCTGGGTGGTCGATCCCCAGGAGCGTCGCGCCTTCCTTTGCACGCGCGATGGCTGGCTGGAATCCAAAGACCTGATCCTGCGCAGCGTGGATGGCGAGATTGTCCTTCCGCTGCCCGAAATCTTCGCCCAGATGTAGCGGTTTTGAAGGGCTTGCTCAGTAGCCGTTTTCGCGCAGCTTTTCCACCGTCAGCCCGCTCTTCCAATCCAGCTTGCGGAGCAGTTTCTCCACGTGTTTGGCCAGGATGTCGCACTCCAGGTTGACCCGCGCGCCGGGACGATAACCGCCCAGCGTGGTGTTGCGGTACGTGTGCGGGATGATGGTGACCGACAGCACATCGCCTTCCAGCGCCGCGATCGTCAGGCTGATGCCATCGATGGCGATCGACCCCTTGTACACCAGGAACGCGTCCAGTTCGGACGGGACGCGAATGCGCAGCCACCAGTTGTCGGCGCCCAGCCCATCCAGCGACAGAAACTCGCCCACGCCGTCCACGTGCCCCTGCACGATGTGGCCACTCAAGCGTCCGGCGGGCGAAAGCGGCCGCTCCAGGTTCACCCGCGAACCGGCGCGCAGCGCGCCCAGATTGCTGCGCCGCAGGGTCTCCGGCGCAAGATCCGCGGAAAACGAATCTCCGCGCGGCGCGATGGCCGTCAGGCATACCCCGTTCACCGCAATGCTCCCGCCCTCCGCCAGGTCGGCGGTCACCGTGGAACACCGCACCTTCAGCCGCGAACCCGCGGCTTGCGTCTCGATCGACTCCACCGTGCCCAGTTCTTCAACGATTCCCGTGAACATGCAGATATCCTTCGACGGCGAATTCGTCCGGCGGGATGGGGTGAATCGTGACGCCGTGCACGCGAATGGCGTCGGCGCGCCGCCGGCGTCCAATCCCGCCGGCCAGGGGCAGCGCCTCCAGCCCGCCCAGGATTTTGGGGCCGTAATAGAAGAAGATGCGGTCCACCACGCCGGTTTCGAGCGCGCTCCAGTTCAGCTTGCTGCCGGCCTCGATCATCAGCGAGAGGTGGTCGCGCCGCGCCAGCCAGGCGACCACGCCGCGCAGGTCGGCGCGCCCGCCCGGCCCGTCCATCACCTCCACCTGGACGCCGCGCCCCTCCAGCAGCTTGCGCCGCTCGGCGGAGGCGGCCGAAGTGGTCACCACCAGCAGGTCGTTGGCCGCGCTGCGGGCCATCTTGGAATCGAGCGGCAGGCGAAGCTGCGAATCCATTACGATGCGCAGCAGCGGGCGGGAGCGCGGAAAGCCGCTGCGGTCGGTCAACAGGCAATCGTCGGCCAGTACGGTTCCGATTCCGGTCATGATCGCGTCGTGGTCGTGGCGAAGTTCCTGCACGTGCGCGCGGGCCCGCTCGCTGGTAATCCACCCGGACCGCGTGGGCGACCCGTCGTCGGGCGCGGAAATCTTGCCGTCCAGCGTAATGGCGGTTTTGAGGGTCACCAGCGGGCGGCCGGTTCGCATGAAGTGCAGAAACGGCTCATTCAGCTTGGCGGCTTCGGCGGCGAAATCGCCGGCCAGATACACCTCCACCCCGGCCGCCCGGAGTTTGCGGAAGCCTTCCCCGGCCACCTGGGGATTGGGATCCTCGATGGGCGCCACCACCTGTGCCACGCCCGCCCGAATCAGCGCATCGGCGCAGGGCGGCGTGCGTCCCTGGTGCGCGCAGGGTTCCAGGTTCAGGTACAGGGTGGCGCCGCGGGCCTTCTCGCCGGCCTCCTCGAGGGCGATGATTTCGGCGTGCTTCAGCCCTGCATAGGTGTGGAATCCGCGCCCCACCACCTCGCCGTCGCGCACCAGCACGGCGCCCACCATGGGATTCGGACTGGCCAGGCCACGCCCCTGCCGCGCCAGGTTCAAGGCTTCGCGCATGTGGGCGGGATTCATTTTTCGAAGAGCGACTCGATGAACTTCCCGGCGTCAAACGGCAGCAGGTCTTCGGCCTTCTCCCCCACCCCCACGTAGCGGATGGGCAGGTTCAGCTCGCGCGCGATCGCCACCACGATGCCGCCCTTGGCCGTGCCGTCCAGCTTGGTGAGCACGATGCCCGTGACGCCCGAAATTTCGGTGAACTTACGGGCCTGCTCCAGGCCGTTCTGCCCGGTGGTGGCGTCCAGCACCAGCAGCACTTCGTGGGGCGCGTCGGGGATCACCTTCCTGGCCGTGCGCGCCATTTTTTGCAGCTCGGCCATCAGGTTCTCACGGGTTTGCAGCCGGCCGGCGGTGTCCACGATCACGTAATCCACCTTGCGCGCGCGGGCGGCGTTGAGCGCGTCGAACAACACCGCGCTGGGATCGCTGCCGGGACCCTGCCGCACCACCGCGGTGGCCGTCCGCTGGCCCCAGATTTCCAGTTGCTCGATGGCGGCGGCTCGAAAGGTGTCGGCGGCGCAGAGCAGCGCCGTGCGCCCTTCGCCGCGAAAACGCTGGGCCAGCTTGCCGATGGTGGTGGTCTTGCCCGAGCCGTTCACCCCCACGACCAGGATCACTGCGGGCGGCTCGGCCACCCGCGCGGGAGCCCGCTCGCTGGCTTCCAGGATTTCGAGCAGGTGCTCGCTGATCATGCCGCGCAATTGGGCGGCGTCGGAGAGTTGGTGGCGCTCCACCCGCTGGCGGATGCGGTCCAGGATTTCCCCGGTGGTCTTCACCCCCACATCGGCCGAAATCAGGGTGACCTCCAGTTCGTCGAGAAGATCGGCGTCGATCTCCTTGCGGCCCTGCAAGGCATCTTCGAGGGCCGAAACCAGGCCCGCGCGGGTCTTCTGGACGCCGCTCTTCAGTTTTTCCAACAGAGTCGGCTCTTGCTCGACGGAACCGAACAGAGTTTGAATCATTTTGGGTCTATTTTAGCAGGCCGTACCGGGCTGGCCGCTCCAGGCGACGCTCCGGCGCCCTCACGTGAGGTCACCCGGCCCACCCGCCGAAGGCGCCCGAGCGAATACCATTCCCTTCGCCCCGTTTTTCGAGTATTCTTTTCCCAGCACCGGGGAGAGGCGCAGGGCGTATCTCCCCGTTTTGTCCTCCGCAGCGCGGCTTGCGCCGCGGCAACCGGAATGCGCGCCGCCCGAGTGCCGGTTTCACCAGGAGGCTGCCATGCCAGCAGAACGATTCGAGATTCGCATCCCGGCCTCGAGGCTCCTGATCGCGATGTTTCTCCTCATCATCCCGATTTGCCTCGTGGGCCTTTTCAGCCTCGCCCGAACCGACAACGCTCTGGAGCGGTCCGAGGGCGCGCACTTCAAAACCATGGCCCAGATGCGCGCCGCCCAGGTAGCCAGTTTCGTCCGTGAGCGCGTCAACGACGCCCGCAACACCACCCTGGCATTTGGAATCGTCGATGCCGTCTCCGCCGCCAACAGGAAGTACCAGGGTAAGAGCGAGGCCGAGATTGCGTCCGCCATCGGGAATATCGAGAAGACCTGGAACACGCCCGCGGCCGACCCGCTGCTTCGCGAGATCCTCTCCTCACCAGCCGCCCTGTTCCTGCGCCAGCACCAGCAACACGATCCCCTGCTCCTGCGCATCACCGTCACGGATATCCGCGGCGCCGTGGTGGCCGCCACCCACAAGACGATTGACTACTCCATGGCCGACCGGGAGCAGTGGCAGAACATCTACGCCGACGGCAGGGGAGCGGTGAGCATTACGGACATCCTCTACGATGACGTGACCAGGGCCAACTACATCGGCATCGGCATACCGATTCTGGAGGAGCAGACCAACCGCCTGGTGGGCACATTGGACGCGCTGGTGGCTATTTCGGCCATGTTCCCACTTCTGGAGGAGGCCCAACTCGGCCCCACCGGCCGACTGATGCTGGTGAAAGACGACGGCACGGTGATCATGGCTCCGGGCGTCTCAGCCGCCGCACGGATGAAAGCCGAAGAGTACGCCGCCATCCGCGACGCGCTGGGCACCGTCGAAGGCCGCCAGACCGGCTACATTGTGGCCCCGTTCCGCGCGGGCCGGCAGGTGATTGGCTTCGCCGATACCGGCCTGAAAGACGATTACCCCAAGCTCGGCTGGGTAGTGCTGGCCGCGCAGGACACGCGCGAGGCGTTCGCGTCGGCCCGCAACGCAGACCGTGTCCTGGCGCTCATGTCGGTGCTGGGCCTCCTGGGGATGGTGCTTCTCGGTGTCTACGTTTATCTGCACCGCCGGCCGGCTTACGCGGATCTTGCCGAGGTTGCGGCGCCGCCCCAGCCCGTGAGTCCCGCGACGGAACTTTAAAATCGCCCGGCCGGTTACTTGCCGCGCGGGGCGCCGTGAGCCGCCAGGTGGTTGTTATGGGCCTCCTGGGCGTGTGAAACCTGCGCCGGCGTGGGCCCCTGGTGAGGCCCCCGGCCCGCTGCCGTCTCCTCGCGCGTGGGCTGCGTTGTGATCCCGCCCCGGCCGTTGAATGAATGGTTGGCAGTAGTCACCGGGTGTACCACCGTCCGGTCTTCGTAGGTATTGTGCACGTTGTGGACGTCTACGTTGCTGACCGCCGTATTGTGCTTGAAAACTCCCCCTACCCAACGTCCGCCGGTAAAGCCCGTGCCGAAGTAGCCGTTGCCGTAATTCACGCCGCCGTAGAACCCCACTTGCGCGCCCCAATACCCTGCATGCCAGTTGTACTTGCCACCCTCGAAGGCCCAATAACCGGGCGTCCAGAGCATCCCGGCGGCGGGAGGGAGAACCCATTGACCCGGCACCCAATAGTAGCCGTAATCTCCGTATTGATAATAGCCCGGGGTCCAGATGTACCCGTCGCCGGGACAGGCGGGCTGGTCGAAAACAGTGATCGGCGGCGGCGCGATGGTAGCCGTGAAAACAACCGCGGCGAAGGCCATCGATCCGAAGAGCGCGGCCAACGCCAGAATCAAACACGTACTCAGTCTAGGTTTCATCTTTGCGGATTCCTTTGGCGGTTTCCCGCGGAACGCTGATCGCGCAGGCTGAAGTTCAGCTTGGCTCAACATGCCCTCAGCGCTGCCACCGGCTAGCGTCATCGCCGGAGCCCCCGGTCGGGACCGGGTAACATTCTAACACGGGAAGGCCAGCGGAAAGATCGCTTGGCTCAGTTCACCTCTGGTCAGGATTGCTCACTTTGCGGCGCTGCCGGTAGCGCGCCGGAGGTTTCGTCCGGCCGCTTGTATTACTTTGCGCCCGCCGCCTGGTCCAGAGCCAGGTTCAACTCCAGCACGTTCACGCGCGGTTCGCCCAGAATACCGAACTGGCGGCCCTGGGTATGCGCGGCGATCAACTGGCGCACGGCTTCCACGGTCATGCCGCGAGCCGATGCCACCCGGCCGGCCTGGGCCTCCGCGGAGGCTGGACTGATATCAGGATCCAAACCACTGCCGGAGGTCGTTAACAGGTCGGCCGGCACCGGGCCGGTAAAGGTGGGGTTTTCCGCCCGGAAAGTCTTCATATCCGCCTGCACCCGGTCCACCAGTTTCTGGTTGGTGGGGCCGTAGTTGGAGGCGCCGCCGCCCGGGGCGATGGCATCGTAGCCGTCGTTCCCGGCGGCCGAGGGACGGCCGTGGAAATACTGCGGCTTAGTAAAACGCTGGCCGATCAGCTCCGAACCGACGATCTTGCCGTGCACCGGCGCCAGGCTCCCGTTGGCCTGGTGCGGGAAGATCAGTTGGCTCAGGCCGGTGACCAGCAGCGGATATGCCACGCCGGTCACGAGGGCCAGCACCAGGGTGGCTCGAACGGCAATCATAAGCTGTTTCATTTGGCTTGTTCCTCAATGGCCGCTCGGCGGGCTATGCGAGTCCCAGCAGGCCCAGCAGTCTGTCGATCGCCCAGATGCCCGGGAACGGCGCGATGACGCCGCCCACGCCGTAGATCAGCAGGTTGCGGCGCAGCAGCGCGCCCGCGTTCATGGGCCGGTACTTCACCCCGCGCAGGGCCAGCGGGATGAGCACGATGATGATCAGCGCGTTGAAAATCACGGCCGCCAGCACGGCGCTGGTCGGCGAATGCAGGCCCATGATGTTGAGCTTGGACATGACCGGGTAAGTGGTCATGAACATGGCCGGCAGGATGGCGAAATACTTGGCGATATCGTTGGCGATAGAAAAGGTGGTGAGCGCGCCGCGCGTCATCAGTAACTGCTTGCCGATGGCCACCACTTCGATGAGCTTGGTGGGATTGCTGTCCAGGTCCACCATGTTGCCGGCTTCCTTGGCCGCCATGGTGCCGGTGTTCATGGCCAGGCCGACATCGGCCTGCGCCAGCGCGGGAGCGTCGTTGGTGCCGTCGCCGGTCATGGCCACCAGGCGCCCGCCGGCCTGCTCCTTCTTGATCAGGTCCATCTTGTCTTTGGGAGTGGCCTGGGCCAGAAAATCGTCGGTGCCGGCTTCGGCGGCGATGGCGGCGGCGGTGAGCGGATTATCGCCCGTGATCATAATGGTGCGAATGCCCATGGCGCGCAACTGCTCGAAGCGTTCGCGCATGCCGCCCTTGACCACGTCTTTCAAATGCACCACGCCCAGGGCCCGCTCGCGGTCGGCTACCACCAGGGGCGTGCCGCCGGAGCGCGAGATGCGGTCGGTGACGTCCATCAGTTCGGTGGGCACGGTGCCGCCATGCTCGTGGACGAATTCGACCACCGAATCGGTGGCGCCCTTACGGATGCGCCGGCCGTCCAGATCCACGCCGCTCATGCGGGTCTGCGCGGTGAAGGGGATAAAGTGGGCTTCGTGCTCGGCCACTTCACGCCCGCGAATGTTATAGCGCTGCTTGGCCAGCACCACGATGGAGCGGCCCTCGGGAGTCTCGTCGGCCAGGCTGGAAAGCTGTGCGGCGTCGGCCAGTTCGCTTTCTCCCACGCCGCCCACGGGGATGAACTCCACCGCCTGGCGGTTCCCCAGCGTGATGGTGCCGGTCTTATCCAGCAGCAGCGTGTTGACGTCGCCGGCGGCTTCCACGGCCTTGCCGCTCATGGCCAGCACGTTGTGCTGCATCACGCGGTCCATGCCGGCGATCCCGATGGCCGAAAGCAGGCCGCCGATGGTGGTGGGAATCAGGCAGACCAGCAGCGAAATCAGCACCGTAACGGAGGGCGCCGTGCCGCTGCCCGACGCCGCCACGCTATACACCGCGAACGGATACAGCGTGACCACCGCCAGCAGGAACACCAGGGTGAGGCCGGCAATCACGATGTTGAGGGCGATCTCGTTGGGGGTTTTCTGGCGCTCGGCGCCTTCCACCAGTGCAATCATGCGATCCAGAAAAGTCTCCCCCGGATTGGAAGTGATCTTGACGCGAATCCAGTCGGAGAGCACCTTGGTGCCGCCGGTGACGGCGCTGCGGTCGCCGCCCGATTCGCGGATTACCGGCGCGCTTTCGCCGGTGATGGCCGATTCATCCACGCTGGCGATGCCTTCAATCACGTCGCCATCGCCGGGGATGGTCTCGCCCAGTTGCACGATCACCACATCGCCCGAGCGCAACTGGGTGGCGGCCACGATCTCGGCGCTGCCGTTGCGCACGCGCCGCGCGGTGGTCTCTGTCTTGGTCTTGCGCAGCGTGTCGGCCTGCGCCTTGCCGCGCCCTTCGGCCATGGCTTCGGCGAAGTTGGCGAACAGAACGGTGAACCACAACCAGAGGGTGATCTGGAAAGTGAAGCCGGCGATGGCCGCGCCGGCGGCAAAGTCGCGCACCGCCAGGATGGTGGTCATCAGGGCGCCCACTTCCACCACGAACATCACCGGGTTCTTCATCATCAGCCGGGGATTCAGCTTGAGAAAGGAGTCGCCCACGGCCCGCTTTACGATGGGCGGATCGAAGAGGGGACGCGCCCGCGCGCCCTTCTTAGGAACAATCGAAGTGACGTCGTTGCTGGTGGGCGGTGTTGCCGTAGTAGCCATCATACTAGCTCCAAAGCCTCCCCTGGTACATGAAAAAGTGCTCCACAATAGGTCCCAGCGAGAGCGCCGGGAAGAAGGTCAGGGCGCCCACGATCAGCACCACGCCCACCAGCAAGCCCACGAACAGCGCGCCGTGGGTGGGGAAAGTGCCGGAGGAAACCGGAACCAGTTTCTTCCGCGCCAGGCTGCCGGCCGCGGCCAATAGCGGAATCATCATCAGGAAGCGCCCGGAGAGCATGGCGATTCCGGTGGTCAGGTTAAAGTACGGCGTGTTGGCATTGATGCCGGCGAAGGCGCTGCCGTTATTGCCTACCGAGCTGATGAAGGTGTAGAGCACCTCGGACAGGCCGTGCGGTCCATTGTTGTTGAGGTTGGCGGTGGCCGGGCCGGGCGGGTTGAACCAGCCGTTCTTGGGGAATTGCGCGATCGACCCCCAGGCGGCGAAACCCAGGATGGTCAACGCCAGCACCAGCACCGCCAGCATCATCATCTTGACTTCTTTCTGCTCGATCTTCTTCCCCAGGTATTCGGGCGTGCGGCCCACCATCAGGCCGGCGATAAAGACCGCCAGTACGGCGAACATGAGCATGCCATAGAGTCCCGAGCCGACGCCTCCGAAGATGATTTCTCCCAGTTCGATATTGACCATAGGAACCAGGCCGCCCATGGGCGTGAGGCTGTCATGAAAGTTGTTGACCGCGCCGCAACTGGCGTCCGTGGTGACGACGGTGAAGAGCGCCGAGTTGGCGATCCCGAAGCGCACCTCCTTGCCTTCCATGTTGCCACCCGGCTGGCGGTCGTCAGCCGTGGC
>JASHSS010000624.1 GCA_030038565.1 Bryobacteraceae bacterium
GACCGCCGACAAGAAGCGTCCGGCGAGCGTGTCGAAATTCTGGATTCAGGATGTGCTGCGCAGGCGCATCGGCTATCGCGGCATCATCCTGTCAGACGATCTGGAGATGGGCGGCGTGGTGAAGTTCATGCCCATTGAAGAAGCCGGCATCGCGGCGGTGCGCGTGGGATCGGACCTGGTGGAGATTTGCCATCACCCCGAGCCGATTCTGCGCGTATATGAGGCGCTGGTGAGCGAGGGTGAGCGGTCGGCCGCGTTCAGGAAAATACTTTTTGAGCGGGCGCGGGTCTCGGAGCGCAAACGGAAGGATGTGTTTCCGGCAAAGATGCCGGCGGCGCTGAGTGCGCAGCAGTTTGAGACCTTGCGCGATGAGGTGCTGCGTTTCGGCGAGACCATCGAGAAGATGGTTCCGGCGCCGTCGATCGCGGGCCCGGTGCGGCCGCCTACGTCGGTGGAAACGGCATGACAAAGTCTTCGACCATGACCGTTGCCGGCGTGATGAGCGGCACGTCGGCCGACGGGATTGACGTGGCGGTGGTGCGGATTGCCGAGCAGTCCCACCCTTTCACAAAGAACGCGAAAGGATGGGGCAACGGCCAGATTGTCGATCCCACCCTGGCGGCAAAAACAAAAACGCCGCCAGGATCAGGCACGGGCCTGCGGCGGTTTCCCACCCTTTCGCAAAAGGCGCGAAAGGATGGGGCAACGTCGGGCGGTTCGTTGCGGCCGAAGCTCACGCTGCTGGCGCGCGAGCACTTCGCGTATCCCGCGGCGCTGCGGCGGGCGGTGCTGGCGGCGATGAATGCCGAATCCACGTCGACAGCGGAACTGGCACGACTCAATTGGCGGTTGGGGGTCGCCTACGCAGAGGCGGTTCGCGCCACGCTGGCACGGCACAAGATCAAGCTCGATCTGGTGGGCTGTCATGGGCAGACGCTTTATCATCAGCCGCGCGCCGAGGCTTACACGGGGAAGAAGTTTGCCTGCACGTGGCAGGCAGGCGAGGCGCAGGCGATCGCTGCGGAACTTGGTGTGCCGGTGGTATCGAACTTCCGTCCCGCTGACATTCTTGCCGGCGGGCAGGGAGCGCCGCTGGTTCCTTTGCTCGATTACGTCCTCTTTGCCGATCCCAGGCGCGGGCGCGTTCTGCAGAATATCGGCGGCATTGCCAACCTGACGGCGATTCCGGCAGGGGCCGGACCCGATGCGGCACTTGCGTTCGATACGGGCCCGGGGAACATGGTGATGGACTGGCTCGCGCAGGAGCTCTTCGGCAAGCCGTTCGATCGCGGAGGCAAACTGGCGGCGCGAGGCGCGGTGATTGAGCCCGTGCTCAAAGAAGCGCTGCGGCATCCGTACTTCAAACTGCGTCCACCCAAGACCGCCGGGCGAGAGCAGTTCGGGCGGGCCTACGCGGCCGATTTTTTGGAAAAGTGTCGAGCGCGGTCGCAGAATCCGAATGACGCGCTGGCCACGGCCACCGCGCTGACCGCAGAGACCATCGCTAGGAGCTATGCACGTTTTGTTGCGCCGCGGATGAAAGATAGGCCGGTCGACTTTATCGTTTCGGGCGGCGGCGCGCGGAACGTTTTCCTGATGAAGATGCTGGCGGCGCGGCTGAAGCCGCTCGGCTGCACGATGCGCGACAGCGATGAATTCGGCATGCCCGCCGAAGCCAAGGAAGCGGCTGCCTTCGCTCTGCTGGCGTGGTGCACGTGGCATGGTTGGCCGGGCAACGTGCCGTCGGCTACGGGAGCGAAACGCGCGGTCGTCCTGGGGCAGGTGACTCAGGGGCTAAAGCCCACTCACATTTTTGGCGGGCGTTGACGGCGCGACTGAAGTCGTGCCCTGATACGAAGCGGCAGCGGCGGGAGCTGGCGGCGGGGACGCGGGTGCGGGCAGGGATGCCCACACGACAGCCGGCAAGGATGCCGGCGCTACTTGGCCCGTCGCGGCGGCTACGGGCTTTGCCTCAGGGGCTAAAGCCCCTATTTTTCCTCTCCGCTTCAGGGGCCTGAAGGCCCCCGCTCCCTCCGATCCCGAACCCGCAGGGTTCGTCGGATATTGTCCAGAGCGCTGAGGGTTTCCCACCCTTTCGCAAGATTTCAAGAAGCAGGTCCTTCGACTTCGCTCAGGACGGAAGGATGGGGCAGCGGGTTTTGTATTGTGATCGGAGCAAATTGGAACGCGAAAAGTTGCTGTGCCGTAAATGGAAAAGATTCAGGCGATTGGCGCGGGGACGTGTTCGCGGAAGCACGGCTTGCACGCTTGCCTCTGCTACCATGAGGGTGATTCAGGTTCGGGTGCGGCGCGAATTTCCCGTGTTTCAGGATTGAGGCGCGAAGGGCCCGGGGCCATTCCTAAAGGAGACATGTATGCCACTGGTGACCATGCGGCAGCTGCTGGATGAAGCTGCCAAGGGCGGATACGGCGTGGGTGCGTTCAACGTCAACGATATGGAGCAGATTCAGGCCATTATGATGGCGGCCAAGCAGACCAAGTCGCCGGTGATTGCGCAGGCCAGCCGCGGCGCGCGCGCATTTGCCGAGGATCTCTATCTTTTCAAGCTGATCCAGGCCGCAGCCGAGTTGAATCCCGACATACCGATCGCCATGCACCAGGATCACGGCAACAGCTTTGATACGTGCAAGAGCGCCATTGCGCTGGGCTACACGAGCGTGATGATGGACGGATCGCTCAAGGAAGACGGCAAGACGCCGTCGACATTCGAGGAGAACGTGGCGGTGACGCGGCGCGTGGTGGACTACGCGCACGAGCGCGGCGTGACGGTGGAGGGCGAGATCGGCGTGCTGGGCGGAATTGAAGACGGCCACGGCGCGGGCGGCTCGGGCCTGGAACACGTGACCGACCCCGACCAGGCAGTGGAATTTGCCGAGCGCACCGGCGTGGACGCGCTGGCCATCGCCATCGGCACCAGCCACGGCGCGTACAAATTCTCGAAGAAGCCCGACGGTTCGGTGCTGAAGATGGACATTTTGATCGAGATTCACAAGCGCCTGCCGCACACGCACCTGGTGATGCATGGCAGCTCATCGGTTCCCAAGGAGCTGCAGGACATTGTGAACGAGTATGGCGGCAAGCTGAAGCCGACGTGGGGCGTACCGATCGAGGAGATTCAGCTCGGCATTCGCAATGGCGTGCGCAAAATCAACGTCGATACCGACAACCGGCTGGCGATTACCGGCGCCATCCGCAAGGTGTTTGCCGAGACGCCGGAGAAATTCGATCCGCGCGATTATTTGAAGCCCGCGCGCGAGGCCATGGCCAAGGTGGTGGCCGAACGCATGACCCAATTCGGCCAGGCCGGCCACGCGGGCGACTACGCGCCCATTCCCATCAGCAGGATGGCGGAAGGTTACGCAAGCGGCGCGCTCGATCCGCGGCCGTCGCTGGCGGCGCGGTAGGGTTCCGGAAACCCATCTAGAGATGTGAGCGTTTGTGCT
>JASHSS010000625.1 GCA_030038565.1 Bryobacteraceae bacterium
ACTCGCTTGGCCCTTGATCTCCCGCCCCTTTGGCCGCACAATGCTAACGATGACAAAGCTCTGTGCCCTGTTCGGCGCTGCCGTCCTGCTTTTTGGCGCGGGCGCCAGGAATCCGTTTGCCGGACGGTGGGATCTCACCGTGAAAACTCCCAGCGCGGTATATCCGGCGTGGGTCGAGGTGGTGGATAACGATGGCAAGCTCACGGCCCGCATCCAGCCGCGCGGCGGCAGCGTGCGGGCGGCCCATGAGGTCAAACTGGAGGGTAACCGTTTGACCGTCACAATCTCTCCCGCCGCGGAGGATCGCCCCGCCATCGCCTGGGAACTCAGCGTCAAAGGCAGCGCCCTCACTGGCGCGGTGAAACGCGGGGCCGAGGTGCAGGCCACCATTACAGGCCAGCGCGCCCCGGAACTGAAGGGCCGGGCGCCCAAAAACTGGACCGCCCCGGAAGCCCTTTTCAACGGAAAGGACCTGACCTGGTGGGAGGCAGGCAATCCGGAGGAGAATCACTGGGTGGTGGAGAACGGAGAATTGGTCAACCGGCAGGCCGGCTCGAACCTGCACACGACCGGCAGGTTCGACGATTTCAAACTGCACGTCGAGTTCAACTGTCCGGATGGCGTCAACGCCGGCATCTTCCTGCGCGGGCGCTACCAGGTGCAGATCGAGTACGCGGCCGAGGGCGTCAACGACGCGGTCCACGGCATGGGAGCGATCTATGGCTACCTGGCGCCCTCTCAAGCCCTGCCCAAAAAACCGGGTGAGTGGGAGACCATGGACATCACCCTGGTGGGACGGTGGGTGACGGTGGTCCGCAACGGCGTGACCATCATCGACAACCAGGAGATCCCCGGAATCACCGGCGGCGCTTTGGACAGCCGGGAGGATGCCCCCGGACCCTTGAACCTGCAAGGCACTCACGCCGCCGGCATCCGCTTCCGCAACCTCACCATCTCGGTGCCCAGGCGGACGTAGGGACGGCGCGCGCCAGCCGCGCTCCCTGCCGCATTTCAGACGCCCGCCGGGAGCACGCTGCCGGGTTCTTCCCGGATTCCTCCGGCCTCGATCTCCCGGCGGAAACGCAGGTGCCGGAGGCGCGTAAGTTCCACCAGCGGGAGCCACACGGCGTGCACCAGGTGACGCCGGATGAGCAGATGCCAGAACCGGTTGGAGCGCTTATACAGGTAGGACATCGCCAGGTACGGCGGAATCGCCCGCCAATCTTCGGGGCGGCGCCGCCAGATTGAGGCATGCGAGAAGAGGCGGCCATAGATCCAGGCATAACCGCGTTCGAGCTCCTCGGGCGGCATATGCCGCGGGCGGAAGACCGCGTGGGCCGTGTCGTAGAGATCCCAGTTGCGGTGCAGTAAGCGCCCCTCCGCCGCCATCTGGTGGAAAAGGGGAGTAGCCGGATAGGGAGTGAGAATGTGGAAGGTGGCGCATTCCAGCCGGTTCTGCTCGATCCATTCGGCGGTGCGGGCGAAAACGTCCGGGCGGTCGTGATCGAATCCCAGCACGAAGGAGCCGTTCACCTGGATTCCGCAGTCGTGCAGCATTCGCACCCGGCGGGCATAATCGGCCGTGCGGGGCGTCTTTTTGCGCGCGTCGGCGAGGTTTTCGTCGGTCAGCGACTCGAACCCTACGAACACGCCCGTGCACCCGGCCAGCGCCATGTCGCGGACCAGGCTGGGGTCGTCGGTGACATCGATGGTGACCGCGGCGCTCCAGATCTTATCGAGAGGCCGCAGCGCCCGGCAGAGGGCCCGCAGATACTCGCGGTTGGATCCCAGGTTGTTGTCGATGAAGACCGCGTAGGGCTGGCCATCGGCGGCGAATTCGGCGGCTATCTGCGCCGGGTCGCGCATGCGGTACGGCATGCGCAGGCCATCGGTAGCCAGGTAGCAGAAGCCGCAGCGGTTGTGGCAGCCGCGCGTCGCGATCAGGCTGGTGGTGGTCAGAAAACTCCGCCGCGGCACGAGGCCGCGGCGCGGCGCCGGATCGTCGCGATAGTCGTTTTCATAAGCCGCCGCGTACTTCGGCCGCAGGCAGCCCGCTTCTACATCGGCCAGGATGCGCGGCCAAAGCTGCACGCCATCGCCCAGAGCCAGCGCGTCGGCGTGGGGAGCGCACTCCCCGGGGCACGAGAGCACGTGCAGCCCACCCAGGATCACTTTGCTGCCGCGGCTGCGGTACCACCCGGCCAGGGCGAAGGCGCGCCGCGCGAACGTCAGATGCACGGTGATCCCCACCACCTCCGGGAGCGGCTGAAAAGGCGGACGGCCATCCAGCAGGTTCTCGTCCCAATAGCGGACCTCCCAGTGTCCCGGCGTAGCCCCGGCCACGCTGGTGAGGGCCAGAGTGGGGGTGAGCACGTGTTTGCCGAAGCTCGCGTGGGGATCCTTCGGGTAGAACGGATTGATGAGCAGCGCGTAACGCGGCTTCACCGGCGCGGCGGGGATGGCGGGATCGAGGAACGGCGGCGTGTTCATTTCGCGAGGAATCCAAGGGCGCCGCGGAGACCGTTCGAACGGCTGGGTGGCTGGGTGCA
>JASHSS010000626.1 GCA_030038565.1 Bryobacteraceae bacterium
AGCGTAATCACGTACTCGATCGGACCGCCCAGGTCCGGTTCCGCGACCGAGGTGAACAGCACTCCGGTGGAGCTGATGTTCATGGTCTTACCGGCAAGAGCCACCCGCATGGCGCCCGCACGAGTCACTGAGAGAGGTAATTCCAACTGGAATCGACGGGTTCTGCGCTGTTCCATTTTTGGCTCGATCGCTTTCAATGTAAAGGGCGGCAACTGGGAGGTCAATAGATCCTGGGGATGGGATACATTCCAGGCGTACTACCCATCAGAGTACGAAAAGTACTAGGCCACGCCCGGAGCGGAAGCGCGCCGCTCCGGGCGCCCGAGGGGGCTTAATGGGCGAACACAAATACGATCAGGAGGGTGTACAGAGCCAGGGACTCGATGAATGCCAGACCGATCAGCATGGCCAACTGGATGGCCTTGGCGGCGCCTGGATTGCGCGCCATGCCTTCCACCGCGCTGGCGATCGCCTTGCCTTGCGCCAGTCCGCATAGGCTCGACGCGATCGCCATGGCAAACGCCGCGCTGATGGGCACCCAATGGCCGCCGGCCGTCGGATTGCCCGGCGTTTGCGCGCATAGCATGGTGCTGGCCAGCAACAGCAGCCCCAGCACCGTGAACAGTTTCTTCGTCATGTTTCGCTTCTCCTTCGGATGAATCGCCCCCAGGAGGTGGTTCCCGGACACCGTGCAGCCGGGCTCACGCTGGAAGGCGGCATAAAGCCCGTATTAGTGCTCGTGAGCCGCGGCGCTTCCCACGTAAACCATCGCCAGCAGCATGAAGATATAAGCCTGGATCAACCCTACGAACATGTGCAGGCCCATGAAAATGATCGGCACCGCGAACTTGGTCAGCCGCAGGAAAACCATGGTCACCTGTTCGCCGGCAAACATGTTGGCGTAAAGACGCACCGTCAGCGATAACGGGCGCGCCAGGTGGCTCACCACTTCAATCGGCAGCATCAGCCACGCCAGCCACCACAGCGGCCCCATGAAGTGCTTCACGTAGGCGAAACCGTGCGTCCCCGCGCCGACCATGTGGTAATAGAAAAACACCGCCAGGGCGCAACCGCAGGTCACCGACGCATTCATGGTGGGAGATTCGAAGCACGGAATCAGCCCGATCAGGTTCGACACCAGGATGAAAATGAAAATCGTGCCGAAGAAGGGGACGAACCTGGCGCCGTCGTGGCCCACCTGGTCCTCCGCCTGCCCGTGGATGAATTCGTAGATCAGCTCGAAGAATTGCTGGAAGCTGCCGGGACGGTCGGCCGAGAGCCGCGGCCGCAGCAGCGCAAAGAGCACCATCAGCAGCACCGCCACCACGATCTGCATGACGATAAAATCAGCCCACGGACGCGCCACCGCCGGCCGTCCCACCAGGCCGGTCAGGGTGTTGCCGGCACCCGCCAGGTAATCGTTGAACTGCTTGGTGATCCAAAGTTCACTTTCGGGCATACACGATTTCGATCACGGCTTCGATCATGATGGCGGCGGTGAGTACGAAGACCCCCACGAACACCGCCGGCAGGCTGACGGAAGTAAAACGTACTATAACATAGGCCGCCACCCCCAGCAGCAGGTAGCGCAACGCCAGGAAGACGCTGCCGCGGCGGCGAGGACGGCGCGGCCCCTCCGGGCCGAGGCTGTCCACCATGCGCCGCAGCCATCGATAGTTGAGGCCCGAAATCAGCGATCCCAGGAAAAAACCGCCGCCCCACCCGAGTCCCTTGAGGGCCACGGCCAGGACCGTCCCCACAACCGCCAGTCCCACCACCAGGCGGCCCACGCGCGCGGCGGCACGGTCGTAATCCAGGTCGTCAGGCGTCGTCATCGCGCGAATCCCGCAGGATCTGGCGGATCAGTTCGATAAACCCGCCTGCGCTGCCCAGGATCAGCAGAAGGATGCGCAGCCAGGTGGTCCCGAACTGCCGGTCGAGCCAGTAGCCGATCAGGTAGCCACTGAACGTGCCGGCCGGCAGCATCAGGGCCAGCGAGCTGTATTCCACCGCCTTGTGGGCGAAATTCTTTTTGCGCCGGGCCACCACTCGCCAGTTTGGCACGAGTCGGCGCGGGCGGCGCGGCTACTCGGCCGGCGGCGCCTGCGGCCCGGCTGTTCCGTTCGGCCGCCCACCCCTCAGCCATTAACCCGTTCCGCCGCCTCCCGCACCAGCAGCCCCATGCGCGGGTGCGACGGCTCCATCCACGGCGTCAGATCGAATTCTCCGAGGGCTTCGGTGGTGGTGGGGCCAATCGAGGCGATCTTCAGCTTGCGCAGGGCGGCCAAGGCGCCCGCCGCGTCTTCCGCTACCGCCATCAGGTGTTCGATCTGCCGGGCCGTGGTAAACAATGCCACCTGAAATTCACCGGCCGCCAGCCGGCGGGCGGCTTCGCGCAGTGGACCAGTATCCTCGGGCAGGGCGTACTGGTAGACCCGCACCGAAGTCACCTCCGCCCCGCGCGCCCGCAGGGCAGCCAGCAATTCGGGATTCGAGCGTCCGTACTCCTGCACGGCGATGCGCCGCTCAGGCCGGCCCTCCGTCACCGCCAGGAGTTCGCGCCAGGTGTTGGGCTCGGGAGCCGTGAGCGCGGGAACCAGCCCCATTTCCCGCAGCGCCGCCACCGGCTTGGGACCTCGCGCCACCACCGTGATCCGCCGCAAGGCGTCGGCAAAAGCCGTTTCCGGATAGCGCGTGGCCAGCAAACGGTTGAGTTGCCGCGTGCCCACCCCGGTGAGCAGCGCCAGCATGTCGAATCCACCCGCGAAAAGCCGCTCGGCGAAGGCGAAGGCCTCGGGGTTCTCGTCGAGGGGCGCTTCCCGCACCGACGGCGCCACGAACGGCTCTCCGCCCTGCTTACGGATCAGTTCGGCCATTTCAGCCGTCCGGCGGCTTTCGAGAGCCAGCACCCGCTTCCCGGCGAAGGACATACCTGGAGTATACGGGAACCCACCCGTAACTTTTGGCCCGCGGGAAGCGAAGTATATGGTGTAAGGTGTTCCGGTGCGGCGGCGAATCGCGCCGCGGGGCGCCGGCGCCGCCAAAAATCCGAATCGAAAGCCACCCTCGGGATCGTCCAAAGGGTATAGAGTAAACACCAGGATGCTGATCAAAAAAGCCGCTGATTTTCGTTACTCGGAGATCACTCCGAAATCCGTTTACCTGAACCGCCGCAAATTCCTGGCGGCGGCGCCGGCTGCCTTGCTGGCCGCCCGCGAGGCGTTTTCGCCGTCGGGCCGCGCGGCGGCCGCATCCCTGGGCGGTCTGGCGAAAAGCCCCTTTAGCACTACCGAGCCGGTGACCTCGGAGCAAATCGTCACCCATTACAACAACTTCTACGAGTTCGGCACCAGCAAAGACGAACCGGTAAAATACGCCCAGAATTTCAAAACCTCGCCCTGGACGGTCTCGGTGGAAGGCGACGTGGAGAAGCCCCGCAAACTCTCCATGGACGAGATCCTGAAACTCGCGCCGCTCGAAGAGCGCATCTACCGGCACCGCTGCGTGGAGGCCTGGTCCATCGTGGTGCCGTGGGTGGGCTATTCGCTGAGCGCGCTCCTGAACCAGGTGAAACCCACGCCCAAGGCCAAGTATGTGGCGTTTGAAAGTTTCTTCAGTTCCAAGGAGATGCCCCACGCCGACGGGATTCCCTTCCCCTACGTGGAAGGTCTGCGCCTGGATGAAGCCATGCACCCGCTGGCGATGCTGTGCGTGGGCATGTACGGCGATCCCCTGCCGCCGCAGGATGGCGCGCCGGTGCGCATGGTGCTGCCCTGGAAGTACGGTTTCAAGAGCATCAAGTCGCTGATCAGAATCAAGCTCGTCGGCGGGCAGCCGCCCACCACCTGGAATATCGCGGCCCCCAGCTATTACGGCTTCTATTCCAACGTCAATCCCAACGTTGCGCCCCAGCACGATCAGAGGATGGAGGCGCGCCTGCCTTATCCTTTCCGCAATCACCCCACCCTGATGTTCAACGGCTACGGCGACCAGGTGGCTTCGCTCTACGCGGGCATGGACCTCAAGAAGAACTACTGAAATGCTGCGCAAGTCCTGGCTGAAAGTGCTCGTGTGGGTTCTCTGCGCCGTCCCGGCCCTGTGGCTGGCGTGGCGTATCGGGGTGATCTTCGGCCTGATTCCCCCCGGCCCCAACCCGGTCCTGATCGCCAATCCGCTGGAGTACATCACCCATTTCACCGGCGACTGGACCATCCGCTTCCTGGTCTTCACGCTGGCCGTCACGCCCCTCCGCAAGTTGCTGCGCCTGCCGGATTTGATCCGTTTCCGCCGCATGTTCGGGCTGTTCGCCTTTTTCTACGGCTGCTGCCACTTCCTCACCTGGCTGTGGCTGGACAAGCTTTTCGATATCCACGAAATGCTCAAAGATGTGGGTAAGCGCCCGTTCATCACCGCCGGTTTCGCCGCCCTGGTAGCCATGCTTCCGCTGGCTGTGACCTCAACCGCCGGCTGGATCCGCCGCCTGGGGGGCCGGCGCTGGCGGGCGCTGCATCGCCTGGTCTACTTCAGCGCCATCGCCGGCGTGGTGCACTACTACTGGCTGGTGAAAGCCGATATCCGCCTGCCGGTGTTTTACGGCTCCCTGGTGGCCGTGCTGCTGTTGTATCGTCTGGTGGACTGGATGCTGGCGGAAAACAGCCGCCGCGTAGCCGCCCTCAAACCCCGCGCCGCTCAGTTAGGCCGCGTTCGACCCTAAAGTTTTTTAAGGCATGTGCCGATCTACTGGTCATGCCGACCGATCCGATTATCATCATCGTAAACGTTCTGATTTGGGCCTTCTGCTGACCCGTTTTACAATCGCAGCATGAAGCGCCTGCTCCTGCTGACTCTCTGCGGGCCGTTGCTCACGGCCGCGGACCTGAAAATCGATCACGCCACGGTGGCGGCGAGCGATCTGAAAAAGATGCAGGCCGCGCTCGCCGCGGTGGGGTTGCCCAGCGTCTATGGTGGCGCGCACACCAACCACACCACCGAGATGGCCCTGATCAGTTTCCCGGATGGCTCCTACCTGGAATTGATGGCCATTCAGCCGGGGGCCGATCGCCAACTGGTAGACGAACACGTCTGGTCGCGATTCCTTTTGGGCGATGCCGGGCCGTGCGCCTGGGCTGCGCGGGAGAGCGATTTGCCGGCCGAGGTCCGCCGCCTGGAATCCGCGGGCATCCCGGTCTCGCCTCCCGTGAAGAGCGGCCGCCAGCGTCCCGATGGGGTGCGTCTGGAGTGGCAGACTTCGGACGTGGGCGCGGGCGTCAGGGGTACGTTCTTCCCCTTTCTGATCCAGGATTTCACCTCCCGCGACCAGCGCGCTTTCCCCAAGGGCGAGCCGGGCAATCGCGATTTTCTCGGGATCGCCAAAGTGGTGATCGCGGTCAAAAACCTGGACGACGCCATCCAACGCTACCGCCAGGCCTACGGCGCCCCGGCGCTGGGGAAACAGGTCGATCAGGATTTCGGAGCCCAACTGGCGCTGATGGGCGGTACGCCGGTGGTGCTGGCGCAACCGCTGGCGGCCGGTTCCTGGCTGGCCGCGCGCCTCAGTCGCTTTGGCGAAGGCCCCTGCGCTTTTCTGCTGTCCGCCGCCCATCCGGAGAAACTGCGCACCGTCTCCCGAACCCGCTGGTTCGGAGTGCAGGTGGATTGGTTCGATCCCGCCGTGCTCGGCTGGCGCCTGGGATTCGAGCGCGCCCCATAAGTGCCGCGCCCCGCCGGCCTCACCCGGCGAAGGTCACCTTGGTATACACCACCTGGAAGCCCATCCGTTCGTAATTTCGCTGCGAGGCGCTGCCCGGCGCGGTGGAAGCGGTCGCCAGGTCGCACCCGCGCGCCAGCGCTTCATTGAGCCGCGCCGAGATCAACTCGCGCTGCAGGCCTTGGCGGCGAAACGCCGCCACCGTGCTGTCGGCGAACAGAATCGCCAGCCCGTCGCGCAGGGCCGCCGCCGCACCGCCCGCCGCTTGCCCGCTTTCCGTGGCGGCCAGATAACACAACGCTTCCGGCATGGCGAAAATCGCGCGGCCGACGTCCATTTCGGCGGTGGTCAGCTCGACCTGCTCGAAAAAGCCGCGTCCCACGGTGTGCGACCACAAATCGCTTTCCCCCGCCAGGGCGCGCCGCACCCGCGGGGTGAACACGATTTCAGCACCCGCCAGAGGCTTCACCAGGACGTTATTGAACTCCGTGACCCGGTATCCTCGCGCGGCCAGCCCCTCCACCAGCGTCGCATCGGCCAGTGGGCAGACATCCAGTGAAACCCGCGCGCCGCGGCTGGTCAGGAAGCCCTCGATGGCATCCAGCTCCGCCCCGCGCACCGGCCCGTGAAGTCCCACTCCCACGGCCTGGGTGAGCGGCGAAGCGGCCCCGGCGAAAATCACCCAGCCGCCGGCCATCTCCGCCACCGCCGTCCCCTCGCCCACCGAGCAGCCGCGCGCATTGGCGGCTTCGGCGGCTTCCAGGCGGCGGGCCAAAGCCAGGTCCGCGAAAATCATCCGTCCTCCTGTGACAGTATGGCGCACGGAGGCATCATATAAAGTATGGCAGTCGAAACGCTGAACCTTTCAGTCCGCGGGATGACCTGCGGCAACTGCGTCCGAACCGTGGAGCGCAAACTGGCTTCCACCCCCGGCGTCACCCGCGTCACCGTCGATCTGACTTCCTCGAGCGCCACCGTCGAGTACGATTCCGGCCTGGTCGAGCCCGAAGTGCTGGCCAACGCCGTCCGCGACCTGGGCTACGAAGTGGCCGCATGAACGCGGCCCTCGAACGCATCGATCTTCCGGTTTCGGGAATGACTTGCGCCGCTTGTGCCCGCTCCATCGAGCGCACCCTGTCGCGCGCCTCGGGGGTGGCCCGCGCGAACGTGAATTTCGCCACCTCCACCGCCACGGTGGAGTTCGACACTGCCCGCGCCCAGGTGAGCGACTTCGTCAACGCCATCGAGGATTTGGGGTACGGAGTGCCCGCGGAAACCGGTCCGGACGCGGCCGGCGGCGAGGACGCCAATGATCCCCTCCAGCGGCGGCGCCTGGCCGTCGCACTGGCCGGCGCGGCCCCTCTGCTGGGCCTCGGCATGGCCCACGGCCCGGCGTGGATTCAGCTCCTTCTGGCGATACCGGAGGTAGGCTATGCCGGCGCGCCCTTTTACAGCGGCGCCTGGAACGCCCTGCGCCACCGCTCCGCCAACATGAATACCCTGATCGCCCTCGGAACCGGAGCGGCATTTCTCTATTCGGTCTACGCCACCCTGCGCGGGCGGCACGAGGTGTACTTCGAAGCCGCCGGCGTCATCATCGCCCTCATCCTGGTCGGCCGCACGCTGGAGGGCCGGGCGCGCCGCCGGGCTTCCCAGGCGATCCGCGGCCTGATGGACCTTCAGCCTCCCGTGGCGCTGGTGGTTCGCGATGGCGCGGAAATCGAAACCCCCGTCGAGCAGGTCCTGCCCGGCGATCTGCTTTCGGTCCGGCCCGGCGGACGCATCGCCGTGGATGGCGCGGTGCGCGCAGGTCAATCGGCGGTCGATGAATCCATGCTCACCGGCGAAAGCCTGCCGGTGGAGAAGCGCCCCGGCGACCGCGTCTTCGCCGGCGCCATCAACCGCTCCGGCAGCCTGCGTTACGAAGCCCTCAAGGTGGGGCGCGGCACGCTGCTCCAGCAGATGGTCGAACTGGTGCGCCAGGCCCAGGGGTCGCGCGCCCCGGTAGCCCGCCTGGCGGACACCGTCAGCGGCTACTTCACCATGGCCGTGTTGGGCGTGGCCCTGGCCACCTTCGTGGGATGGTTCTTCGTAGCGCCGTTTGCCACCGCCATGGTGAACGCGGTGGCCGTGCTGATCATCGCCTGCCCTTGCGCCCTGGGTCTGGCCACGCCGGTCGCCATCATGGTGGGGACCGGCCGCGGCGCTGAGCGCGGCATCCTGATCAAGGGCGGCGAAGCCCTGGAGCGCGCTCAGCAGGTCAATACCGTGCTGCTCGATAAGACCGGCACCATCACCACCGGCCGCCCGCGCGTGGTGGCCGTGCTTCCCGCGGCAGGCGCCACCGAAGACGAAGTCCTGCTGCTGGCAGCCTCCGCCGAGCGCGACTCCGAGCACCCCGTGGGTAAGGCCATTGTGGAAGCCGCGCGCGTTCGCGGCCTGGCTCTCGAAACCGCCGTCGCCGGGTTCCAGGCGCTGGCGGGCCATGGCGTCCGCGCGCGTGTGGGTGGGCGCGAGGTCACCGTGGGCCGTCCCGGAATTACCGTCGCGGTGGATGGCGCGGCGGTCGGGTCAATCGAGATCGCCGATACTATCAAGCCCGAGGCCGCCGCCGTCGTCCGCCGCCTGCGCGAGATGGGTATGGAAGTCTGGATGGTCACCGGCGACCGCCGCGAGACGGCCGCCGAAATCGCCCGCCAGGCGGGCATCGAACACCTCCGCGCCGAGGTCCTGCCGGACCAGAAAGTGGCCGAAGTCAAAAAACTGCAGGCCGCCGGCAAGATCGTGCTGATGGCGGGCGACGGCATCAACGACGCCCCCGCGCTCGCCCAGGCCGACGTGGGACTCGCCATGGGCTCGGGCACAGCCGTGGCCATGGAGGCCGGCCACATTACCCTCATGCGCGACAACCTCAACGGCGTGGCCGACGCCATCGCGCTTTCCCGCCGCACCATGCGGATCATCCGGCAGAATCTGTTCTGGGCCTTCGCCTACAACGCGCTGGGCATTCCCGTCGCCGCGCTGGGCCTGCTCAACCCCATGCTGGCTTCCGCCGCCATGGCTCTCTCCAGCGTCACGGTGGTGACCAACAGCCTGCGGGTGAAGTGAACACCATGCTGCATATCGCCGATGGAGAGTCGGTCGCCGGCACGCTGCGGGAATCCGGCGTGCCCGGCGACGTCATGATCTATGGCGACTTGATGTATGAAGGGCCCGCCCCGCCCGGCGACGGCATCGCCAACTGGCTGGAAGCGCGCGCCGGTTTCCTCTCCCAAAGCGGTGATTGGGCGCCCGAAGAGGCGCGCCGCTACCTGGCCGCCGGTGAAGAAACCCTGGCCGCCGTGCCCCGGCACGACGAAGCCATCCTCTGGCTGGACCATCGTCTGTCCGATCAACTGATCCTGATCCGGCTGCTCCACCGGTTCGGCCGCCTCGCCCCCGGCCTCACCCGCTTCAGCCTGGTAAGCGGGGATGGTTCCGCCGCACTCGGCGGATTCACCGCCCCCCGTCTGGCCGCCCTCGCTGCTACCCGCATCCCCATTTCCGATGCGCAGTTCCGCCTGGGCGGCGAAGCCTGGAGCGCGTTCACGTCCGCCGATCCCACGCCCATCGAGCGCGTGATCCAGAGTGGCGCGACTCCCCTCCCCTACCTGGCCGCCGCGTTTCGCCGCCACCTGGAGCAGTTTCCCTCGACCCGCGACGGCCTCTCCCGCACCGAGCGCCAGATCCTCCACGTGCTTCGCGAACAGGGACCGCTGTCCCGCCGGCGTCTTTTCTTCGCCGTCGCCAAGATGGAGCCGGCTCCTTTCATGGGAGATGGCTCCTTCTTCCGCATCCTCGGCAGCCTGGCCTCCGTCGCGCGCCCGCTCATCGCGCGCGAAGAAGTGGCGCGTGAAGAAGCTGCGCGCGAAGAAGCTGCCGTCCACATCACCCCGGCCGGAGTCCGCGTTCTGGAACGCCGCGACGATCATGTCCGGCTCAACGGAATCGACCGGTGGCTCGGCGGAGTCCATCTGAATGGATCGAATCCCTGGCGTTGGGATCCCGGTTCCGGCCGCCTCCGGTTCCCCCCTAATGCATAATCCTCTGCCGTCCTTTTCCGCTCCGCAGCCCCCGCCCTGGTGGGCGCGCGTCGGGCCCACCGTGCATTACCTGATGGAAACCGAGGCGCACGTCTACGCCCTGGCCATCTCCGCCAGCGTCCTGCTGTCCTTCTATCCCTTTCTCCTGGTAATGCTCTCCTTTTGCCGCGACGTGTTGCACTGGCCCGCGGCCCAGCAGGCCATCTACCTGGCCTTGGGCGATTTCTTCGCCGGAGAGCCGGGGGAGTTTCTGGTGCGCAACCTCCAGTCCTACATGATCCCGCGCCTGCACTGGGGGTCCATGTTCCTGCTGCTGCTCACCGCCAACGGCATCTTCGAGCCGCTCGAAGTGGCCCTCAACCGCGCCTGGGGCGTCACCAAAAACCGCTCCTATCTCAAAAACCAGTTGGTCAGCCTGGGCCTCATCTTCCTCTGCGGCGGGCTGGCCCTGGTGTCGCTGATGCTCACGGCCATGAATTCGCGCTGGATCCAGTCCGCCGCCGGCGCGCAAGTGGCGGCCGAGGCCTGGGTGCAGGTGGCCGTCTTCAAGCTGGCCGCCCTGCCGGTCTCGGTGCTCGACCTGTTCCTGGTCTACTGGCTGCTCCCCAACCGCAAGATCGAAGCCCGCCGCGTGGCGCCCGTGGCCCTCGGCGTGGGTCTGCTCCTGGAGGCCATGAAGTACGTCAACCGGTTGGTGGCTCCCCCGCTGGCCCACAAGCTGCAAAACGAGTACCAGGTCTTCCGCTTCTCCGCCACCATCCTGTTGCTGGCTTTCGTCTCCTCCCTGATTGTGCTGGCCGGCGCCCACTGGACCGCCAACCACGGCAAGCGAGATCCGCTATCGTAAGGGATTGGCAGGGAATCTGGAAGCCGGGTCCCGGCGCCGGGGCGGCCCAAACTCCGACGCGCTGTCCCGCCTCACCGCCCGGCCCGAAAATTATGACTGACTTCAAAGCCCTCGCCCGCGCCCGGGGTCTCGACATCCCGGAAGCCGAGCTCGACCGTATCGTCCCCACGCTGGAAGCCCTCGAAGCCGCCTTCCGTCCGCTGGCGGCCGATCTGCCGCCGTCGCTCGAACCCGCCACATGCATCTGCCCCGACCTGGAGGCCGAATCCGAATGACCCTCCTCGAAGCCGCTGCCGCCCTCCGCTCGCGCCGTGTTTCGGCCGAGGAACTGGCCACCGAATCGCTCTCGCGCATCCGCCAACTGGAGCCGCGCCTCACCGCCTTCATCACCATCACCGCCGAAGCCGCCCTGGCCCGCGCCCGCCAGGCCGACCGTGAACTGGCCGCCGGCGCCCCCGGTCTCCTCCGCGGAATCCCCATCGCGCTGAAGGATCTATTCGCCACCCGCGGCGTGCGCACCACCTGCGGTTCCCTGGTTTACCGCGATTTCATCCCCGATTACGATGCCGCCGTGGTGGAACGCCTGGAAGCCGCCGGCGCCGTGGTGATGGGCAAGCTCAACATGCACGAGATGGCCTACGGGATCACCTCCGCCAACCCGCACTTCGGAGCGGTCCGCAACCCCTGGGACACCGCCCGCAGCCCGGGCGGGTCGAGCGGCGGTTCGGGCGCGGCTGTGGCCGCCGAAACGGTTTTCGCCGCCATGGGCAGCGACACCGGCGGCTCCATCCGGATTCCCGCGTCGTTCTGCGGGGTGGTGGGGCTAAAGCCGACCTATGGCCGTGTGAGCCGCTACGGGGCTTTGCCGCTGGCCTACAGCCTCGATCACATGGGCCCCCTGGCGCTCTCCGTCCGCGATGCCGCCGTGGTTCTGGAAGCCATTGCCGGCCATGACCGCCGCGACGATACCTCCTCGCGCCGCCCGCCGGGCGAATGCGTCCCCGCCGAGGGGTGCTCCCTGCGCGGCCTCTCTATAGGCATCCCCGAGAACCACTTCTTCGACCGCCTGGACCCGGATGTGGAAACCGCCGTGCGCGGCGCCATCCAACTGGCCGGCCGCCTGGGCGCGGTGTTGAAACCGGTGCGCCTGCCGGATGCCGCCGCCCTGGCCGCGGTGGCCCGCGTGATCCTCGCGGCGGAAGCCTCCGCCATGGCCGAGCCGCATCTTTCGAAGCGCGCCGACTTCGGCGCCGACGTGCTGGCGCTCTTCGACCAGGGCCG
>JASHSS010000627.1 GCA_030038565.1 Bryobacteraceae bacterium
CTCCCGCCGCGCCGCAACCCTCCGCCCCCGCCGCGCTCCCGCCCCTCCGCCGCCCCGCTCCCAAAATCGGCCGCAACGACCCCTGTCCCTGCGGCAGCGGCAAAAAATTCAAGCGCTGTTGCCAGTCCGCCGCCCCCGAGCCTCTCCCAGCCGCGGCCTGACCCTCCCCGTGCGCTACCCTGAATGCAGTGCGCATCCTGGCCATTGAATCCTCCTGCGATGAGACCGCCGCCGCGGTCGTCGAAGACGGCGAAACCGTGCTCTCCTCGGTGGTCGCCTCGCAAATGGATACCCACGGGAAGTACGGCGGCGTGGTCCCCGAACTGGCCTCCCGCGAGCACCTTCGCGCCATCGTCCCGGTGGTCCGCGAAGCCCTCCTCCGCGCCGGCGCCACGCTCCCCGCTCTCGATGCCATCGCCGCCACCGTCGGCCCCGGCCTCGTCGGCTCTCTCCTGGTCGGCCTCACCTACGCCAAGTCCCTGTGCTTCGCCACCGGCCTGCCGCTCATCGCCGTCAACCACATCGAGGGCCACATCCACGCCGTCATTCTGGAAGCCCGCCGCGCCGGAACCCCCGTCGAGTTGCCCGCGCTCGCCCTCGTGGTCAGCGGCGGTCACACCCACCTCTTCGAAGTCCGCCCCGATTTCTCCTACCGCCTCCTCGGCAAAACCCGCGACGATGCCGCCGGCGAAGCCTTCGATAAGGTGGCCAAACTCCTCGGCTTCAGCTACCCCGGCGGCCCCGTCATCGATCAATTGGCTTCGTTCGGTAATCCGCAGGCCGTTCGCTTCACCTTCGCCAAAATGAAAGGCAACCCCCTCGACTTCAGTTTCAGCGGCCTCAAAACCGCCGTCCTGCGCTGGGTCGAAGCCCGCCCCATGGCCGCCGAAATCGAATCCCGCCGCGCCCTCCGCCGCTCCGTCCCCCATCCCACCCCCGCCGAGTGGCTGGCCGTCACCCCGCGCCCCACTCTCGACCTTTTGGCTTCGTTCCAGCAAGCCGTCATCACCGAACTGCTCACCCGCGCCGCCGCCTCCGCCGAGCGCATCCAGGCGCGCTCCCTGATCGTCTCCGGCGGCGTCGCCTGCAACCGGGGCCTGCGCGCCGCCGCCCGTTCCGCCCGCCTTCCTTACCCCGTCCACTTCCCCTCGCCCGCCCTTTCCACCGATAACGCCGCCATGATCGCCGCCGCCGCCTTCCCCAAGCTCCGCCGCCGCGAGTTCGCCTCGCTCGAAATCGCCGCCCAGGCCCACCTCACCCTGGCATGAAACCCCCGCCCGTCCATAATAGAACCATGCTCCGCGCCGCCCTCTTCCTGGCCACCGCCCTCCCCGCTCTCGCCCAGCCGCTCACCTACAGCATCATGGCCGCCGGAAGAATCGCCGGCCGCGAAACCTACACCCCCGCCGCCGATGGCTCCGTCCGCATCGCCTGGTCCTACAACGACCGCGGCCGCGGCCCCGATCTCCAGGGCCTCTACGTCTTCGATCCCCACGGCGTGCCGCTCTCCATCTCGCTCACTGGCCAGGATTACAACCACACCCCCGTCGATGAGCGCTTCACCTCCCGCGCGGGCGCCGCCCAATGGAAGAGCCGCGCCGAATCCGGCTCTGCCCCATCCGGCGGCTGGTACCTCGCCGCCAATGGACCCTCCGCCCAAACCGCCTGGCTGGTTCGCTCCATGCTCGCCTCCGGCCGAACCTCCATGCCCCTTCTCCCCACCGGCATCGCCACCCTGGAGCGTGGCGCCACCCTTGAAATCCAGGGCCGCTCCGTTACCATGTACAGCCTCGGCGGACTCGATTTCACCCCTCAATCCGTCTGGCTCGACGGCCACAACGATTTCTTCGCCGGCTCGGGCGACTTCCCCGCCATCCGTGAAGGCTTCGAGGACGCCCTCCCCCGCATCGAAATCGCCGCCCGCGAAGCCGGTGATCAACGCCTTCGCGATCTCGCCCGGCGCCTCGGCCACCAGCCCGCCGGCCCCCTGGCCATCCGACACGTCCGCGTCTTCGATGCCGAAACCGCCTCCCTCCACGACGATCAAATCGTCCTCATCGCCGGCAATCGCATCCAATCCGTCGCGCCCGATCGCGGCGCCGCTCTCCCGCCCGGTACCGAATCCATCGATGGCTCCGGCCGAACGCTCCTCCCCGGCCTGTTCGACATGCACGCCCATTTCGAAGCCTTCGAAGGCCTTCTCAACATCGCCTGCGGCGTCACCAGCGTTCGCGATCTCGGCAACGACATGGATCGCCTACTCCGCTGGAAAGGCCTCATGGATGCCCATGAAATGATCGGCCCGCGCGTCGTCCTGGCCGGCGTGATGGATGGCCGCGGCCCCTACTCCGCCCCCACCAACGTCCTCGTCGGTACCGAAGCCGAAGCCCGCGCCGCCATCCTGAAATACAAGGCTTCCGGTTACATCCAGATCAAAATCTACAGCTCCATCCCTCCCAGCCTGGTGCCCTTCATCGTCCGCGTGGCTCACGAAAACGGCATGCGCGTCAGCGGCCACGTCCCCGCCGGGATGATCGCCGATCAGTTCGTGGATGCCGGCGTGGATGAATTCCAGCACATCAATTTCTTCTTCCTCAACTTCCTTCCCGCCCACGCCGCCGAAACCAACACCCGCGCCCGTCTCACCCTCCCCGCCGAACACGCCGCCGAGCTCGATCCCAACGGGCCCGCGGTCGCTGCCTTCATCGCCAAGCTCAAAGCCAAGCAGATCGTTGTCGATCCCACCCTCGGAACTTTCGAGGCCCAGTACACCGCGCGCCCCGGCATCCCCAGCCCCGGTTACGCCGCCGTCTTCGATCGCCTCCCGGTTCGATGGCGCCGCGACGCGCTCGGCGGCGGCCTGCCCGCCGAAGGCGACCGCGACCGCCTCTATCGCGCCTCGTTTCAAGCCATGCTCGATATGACCGCGCGCCTCTACCGCGCCGGCGTCCCCCTGGTGATCGGCACCGATGAAATCGAAGGCCTCATGCTTCATCGCGAGCTGGAACTGTGGGTGCAGGCCGGAATTCCCCCCGAAAAAGTCCTCCAGATCGCCACCCTCGGCGCCGCCCGAGTGGCCCGCGCCGATGCCGAGCGCGGCTCCATCGCCCCCGGCAAACTCGCCGATCTGGCGCTCTTCGAGGGCAACCCCGCCCGCGCCATCTCCGATATCCGCCGCCCGGTCACCGTCATCAAGGATGGCGTCGTCTATCCCAGCGCCGATCTCTTCCGCGCTCTCGGCATGACACCCTGACACCGCCTATGCCCGCGACGCGCTACACTTGCTCCTGAATGCGATCCACACTCGTCCTCTCCCTCGCCGCAGCCTGCCTCTCCGCGCAGGTGAAGTTCACCGCTCACCAGCAGGATGGCGCCACCGACAGCGTCGCCGTCGCCATCGACGGCAAGCCCTTCACCACCTGGCAATACGGCGCCGCCGTCGCCAAGCCATTCCTGGCCCCCGTGCGCTCCGCCTCCGGCAAGATCGTCACCCGCGGCTTCCCCATGGAGCAGATCCCCGGCGAAAGCCGCGACCATTTGCACCACACCGGCCTGTGGTTCTCCTACGACGATGTCAACGGAGTGAAATTTTGGGAGAACCATCCCTCCTACACCAAGCCCCACATGGGCAAAATCGTAGTTCGTTCCAGCGAGTTTCACGATGGCGACCGTTCCGGAACCCTCACCGCCGTGAACGAATGGCGCGATCCCGAGGGGCAGGTGCTGCTCGTGGAAACCCGCAAAATGGTCTTCTATTCCGATCCCCAATTGCGCACCATCGATTTCGAGATCACCCTCACCGCCTCCCGTGACCTGACCTTTGGCGATACCAAGGAAGGCGCTTTCGCCATCCGCCTGGCCGAACCGTTCACCGAGCGCAAAGGCGGCCGCATGGTCGATGCCGACGGCCGCGCCACCATGGCCCAGGTCTGGGGTAAGCGCTCCAACTGGGTCGATTACACCGCGGTCCTCGATGGCGAGCGGCTCGGCGTCGCCATGTTCGACCACCCCTCCAATCCGCGCCATCCCACCTATTGGCACGCCCGCGATTACGGCCTTTTCGCCCTCAATCCCTTCGGACAAAACGCCTTCGATCCGAATGCCGAAGAGAGCCAGTGGAAACTCCCCTCCGGCCGGAAACTCACCTTCCGCTGGAGCGTGGTGGTCCATCCAGGCGATGCCCAAACCGGCCACGTCGCCGATCTGTACCAGAAGTATGCCGCGCGCTAATCCAATGTCCCTTCCAAAAATCGCTGCCCCGCTGCTCGCCATCGCCCTCTTCGCACAGCCCCCGCTGCCGTCCCTGCGCGTCGAGCCTACCGCGGGCGGCTCCATTTTCTACGTCAGGAACACCTCGTCCCAGCCGCTCACCGCTTACTTAATCGAGCTGGTCGGCTATCCCGGCAGTTCCTATTCGTTCTGGCAGGATGACAACGCCGCCGCGCTGATCGCGCCCGGCGCCGAACAGCGCATCCCGGTGGCCAACATGACCGTCGGCGCGGTGCCCGAGTACGTAAAAGTGCAAGCCGCCCTCTACGCCGATGGCTCTTCCAGCGGCATCCCCGAAAAGGTCACCCAACTCGTCGAACGCCGCCGCGCGATTCTCGAAACCACTCGCGAGTTGATCCGCCGCCTCGAAAAAGCCCGCTCGGATCGGTCCGAAAAGTCCGCCGTCATCTCGGCCCTTCAGCAATGGTCGGACTCCCTGGAGCCGCAGGCCAAATCCCGGCGGATCACCCAACAATCCATCAACCAGACCGCTTCCCGCAGTCTCATCGTCGAAACCATTGCCCGGCTAAACCGCCAATCGCTCGATGAAGCCCTGTCCCAATTACGCGCCGCCGAACGCTCCCTCGCCGCCAGCAAGCCGTCCCTCTAATCGCCCCCGTCCCTCCCGCATTGGTTTTCTCCGTGGCTTCCTCCGCGCCCTCGCGTCTCTCCAGAAACCTCTGTTTCCTCCGTGCTTCTCCGCGCCCTCCGTGTCTCTGTGGTGAAAACGCCGCCCGGGCCCCCCTCGTGTTGGTTTTTCTCCGTGCCTCCTCCGTGTCCTCCGCGTCTCTGTGGTGAAAACGCCGCCCGCCCCGATCCACCCGGGCTTCCTCACGACAGCGTGCACAACACCTGCCCGGCCCTCACCGCGTCGCCGGGCTTCACCAGCACTTCCTCCACCACCCCCGCTACCGGCGCGCCGATGGTGTTCTGCATCTTCATCGCCTCGATCGTAACCAGCGGATCGTCCTGCCGGATTCTCTGCCGCGGCCACGCCTCGATCGCCACTACCATCCCGGCGATCGGGCTGCGGCAGATCTTGTCCTCGGGCCTCGCCTCCACCGGATGCGGCGGCTGCAGCACCGATTCCGGCACGGCGGCCAGAGGGAGGTCCTCCTCCAAGACAGTCTCGGTTTCCTCCAGCACCTCAACCCCGACGTCGTATGTCCCATCTTCGAGCGTGATGCGCAGTCTCACATTCCTCCTCCTCTCCGGCTGCCGGAGCGCCAGCGCGGATGCCCGCGCCAGCAGCCGCGCGTGGCCCGTTACCGTGAGCGGTCGCGATGCTTCCAGGTCGCGCCGCGGGAATCGCGCCGGGCCGATTTCCAGAACGCGGAATCGGCTGCCCACTGTCAAGGCCACCGCCGCGGCGATCAGCACCCGGTCCCGCCTGCCGGCCGCCCGGCGCCCTTCCGTCCCGGTTTCCAGCTCCATTGCGGGCGCCATCGGATCGCCTCACATCGGAATGTTGCCGTGTTTCTTCGAAGGGCGCGGCCGCCGCTTGGTGTGCAGCGTCTCCAGGGCCAACGCCAACGCGGCCCGCGTATCGGCCGGCTCGATGATGTCGTCCGCCAGCCGCGCTCCCGCCGCAACGTAAGGCGTCGCGAATGTTTCGCGGTATTCGTCGATGAGTTCCTGCCTCCGCGCCTCCTGGTCGGCTGCCGCGGCAATCTCGCGGCGGAACACAATCTCCGCCGCGCCTTCCGCTCCCATCACCGCGATCTCCGCGGACGGCCAGGCGAATACCTGGTCGGCCCCCAGTTCCTTCGAGCACATCGCGATATACCCGCCCCCGAACGCCTTGCGCACCACCACCGTAAGCTTGGGCACGGTGGCGGCCGAATACGCGAACACCAGCTTGGCGCCGTGGCGGATGATGCCTCCGTGCTCCTGGTCCACGCCCGGCAGGAACCCCGGCACGTCCACCAGCGTCACCAGCGGGATGTTGAAGCAGTCGCAGAAACGCACGAAGCGCGCGCCTTTCACCGAAGCGTTGATGTCCAGCGCGCCCGCCAGCACGCCCGGCTGGTTGGCCACCACCCCCACCGTGCGCCCCACGATCCGTCCGAAGCCCACCACCAGGTTCCTGGCGAACTCCTTCTGCACCTCCAGAAAATCTCCCCGGTCCACGATCCGCGTAATGATCTCGCGCACCTCGTAGGGCTGCTTGGAGTCGTCCGGGACGATGCGGTTCAGCGAATCGTCCCGCATGTGGCGCTTGTCGGGATCCACGATCGGCGGATCGTCCAGGTTGTTGGAAGGCAGAAAAGAGAGCAGCCGCTTGCAGACCTTGATGGCTTCCACGTCGTTCTCGGCGATGAAGTGGACCACCCCCGAGGCGTTCATCTGGGCCCGCGGACCGCCCAGTTGCTCGGCCGTAATCACCTCGTTGGTCACCTGCTTGATCACCGCCGGTCCGGTGATGAACATGTAGGCGTAGCCCGTCTGGATGATGAAATCGGTGAGCGCCGGCGAGTAAGCCGCGCCTCCCGCGCAAGGCCCGCAGATCAGCGAAATCTGCGGCACCACCCCGGATAGCATCACGTTGTGGTGGAACACGCGCGCATATCCCGCCAGGCTGCCCACGCCCTCCTGCACGCGCGCCCCGCCGGAATCGTTGAGGAACAGAAACGGCGTGCCCGTGTCCAGCGAGTGCCGCATGGTGTCCGCGATCTTGATCCCGTGCACCTCGCCCGCCGAGCCGCCCGCCACCGTGAAATCCTGGCTGGCGATGTGCACCGCCCGCCCGCCGATCCTGCCGCTCCCGGTGACCACTCCATCCGCCGGCAACTGCTGCTCCGCCATGCCGAACAGGACCGCCCGGTGGCGCGCGAACCCGCCGGTCTCCTGAAAGCTGTCGCGGTCCATCAGCATGGCCACCCGCTCGCGCGCCGTGAGCTTGCCGTCGTGGTGCTGTTTCGCCGTCCGCTCCGGTCCGCCGCCGGCGCGCACACGCTCTCGCGCCTTCTCGAGCGCCGCGATATTGTCCTTCTGGGTTTTGGTTGCCGTCATTGGGAATCCGGACCTCGACGTCCTATTTTAGGCCCGCGCGGCGCCCGGTGGGAATCCCCGGCGGTCCCGGTACAGCCCCGGATGGTTCCGGTTCACGCATCCCGCGGGCGCACGTAGAAGTCCAGGGCCTCTTCGGCGGTCAGCCCTGCCGGCTCGCCGGCCCGCTCCGGGTGCGTGCGGCGGAAGCGCTCCAGCAGCAGGGCCTCGAATTGCCGCACCAGGGCGGGTTCGCGCGCGGCGATATCGTGGAACTCGGCCGGATCGTTCCGCAGGTCGTACAGCCGGCGCCAGCGGCCGGCGATGGGCTGGGCCGGCCGGTACCAGTCCAGGCGCTTCCCGGAGCAATAGATGAATTTGTACCGCTGGGTGCGCGCGTAGGCCTGCTCCGTTTCCATGTACTCGCTGAAGATGTGGTCGCGCGGGTGCGCCACCCGGCCTCCTTCCAGGTAAGGACGCAGCGACTGGCCGTGCTCCACCGGCAGCCGCTCCGCCTCCAGCATGTCCAGAATGGTGGCGGGCACGTCCACGTGCTCGGTGAAGTCCCTCACCACGCCTGGCCGGATGTGCCCCGGCCAGCGCATCATCAGCGGCACCCGCAACGCCGGGTCGTAGCCGCAATGTTTCTCAAAGCGCCCGTGCTGCCCGAGCGAATAGCCGTGATCCGCCGTGTACACCACGAAGGTATTGCGGTCCAACCCCAGTTCCGCGAGCCTGTCGATCACCACCCCCACATTGCGGTCGAGGAACCGCACCGAAGTGAAGTAAGCCGCCCGGATGCCGCGCTTGTCGGTCTCGGTGAGATCCGCGAAGACCGCCGGAACCTGCGCCGCATCCTCGGGACCCAGTGGCGGCGGCGGAAAATCGGCGGGGTCGAAATCGCCGCGGTCTTCCACCGGAAAATCGTACGGCGAGTGCGGCTCCATGAAGCTCACCCAAAGGGCGAAGGCCCGGCCGTCGCGCCGCCGCTCTTCCAGGTATTGTTCCGCCTGCCGCGCGATGTAGGTGCCCTTCATATCCTCGTAGTAGCGTGGGAAGGGCAGTTTGTCGGCGTTCAACCAGATGCGCGCCGGGTCCTGGAAGGGATGCCACGGTGGCTTGGCGCGGATATCGGCGGGCGCCGCGCGGGAAGGCGACACGCGACTCCAGGCGCTCTGGATGGCGTCTTCGGTCAGGCACGTTTCCAGGCCGAACATTCCCTCCCGGGCGGGGCGGTTGAAGTGCATCTTGCCGAACACCGCGGTTGTGTACCCGGCCTTCCGCAACTGGCGGGCGAGAGTGGGACGGTCCTCCGCCAGAGCCGTGCTCAGCAGCGTCACACCGCTCGCGTGCGGCAATTGCCCGGTGAAAATCGACTGCCGGGAAGGCGTGCACATCGGCGAATTGCAATAGTGCCGGGCAAAGCGCGCGCTTTGGGATGCGAAGCGGTCCAGGTTGGGCGTCTCGGCCTGACGATTTCCGTCGCAGCCAAGCACGTATCCCGCATGATCGTCCGCCAGCAGAAATACGAAGTTCGGCCGCGCCGCCTCCCCGCGCGACCAGCCGGCCGCTGCCATGCCTGCCAGCACCGACCTTCTGGTTACCATGCCCTCACTCTACCAGATGCAGCCGGGAGATCCCGCGGAAATCCACCGCAGCACCGCTCCGCTCAGTCCGTGATCACCCCGTAATACCGGCCCATCCAATACGGCAAAATGTAATCGATGCCGGCGGTCTCGATATCGCCTTCGCCGCCGCCCGAAAGCGCGAAGGGGTCGCGCTGCCACAGAAAATCGGTGGTCACCCGGTCCTGGACCGGCAGCGGCTGGCAGGCTTCGTTGGTGCTGCATGCGGGAAACTGGCCCGTGAAGTCGCGGTAGACGTCCGTGCGCGGCCGCTGCAACCAGGCTTCGAGATACGAAACCGTGTCCGCGTCCCGGCCTTGATTGGCGCCGCTGACGGCGCGGTCGATCATATTGAAGTGCGCGTTCTCGTGGCCCGAAGTAGTCGAACGCAGAATGTCGTAACCCGCGTCGTACCACAGCGAAGACCAGCCGCTGCCCATGCGTTTCAACGCGTAGAACGTGAGGTAATCGAGATTGAACTTATAGTAGGAGCTGGTCTGGTCGGCGCAATCCACGCCCACCGGAACCACCACCGTGGGAGAGATCTCGTTCGATAACGACGAGTACTTCCCTTCGAAGGCCCCGCCGTTGACGTGCTTGCCGATCAGCAACAGCGATAACTGCTGGTCCGGCCGAATGAGAAATGTGGTGCTCACCGTGTTGTCCGGCAGCACGATGTTCCAGGCGTTGTTCAACAGGTTCTGGAGCAGGCGCGTGATCTCGTAAGAGCACCAGTTGCGCACGGTCTGGTCGCTCACCATGTCGTAGGTCACGTACAAGCCGAAGAACACTCCGATGTACTGGTCGCGCGAGGTGTTCCCGACCCAGATCCACGGCGCGCCATAAGCCGTCCCGGTGTAGATTCCGTTGGCCGATTCCTGGCTCGAAATGCTGGCCGCGTAAGGCGAGTCGGCCGGCAGGGCGCACCGCGCCAGCACACCGTTGCCGGTTACGTTGATCAGGTTGTCGATGGCGCTGATGGCGTTGTTGATATTGGTCATCGCGTCGGTCGAGCCGGTAACCTGGTAACGGAAGGCCTCGGCGGCCAGGTAATGTCCGGTCCAGATGGCCGAATCGCCGCAACGGGTATAGTCCACGATCTGGGAGAGGTCCGGCAGCGAAAGGATGGGGTCCAGAATGGTCCCGTAGGGCAAGTGGCGCGCCAGGATATTCGATTCAATCGCCAGGGCGTCGGCTTCGGCGCCGAACGCCGGGGGAAGAAGCGCGAGTACGGTAATTACAAAGAGATTGCGGATGGACATGCGAAACCACCTGAAGGACGCGGCTGTATTCATTATCACGCATTTCAGGTCCGCCGCTTACGCCAGTTCGATCTGGGAAGCGGTGAAAAGGTCATTGATCTGGAGCAGCAGTTCGCTCTGCGCCTTGTAGAACACATCGATGTCCGGGGTCCGGACATAGGCAAAGATCTCCAGGGAGAAGGATCCCGCCGAGATTCCGATGATGCGCGCGGGGGTTGACGCCGGTTCGACATCGCGCCTGCCCGAGAGCAGCTTGCCCAGCGCCTCCATCAGCGCGTGGATCTGTTCGTCGGTGGTGCTGCGCTTGATCTGAAAGGTGGGATTGAAGAGAATCTTGTCGCGCGCGGAATAATTTTCCAGGTTGAAGCCGGCGAAATTGGAGTTGGGCACGCTGACCACCGAACGGTTCAGCGTGCGGATGCGGGTCGAGCGCATCCCGATGTCCTCCACCACCCCGACCATGCCGCCGAAGTTTCCGAATTCGCCGATCCGGACGGGCTGGTCGCCGATCAGCGAAACGCCTCCGAAAACGTTGGCGATGGTTTGCTGCGCGGCCAGCGCGACGGCGATTCCGCCCACCCCCAGACCCGCGATCAGGGTGGACGTGTTGTAGCCCCAGTTTCCCAGCACCATCAGAATGGCCAGCACCACGATGGTGGCGGAGGCCGTTCGCCGGCCCAGCCGCAGCATGGTCCGGGAAGCCATCTGCTGGCGCGCGTTCATCTTCATCTCGATATGCCCGAAGAGCATATTCACCAGCCGGATGATGCACCACGTCACCGACGATACGAAAACCAGCCCCATGCCACGGCCGATGTACAGGCGCGCAATCGCGGAGGGGTCCACGATGCCGATCCCGATCCGCAGGATCGCCAGCCACAGCATCACCCGCAGGGGTTCAATCACGGTTTCGAGCCACGGCAATCGCCACTGCTGCTGGAGATGCCGCTGGGGGATCTTCACCAGCAGGGCCAGCGCCCTATCCAACAGCCGCGCGAGCGAAATCAGCAGCAGCGCCAGCAGCGCCAACGCCAGCCACTTCCAGACCGGCGTCCCCAGAAACTGCGGCTTCACCAGGAACGGTGGAAAATAGCGCTCGATGGCGGGCGCCACCAGCGAGGTCTGAATTTCCGGAAGGGCCGCAACGGTGTCCTGGGAAAAGAGCCAGACTTGCGGTCCACCGCTGGTGAGCGTGACCCGTTCGAGGGCGATGGGAATGCTGCCGCCGTTTTGGGTAATGGTAGCCGCCACCACCTGGTTCGGATTTCCACTGCCGGAGAGGTCGCCTTCCGGGTTCTGGCTGAGATGGAACACACCGAAGCCGGGAGCCGAGTTGAGGATGGTTTCCAGTTTCCTGGCCAGCGCCAGTCCCTGCTGGTCGCGATTTCTGGCGGGAAGCCGGCGCAGGTCCAGATACTGGGCGGCCGTGCCGTAGTCCCGATTCTGGCAGGCCTCCAAAAAGCCGATCACCGAAGAGCGCGGGTTGTCGCGGCCCAGGCTATCGGCCGGAGGTGCGCTGGGCACAGCCCGCGCGGCCGGCGAAAAGGCACACCCGGCCCAACATAGGAAAATCAGTAGCGGCCTCGTCACTCCTCATTCGGCGTGCAACTGCATCGCCAATCGGAAAGAGGTGGTTTTCGTCACGTTGGCCGCTGTTCTGCGGGCCGCGAAAAGCGCGCCCGCACTTCCGCGCTCACCGCCGCCGGGCGGCCCGTCCCGGCATCGATGGGGCACCACACGGTGAGCGCCCGGGCCAACAGCGAACGATCGGAGGCGCGCAGCAATTCGGTATGGCGCTCGAAGCGCAGGCGGCTGGCAGCGCCCACCCAGGTACGCGCCACGATGGTCTCGCCCAGGCGGGCGGGCTGCTTGTAGTCGATCTCGTGGCGGAGCACGATCCAGCGCAGCTTGCGGCGATCCGCTTCCGGCGCCAGCGCGTTCCAGTGGGCCACCGCGGCCTCCTGCACCCAGCGCAGGTAAACCACGTTGTTGACGTGGCCCAGTGCGTCGATGTCCGCCGCCTCCACCGCCAGCGGCAGTTCGAAAGCCTCCGGGTCTACCACACGCGGCAGGCGTTTTCGCTGACCATCGGCTGCCCGGCATGGCAGGCGAAGGCCTTCTGGAACTCCGGCATGTTCTGCAGTGTGCCGTCCACGCGGTAGCGCCCGGGCGAATGTGGATTGGTGAGGGCCTGCTGGCGCTCGGCCTCGGGCGTGTTGCGCTCGCACCAGATCTGCGCGAAGCCCAGGAAAAAGCGCTGCTCGGGAGTGAATCCGTCGAGCGTCTGCCCCTTGCCGTTGAGGGTGTCTTCGAGCGCCATCAGCGCCACCCGCAGGCCGCCGTTATCGGCGGTGTTCTCGCCCAGGGTCAGGCGCCCGTTCACCTTCACATCGTCCACCGCGGTGAAGCCCGAGTATTCGTTGGCCACGCAGGCGGCGCGCTTCTCGAACTCCGCCCCATCCTGCGGCGTCCACCAGTCGCGCAGGTTGCCGTCGCCGTCGTACTTACGGCCCTGGTCGTCAAACCCGTGGGTCATCTCGTGGCCGATCACCGCGCCGGCGCCTCCGTAGTTCAGCGCCATATCGCGCCGCGGGTCGAAGAAGGGCGGCTGCAAAATGCCGGCCGGAAAATTGATGCTGTTGCTGGTGGGCTGATAAAACGCGTTAACCGTGGGGGTGGTCATGCTCCACTCGGTTTTGTCGGTCGGTTGGCCGATGCGCTGGAGGCGCTGATCGGCCAAAAACCCGGTGGTGCGGACCACATTGCCCAGGTAGTCGTCGCGCGCGATGGTGACCTTGCTATAGTCGCGCCACTTCGCCGGCGTGCCCACGTTGCGGGTGATGTCCTTGAGCTTTTCGAGCGCGGCTTTCTTGGTGGTCTCGCTCATCCACGGCAGGGTCTGAATATCTTGGCCGAGGGCCTTTTCGAGCGCATCCACCAGTTGGTTGATCTGCGCCTTGGCATCGGCGCCGAAGGCCACCTGGATGTACTTTTGGCCCAGCAGGTCGCCCAGCGATCGATCCACCGCCACCACGCAGCGCGCGGTGCGCGGGCGCGGCTCTTTGGCCCCGGTCAGGTAGCGCTGCCAGAAATCGAAATCCTCGTCCTCGAACGCTTTGGGCAGCATGGGCGCGCTGGCCCGCAGCAGGTGGTATTCAAAGTAGGCCTTCCAGGGATCGGCCGAATCCTGCGGCAGGTTGATGGCGATCTGCTGGATGAAATCCGGTTGCGCCACGTTGAGCGTGTCGAACGGCGGCGCGCCCATGCCCGCGAAAAGCGCGTCCCAGTCCCACGGCGAGAGCCCCTTCAACTCGGCGCGGGTCATGATGTGGTAGCGTTTGGCGGGGTCGCGCAGGGCGACGCGGTCGATCGACGCCTTGGCCAGAATAGTTTCGAAATCCAGCACCACCGCCGCCTTGGCCGCCGCCGTATCCGCCGAATCGCCCGCCAACTGGAACATATTCTTCATGTGGGCCGCGAAGCGCGCGCGGGTCTCCACGGATTTCGGGTCGGTCTTCAAATAGTAATCGCGGTCGGGCAGCGACAGGCCGCCCTGCCCCAGCGTGGCGATGGTCTTGTTGGAATCCTTAGCGTCGGGCTGCGAGCCGAAACTGAACAGCACCTGGATCCCCATGTGGTGCAGGCGTATCAGTTCGGCGCCCACTTCGGCTTCGCTGCCCATCTGGTCGATGCGCGCCAGCTCGTCCTGAATCGGCTTCAGGCCTCTCTTTTCGATGCCCGCGGTATCCATGCAACTGGCGTACATGTCGCCGATCTTCTGATCGAGCGGGGAACGGCTGGCGTTCGCGACCGCCGCGCCCTGCAGGATATCGAGCAGCACCTTCTCATTGCGCTCGCTCAATTCCGTGAAGCGCCCGTAGCGGGAGCGGTCCGCGGGCAGAGGATGGCTGGCGATCCAGTTGCCGCAGGCGTACTGGTAGAAATCGACGCACGGGTTGACCGATTTGTTCATCGCGCCGGTGTCCACACCCGATGCGGGGTCGGCGGCGAAGGCCAACGCCGCGAAGGCCGTCAGTGCTAATGGAAAACGAAGATTCATGGGAATTTCCGATGGCAAACGATTCGATTGTAACGCTCCGCGCGGATCGGCGTGCTGCCACGAATTCTCCCGGGGAAGGTGGGGCAGGTCTTCAGCCCAGGAGCACAATTTCCCTTGCCTGGCTGACCCGGCCGCGCGCTGGCGACCTGGCCGAACTCTATCAGGTTGAAACCCGGGCCCTCGTTCAGGCCGTCAAGCGCAACATGTTCCAACTCACCGCAGAGGAAGCGATGCCACCAAGCCTGCCACGCCGTGGCACCGCAAATGCGGGGTTGCTTCCAGGTGCGAAATGCCGCGCCCGGATGCCAGGCGCCCGGCGGCACTCGCTACACTAGTGACAGATGCCGAAAGCGGTCTGCCTGCTGAGCGGAGGATTGGATTCTTCCACCTGCCTCGCGATTGCCTTGCGCGAGGGGTACCGCTGTTATGCGCTCTCGTTCGATTACGGCCAGCGGCACAAGGTGGAACTGGAGGCGGCCGCGCGCGTGGCCGCCCGGCTGGGCGCCGAGCATCACCTCGTCATGCACATCAGCCTGGATGCCTTCGGCGGATCGGCGCTCACGTCCAGCCTGGCGGTGCCCAAGGCGCGCTCGACAGCGGAGATGGCGCACGGCATTCCCATCACCTACGTGCCGGCGCGCAACACCATTTTTCTTTCGTTCGCGCTGGCCTGGGCCGAAGTTCTGGAAGCCTGCGACATTTTCATCGGGGTGAACGCGCTGGATTATTCGGGCTACCCGGATTGCCGCCCGGAGTACATCGAGGCCTACCAGCGCATGGCCAACCTGGCCACTAAGGCCGGCGTGGAGGGCCGCACGCGAATCCGCATCCACACGCCGCTGATCGAATGGAGCAAGGCGCGGATCGTGCTCGAGGCGCGCGACCTGGGGCTGGATTTCTCGCTCACCCATAGTTGTTACGATCCGCTGGCGGAGGGCCGCCCGTGCGGGCAGTGCGACGCCTGCCTGCTGCGGCGCAAGGGATTCGAAGAGGCCGGCGTTGAAGATCGCTGAGTTGTTCTATTCGCTGCAGGGGGAAGGCTCGCTGGTGGGCGTGCCGTCGTTCTTCATCCGCACCAGCGGGTGCAACCTGCGCTGCGCGTGGTGCGATACGCCGTACACTTCCTGGCGGCCGGAAGGCACGGAACTGCCGCTCGATCAGATCCTGGACGAGTGGCGGGCGCACCACGCGCGGCACGTGGTGATCACCGGGGGCGAGCCTATGATCGCGCCAGAGATCGTCCCGCTGACCGAGCGCCTGCGCGGCGCCGGGGCGCACATCACCATCGAGACGGCCGGCACCGTCTGGCAGCCGGTGTCCTGCGACCTGATGAGCATCAGCCCCAAGCTGGCCAACAGCACACCCGCTGCGGACGGACCGGAGGGCGGCTGGGCTGTGCGCCACGAGCGCCTGCGCATTCAACCCGGAGTGCTGGCCGAACTGATGGGCCGCTACGAGTACCAGCTCAAATTCGTGGTGCAGAATGCGGCCGATCTGGAGGAGGTGCGGGCCCTGGTGTGCCAGTTGGGGGCGCCGCGGGAGCGCGTCATTCTGATGCCCGAAGGCGTCACCGCGGAGGTGTTGCGCGAGCGCTGCCTGTGGATTGCGGAGGCTTGCAAGGATGAGGGGTTCCGCTTCAGCCCGCGGCTGCACGTGGATCTCTACGGCAACCGGAGAGGAGTTTGAAACCATGGACGCAACCACCGCGCTGGGGGCGGATGCGATTTTTCGCGAGCACCTGTCGGGGCGCCAGCATGTCGAATGCCCGGAGCGCTACGATGCCGTGATGGCCGGCCTCGAACAGGCAGGCCTGTTGAAGCGGCTCGCGCGCCTGGACCGGCGGGTGATTCGGGCGGCGGAGCTGGAACTGTGCCATACGCCCGAATACCTGCGCACCGCTCGCCGCGACATCGAATCCGGGCTGCCATATCTGACGACCGGCGACACGGACGTCACGCCCAACACCTGGGAAGTGGCCGGCGCGGCCGCGGGCGGCGTGCTGAACGCGGTGGACGCGGTGATCGAGGGCCGCGTCCGCAACGCTTTCTGCGCCGTCCGCCCGCCCGGACACCACGCCACGCGCAGCCGCGGAATGGGTTTCTGCGTGTTCAACAACGTGGCGCTAGGCGCCCGCTACGCGCAGCGCCGGCACGGGCTGGAGCGGGTGATGATCGTGGATTGGGACGTGCACCACGGCAACGGCACGCAGGAGATTTTCTACGAAGACCCGAGCGTTTTTTTCTGCAGCACGCACCAGTGGCCGTTGTACCCCGGCACCGGCCGCGCGGACGAAACCGGCGCCGGCGCGGGAGCCGGCACGACCATGAATTTCCCCCTCCCCGCCGGCTCCGGCCGCGCGGAGATTCTGCCCTTGTTCCAGGAGGCCCTGGCGCCCGCGGCCGACCGCTTCCGTCCCGATCTGGTGATGGTCTCGGCGGGCTTCGATTCGCGGGAAGGCGATCTGCTGGGCCGCTTCACGCTGAGCGACCGCGATTTCGCGGATTTGACGCGCGAGGTGATGGCGATTGCCGAACGCCACGCCAAGGGCAGGCTGGTGTCGGTCCTCGAAGGCGGCTACGCACTGGAGGGCCTGGCCTCGGCCGCGGTGGCGCACGTGGCGGCGCTGGCGGAGTGAAGGCGCCGGGGCTGCCGGGAAAAGCGGGCTTCATCAGCGCCTGCCGCGTGGATGGCGGAATCGGCGATGCAAACGCGGGGGCGGATCAAGCCAGGCGCTCGTCCACGGCGTCGCAAGCCGCTTCGACGGCGTTTTCCCCGGCCACCCGGCGGCCCGCCTCCGCGGCGCGTTTCGCATACATCGGGTCGTTCAACAGGCAATCCAAGGCAGCCGCCGCGGATGCGGCGTTGTAACGATGACGTCGAATGACGCGCGCCACACCCAAGCGCTCCAGGCGCGCGGCGTTGTCCGGCTGATCGAAGGCATAAGGCATCACCAGCATCGGGCGGCCGGCGGCCAGCGTCTGCCCGCAGGTGCCGATGCCGCCCTGGTGAACCACGCATGCCGCGCGCGGCAGGATCTTCGAGTAAGGCACATAAGGGAAAACCGCCGTGCCGGGAGGCAAGGGGCCATCGACCGTATTGGCGCCCGCCAGCAGCACCGCGCGGCAGCCCAATCGCTTCACCGCGGCCACGCTTGCCTGGTAAAAAGTTCCGGCATCGAGCACCGCCGACGACCCCAGGGTGAAGACCACGGGAGGCGGGCCGGCATCCAGAAACCGGTCGAGCTCCGGATCGGGCGGCTGCCCGTGCTCCAACTGGTCGTAAAACGGAAATCCGATCACGCGCGCCTGGGGTGGCCAGTCCAACTGCGGTTCCGCCATCACCCGCGAAAACATTGCCAGCACGCGCTGGGGCGAGTGCTGGCCCTCGAAGATCGGATCGCCGCCCGGAGGCAATCCCAAGGTCGCGCGGAGCGCGGTAATCGGCTTCAGCCAGGATGCGGTTTGGGCGCGTACCAGGCGGTGGAGAAAACCGTTCACGCCCGGACCGAGCGGGCGTAATTTCGCCAGAAACGGCATCGGCGCCAGGACCGGCGGGTCGTATTTCGAGAAGAATGCGCACGGCGCGGTCACCGTGGAAATCCAGGGCAGGCCGCTTTTCTCGGCGGCGATTTGCGATGCGTAAGTAATCGGGTGGGTGACGATGGCGTCGGCGCTGCGCAAGGCGTCCATGACTTCCACATAGGCAGCCGGCGTGCCGGCGTACAGGATCCCGCGGATCAAGCGTTCGGGGCCTTTCCTGGCGTCCAGCAGTTCGCGCAGCAGTTGGGGCGAGAAGGAGTCGAGATGCGGACCCATGGGAGCGAAGCGCAAACCCGTCTGTTCCACCTTCGCGCGGTACTGGTTACTGGTGGCAATGGTGACGGCATGGCCGCGGGCCAGAAGCCCCAGCCCGATGGCCAGAAACGGATGCAGGTCGCCCAGCGATCCGGTGGTCGTCAGCAGGATTCGCTTTCCCAATCAGCCCCTCTAAACGATGATACTGATAGAGGGAGCGATCACGAAGATTCCGCGCCGCGCGGCGATTACGCTTGCACTGGCCGCGCTGGCTTCGACGTATCCCGCCTTCTGCGGCGAGATTCAGGTGGATAGGAAAGGCGACCGCGGCTGGACGGAGGGCGGGAGTAAGGGGATCCAGCGGCGAAGGCTCATTCCAATTCGCTGAGGAAACTCACCACGTCGGCGATCTCCTCGTCATCCAAAGCGGGCGCCTTGAGGCGCCGGTTCCTGGCGTGGCTATACATGGTGGTGAAACTCTTGGCCAGTTTGGTGGCGAGCGCCTTAGGTTCCAGGGGCCGGCTGCCGGCGATGCGAATGGCCGGGGCGGATCCGCTGCCTTGACCTTGAGCCCCATGGCAACTGGCGCACCCTTCCTCCTGAAAGATGGAGCGGCCGGCGAGGGGCGATGCGGCCGACCGGGAGTGGGCGTATTGCTGGCGCGCCTGCTTGAGGCTGGCTCGCAAAAGGCGCATTTCGCTCGACTCGAACTGGAACTCGCCGCCCATCAGTTCGCTTTCGGTAAAGAACGGCTCGGCCACACCCCCCGAGCTGTGGTGGGTGGTCCCGACAAAAATATGGAAAAGTTCGTGCGCCAGAACGCGGCCCACGGCGCGGCCAAAAACAGCGTCGCGCTTTTCGGAAAGCGTGCGCTGAAGGTCTTTGCGCAGGAAGGCGCGTACGCGGTCGCATTCCACCTCGGTAAAGGGAATCACCACGCCCCCGGAGATGTGGGTGATGCCGAGGGGGCTGCGCTTATCGGAAGGGTTGATCAGATCCGCGGTATTGCAGTTCCCGTGGAAAGTGACCACAGCCAACGCGACGGCCATTTCATCGCCGCGCAGTCCGGCCAGCGATTTCCACTGCAGGGGAAGGCCCAGGGGGGCCAGAATGTTTTCGACCTCTTGACGGATCGAATCCGACACCACCGGCGAAGGGCTGTGCTGGAAATCGGTGAAGATGGCGACAGGGGCAATACCAGCCGTCTGGCCGAACGCCGGCAAGGCCGCCAGCGCGAGGCAACGGAGAAAATACGACATGGTATTTTCAGCTACGTTTATCTTAATTCATTTCCGGACCAATGGGAATGATGTCGATGGTATATAAGGGCGGGCCCTCTTTGGCCGGAGTTCAACCGGGAGTCATTGGCCGGCAGGCGGGCTGGCCGGCGGTGGCCACGCCTGGCCCGGCTGGTTCAACGCGGCAGAGCGTTTCCAATCCACGCGGTCGAGCCGCACCTGCACGTGGGCGCCGGCGGGGGTGAGGTAATGCAGCATCAGCCGGTCGGTCCAGACGGCGGTGGCCGGCTCCACGGTGCGGTCCTCGAAGGCGATGAGGTAGCGGGCGGGATCGGGCTGGGGTGGTTGCCGGGGCGCGGCGGGCGGCGGGACCGGCGGCGGACCGGGGGGCCGCAACTGACCGGTGACGGCTCCGAGCAACCGGGCGTTGGCAGCGACTTCCGCTGCGGCTGCCATGACGGTGTCGAAGTCCCAGGCGAAATCGGCCTTGCGCATAATGCTGAGAAGCATGTCCTGGACCTCCTGGAGTTGCACCGCTACGGGGTTTACGGGCTGGATTTCATCGGGCGCGGGGGCGGCGGGCGGTCCGGTAAAGTGGTAATTTCGCATCAGCCAGGAATCGTCGGGCTCGCGCGATTGGGCGATGCACCAGGAAACGGCCAGAAAAAACACTGGCAGGAACGAAGTCGTGCGGAGCGCCGGCATGGGAAACTCCTCCCTCCAAGATACTTCCCACGGCGGCGCGCACGGACCCAGCCAAGCGGCCGGCGCGGGAGTTTTCGCACCAAATTGCCCGGCCGGCAGGCGCGCCGGCTGGAGGATTATGCGGAGCCGGCGCTGGCGGTCGATCTGGCGATCTGCAATCGCAAGCCGAGACCCATGCGTTCGAACATGCGGCGGAGGGATTTGCGGAGTCCCGTGATGACCATGGTCACGCCGGCATCTTCGGCATGGTGCGAAACCTCCAACAAGGCGCCCACCCCGGAACTGTCGATGCGGCTGGCGCCAGCCAGGTCCAGAATCAGCGGCCCGGGCCGCCCTCGCTCGTCCCAAACCGAGAGAATCCCATTCCGCATGGCGGTGGCGTTCCTGACCGTGAGGTCGGTGAGTACGCGCACCTCCAGGCAGCGATGATCGTCCAGAACGGCCAGACCGGCGGTGGTCATTGCCGATGTCCTCCTCCCCTGCCCCCCGGGGTTGCAATTTGCGGACCAGGGAGGTAGGGCAGCCTGCGGACAGTAACACATGTAATTCATACGTCTAGCCAGGAATGGCAGCAGAATTTGCGTATGTAATTTGTACCGCACCAGACCCTGGAGGCGGGGCCTCCGGCCATTCTTACTTGGGCAGAAGGGAGAGCACGCCCTGACTGGGGCTGGGGATGACGTGGGCGGCGATCAGGCGGCCGAGACCTTCCACTTTGGCCCTACCGGCATCGACCGCCGCGCGAACCGCCGCCACATCGCCCTTGATGAGCACGGTGATGTATCCGCCGCCCAGTTTTTCGCGGGCCAGCACTTCGACCGCGGCGGTCTTGAGGGCGGTGTCGATGGCCTCGAAGACGGCGGTGAACCCCTGGGTTTCGATGAGACCGACAGCAAAGCTGGACTGTTCATTCATAACGTTCTCTGGCAGTTGGACGGTTGGTTGTTCGATGAGGGGACTGAAATCCGGCCGGCCCCGGTAGGCCGGCGGCGCAAGCTCCGAAGGGCCGGCGATGACGTGGGCGATGATGCGTGTTTGCATGGCGTGGGCGGTTTCCTCGGCGGCACGCGCGGCCGCCTGGATGTCGGCGAGCGGCCCGCACAGCTTCAGGCAAACCCCGGGACTATCGTTCAGCTCGGTTTCCAGGATGCGGACGCCGGCCGACTTCTCCATGGCGTCGAGCACCACCATGGCGGGCGACCAGCCGCCGATCTCGATAAGCGCCAGCGACTGATTCAGAAGACCCCCCGCTTTTCAAGCTCGCGCATGACCTCGATGACCACCTGTTCTACTTTATCGGCGCCGGCTTGCTGGATGCGCGGGGCGCACCCCGAGGCGGGGCGGTCCACCAGTTCGAAATCGGCCAGGATGCAGTGCAGGACGGAGGTGAGGGCGGTGCTGTCGGAGCGCTGGGAACTGGTTAACGGCTGCCGCCCGCGGCCGAAACGGAAGCCGCGCAATTCGGCGGCCGCGCGGAACCCATCGGGAAACTCGAAAGGGTAGAGCATAGCGTCGAACAGTTCCAGGATGCGGTACTGCCATTGCATGGCTTCGGCGTAATTGCCGGCGCGGGTGAGTTCGTAGATCCTGCGAGTGACTTCGGGCACGGCATTGCTGGAGGCATTGGTGCCGCCGTCGCAGCCGATCATCAGCATGGGGGCCAGCACGGCTTCCCAGCCGGTGAGAAAGGAGAAATCCGGGCGGAGGGGCCGCACCGCGGCGATCAGGCGCATCATGAAGGCCAGGTCGCCGGAGGAATCCTTGATGCCGATGACGCGGGGAAACTCGGCCGCCAGCCGGCGGATGGTGGGAACATCGATGGGGCTGGCGAACATGGGAATGTTGTAGAGGGTCAGATCGATGGGGGTGTGGCGGGCGATTTCGGCGAAGTAGGCGTACACCGACTCGGGACCGAGCTTGTAATAGAAGGGCGCCACGATGGCCACCGCGCGGGCGCCCCACCCGGCATACGCTTCGCACGCCGCGAGGGTCTCTTTCACATTGGCCTCGGCGGCGCCGGCGAGGATGGGGACGCGGCCGGCGGCTTCCTCCGTCACCACCTGGACCACGCGGCGCCGTTCCTCCGGCGTGAGGCGGGTGAACTCGCCCGTGGAGCCGTTGGGGTAGAGACCATGCACTCCGCGCTCAATCAGCCAGGAGACGAAACGGCGCAGTTCGGCTTCGTTGATCCGCCCGCCTTCGTCGAGGGGCACCAGGAGCGGCGTAAAGATGCCTTCAAGCTTTTGCAAAGGGTTTCACCAACACACCAGGATACACGGTAGGCGCGGGGACGCGGCTGTGGAGGTGGGTGGGAAGCGGGATGGTGGTTCACACGGAGTCGCGGAGGGCGCGGAGAAAGCACCGAGAAGAACATGAAGGGAGGCGGCGGGATGGGCTGGAGAGTCCCCCGCGGGGAGTGCCTCACCCGGCAGGATGGAAGCGGGCGCCAAGGCGGATTTCGCAAAGGCGCCAAGGCACAAAGTACCGCCAAGGGTTTTTGAAGGGGATTTTCGAAGGAGGGCGGTGGGCGCGGGGATGGGCGGCCACGCAACCGGAGTTGGCGGCGCGGTAGAACAGGCGCAACCCCTCAATCGCCGGGGGCCAGCGGCTCGAAGAATTCCGCCAGTTCGTCGTCGGTGGCATTCTGGAGGAGCGGCGCGGAGTGCAGGCTCCATTCTTCCACGTGCTCGACTGCGGCGCCGGGTTCGACGGTGGAGAGCGGCCCGAGGGTTTCGATTTCCAGCATGGCGGCGTTCGTGAAAAGCTCGACGGAGCAGCCGAAATCGGGGTATTCAGCGCCGGGAAGGGCGCGAGCCCGTTTCAGGAAGACTTCGTCGTCCACGGCATAGGCGGCCCAGGCATTTTCGGTGAACAGGCCGGCTTTTTGCGGCGCGGTAGCGGCGGAATCCTGGCGGAGCAGCAGAAAACGGCGGGTGAAGCGCCAGCGCGGATCGGAGAAATCGGTATAGCCCCACATGGTGAGTGGGTTGGTGGGCAGGAGGCGCCGGTCGTGGGGCACGCGTGGCGGGAATCCGGCCACCGCCAGACCGCCCGGGCGCATCACCGAAAGGGCCCAGGGAGCGAGGCGCACGGCGCGCGGGTTGCGGTTGGTGATACGGTGCAGCACGGTGACGCGGGGGCCCTTCGGGGCCAGGCGGATGTGAATTTCCTTTTCGAGGCCGCTTTCGGGTTCGAGCGGCTGGCGGATGTCCAGCCGCAGGTCCGCGCCGCGGACTTCGACCGCGGCATTATCGAGCGCCTTGCTGGCCGCGGTTTCCGGCGCGGCCCACAGGCGGTGGCCCCCGCGGTTCTGCCAGACCGGCTCACCGGAGCAGCCCAAGGCGTGGGGGAAATTATGAAACACGTTGGGGCCGCCGGTCCGCCCGTAGCGCATCACGCGGGGGCCGATCTGCGGGGGCACGACCAACTCCACTTCGGCATTGCGGAGCCACCAGGAATCCTTCCATCCAAAGTAATCGCGGCGTTCGATGGCCATGCTGACATATAATATATCTGAACTGAACTGAAGGCTTGTTTGTCCATGCCGACCATTCGCCGTAGAGCCTTTCTGGCCGGCGCGGCGGCCCTGGCGGCCGCTCGTGCCGCGGGCGCCCCGCTGCCGCGCCCCGGCTGCCAAGCCAACGCCTGGAACCTGGATCCGGCCCGCTTCGACCTGCTGCTCACCGCGGTGCGCGAAATGAAGGAGCTGGAGTTTCAGGGCTTCGAAACCAACATCCGGTTCGTGCAGCCGCAACTGGAGCACGCCGCGGAAGCTCGCGCGCGCCTGGACGCGATCGGCCTGGAATTCATCGCGGCGCACACCAATCTTCCGGAGTACCAGAAAGCAGGGCTGGAAGGCGCCGGCGCGGCGGCCACAAAACTGGCCGGGCAGGCACAACAGTTCGGCGCGCACGCGGTGGTGGTAAGCCATGGCGGGCTTTCGGCTACGGGTCAGTTTTCCGAGGAGGCCGTGGCCGCCAAGGCGCGGGCACTGGACATGGTGGGGCGGCGCGTGGCGGACGCCGGGCTGGTGTTGGCCTATCACAACCACCAGCCGGAATTCCGCAACGGCGCGGCCGAAGAGACCGCGCTGGTGGCACGCACCGATCCCAAGCTGGTGTGGCTGATGTTCGATATCGGCCACGCCTGGCTGGCGTATCCGGAGGCGGTCTCGTTCTTCGAAGCGCACCACGATCGCGTCTTCGGGCTGCACGTGCGGGACTTCCACAACCGCGTCTCGGTGCCGCTAGGCGAGGGCGAATTCCCGTTGCGCAGCCTGGCACAGGCGATCCACAAGACCGGCTGGCACGGCTGGCTGATCGACGAAGAGGAGCGCCCCAACGACGCCGACAAGCCCGGCAAGCGCGCGACCGGTCCGTCCCGGCGTACCATGAAAGCGGTATTCGGAGTGTGAAGTGCGCGGGGACGAATTCACACGGAGGCGCGGAGAGCACGGAGAAAAGCAAGGCGGTGAATGGGTGGATGCGGGGGCGGCTCTCGCAAAGCCGCTAAGGCGCAAAGTACCGCCAAGAGAGCTTTTTTATGGGTTTTCTCCGTGCTTTCTCCGTGGCCTCCGTGGCTCCGTGTGAATGCGCTGCTGCGGATTGAGGTTTGATTGCTATGATTTCTCCAAAACTCGAAACAGCCAGTCTCAATTACATCGGTGGTGAATGGGTGGATGCGGCGGACCACGAGGTGGTCAAGCTGCCGTACGACGGATCGCGCGTGGGCGAGGTGCCAAGGGCGGAGATTGCCGCCGTGGATCGAGCGGTGGCGGCGGCGCACAAGGCGCTGGGGCCGATGCGGGAGATGGGCAACTGCGATCGCGCGGACCTGCTGCTGCGCATCGCCGAGCTCATGAAGCGCGATCAGGCCGAGTATGCGCAGCTCATCTGCGCGGAAACCGGGAAGCCCGCCAAAGAGGCGCGCGTGGAGGCGGAGCGCTCGCTCGCGACCTTGCAGGCGGCGGCGCACGAGGCGCGGCAGTTGCACGGCGAAGTGGTCCCCATGGATTTCGCGGCCATGGGCAAGGGCCGCATGGCTCTGACGGTGCGGGAGCCGCTGGGCGTGATCGGCTGCATCACCCCGTTCAACGTGCCGCTGAACCTGGCGCTGCACAAGGTGGCGCCGGCGTTGGCGGCGGGCAACGCGGTGGTCCATAAGCCCGCTACTAAGACGCCGCTGAGCGCCGCGCGCCTGGCCCGCACCATGGAGGAAGCCGGCGCGCCCAAGGGAGCCTACAACCTGATTACCGGCAGCGGCGCGCGCATCGGAATGGCCATGGCGGAGCATCCGGGCATCGCCATGCTGACCTTCACCGGAAGCCCGGAGGTGGGCCGCGCCATCAGGTCGCGCGCGGGATTCAAGAAGGTGACGCTGGAACTGGGCAACAACTCGGCCGTGATCGTGGAACCGGGGGCGGACCTTTCGACGGCCGTGGCGCGCTCGACGCAGGGAGCCTTTGCGCACAGCGGACAGGTATGCATCTCGGTGCAGCGCGTGTTCGCCGACCGGTCGATCGCGCCGGAATTCGTGGAGCGCTTGAAGGCTTCGGCGGAGGGATTGAAGATCGGACACCCCTACGAGGAGTCGACCGACATTTCTTCGCTGATCGACGAAACTGAAGCTATCCGCATCGAACAGTGGATCGCCGAGGCGGTGGACGGCGGAGCCAGGGTGGTGACCGGCGGAAAGCGGCGCTTCGCGACGGTCGCGCCGGCGGTGCTCACGGATGTTCCAGTGGACTGCCGCATCTCGCGCCAGGAGGCCTTCGGGCCGGTGGTGGCGGTGTACGCCTACGACAGGCTGGACGACGCTATCGAGCGCGCCAACGCCACGCCTTATGGTCTTCAGGCGGGCATCTTCACCAACGATATCCAGACGGCTTTCCGGGCCGCGCGGAAGCTGGACGTGGGGGGCGTGATGATCAACGACATTCCCATGTGGCGCGCCGACCATATGCCTTATGGCGGGGTGAAGGAGAGCGGCACAGGACGGGAAGGCCCGCGCTACGCCATCGAAGAGATGACCGAGATGAAACTGATCTGCTGGAAGGTGTGAGAGTGACCCGCAGAGAAGTGCTGCTGGCGGCTGCCGGGTTGGCGGCGGGCCGCCGGATGCCGGGCGCCGGCGCGGCGATGCCCGTACAACTCGGCTGCCAGACCAACGCCTGGGCCATCGACCCGCGCGATTTCTCGAACGTGCTGGGGATTTTGCGGAAGCTGAAGGATTACGGATACGACGGCTTCGAGACCGGCTTTGCCAACGTCGAGGGCCAGTTCGACGCGGCTGCCGCGGCACGGCAAAAGCTGGACGCGGTGGGGCTGAAGTTCATCGGGGTGCATATCTTTCTCACCCGTTACGATCAGGAGACCCACATCGCGCCGGCGGAGTTGTACGAGCGCGTGGCGGCGGGCGGCGCCAAACTCGGAGCCGAGCGGCTGATTCTGAGCGGTGCTCCGGCGGCGGATGAAGCCGCGCGGCGGCGGAAGGCCGAGGGACTCAACCGCGCCGGAGCGTTGGCGCAAAAGCTCGGGCTGAAACTGGCCTACCATAATCACGGCCCCGAGTTCGCCAACCACGGCGAGGAGATCGGGTTTTTGCTGCGCGAGACCGATCCTGCGCGGGTGTGGTTCCTGCTGGATGCGGGGCATGCGTTTCGCGCCGGCGCGGACATCCCGGCTTTTATCCGCCAGAACCACGGGCGGCTCACCGGCATGCACTTGCGGGATTCCAAGGACGGCCGGGAGACGCCCCTCGGCACGGGCGATTTCCCGCTGGAAGCGGTGGCCGCCGCGATTCGGCAGACCGGCTGGGAAGGTTGGGTGATCAACGAGGAGGAGCGCACCGGGGGCAAGCCCGGCGATGCCGCCGTGAAGCCCGCTCGCGACGCGCTGTTCCGCGTATTTCGAAACGGAGCATGAAAGGCGAGAGGAGCACAACCATGGCAACCACGATCCATACGACTGAGGAACTCACCGGTCAGACGCCCGCCGCGGCCAAGCCGGGCATGGTGTTCCGGGCCAACGGCGCCGGTGTCACCTTCCGCGAAAGGTTCGTGCACGATCGCGCGAACCTGCAATTCCTGGATTGCGGCGAGTACGATATTCCCGCCGGCGGGCATTCCTCCTGGTTCGGGGTGCCCGGGCGCGAGGCGCTGCTGTTCATGTGGAAGGGCGCGGCGCGGGTGGAGATGGCGGAGGGGTCGTACGACCTCGCGCCCTACGACACGCTCTACATACCGCTGGGGACGGCGTTCCGGCTGAGCAACGAATCGGGCGCACTGGCGCGCATCATTCAGACCTCCGCGCCCGCCAGCCACGTGCACCCGGTGTTCCATTCGCGGTTCGAAGAATTTTCGCGCCGCGAGGACCGCATCCGCCACCTCAAGGGCAAAGAGGTCTATTTGATGTTCGATGTGGGGGAAGCGGCCGACAAACTGGTGGCCGGTTACACCTTCTACCAGGCGTACACGCGCGCGTGGCCGCCGCACAACCACACGGACCAGGAAGAGACCTACATCTTCATCAAGGGCCACGGCGCCATGGAAGTGTACGATACGCCCGAGAACATGACCTTCGTGCACGCGCTCAACGAGGGCGACCTGGTGACCATCCCCTACCTGAACTACCACCCGGTGTTCTCGCAGGAAGAGCCGCTGGAGTTTATCTGGTGCATCGCGGGGGAACGCTACTGGGTGGGCGACAAGAACAAGGATTTCATGAAGGGGACGGGGCCGGCGATTACAACCTAGGGGAGAGCCGCCGGGGGGCTGCGAACGGGGATGAGACGGACAGGCTTCGCCTGTCCCACCTAAGCCACGAAATGGCTCGTCACGAAGGCGATGTTTTTCACGGTCGCCTCGATGCACTGCTGAGGCCCGGAATGGGAGGTTTCGAAAACCAGCCAGCCGCTGTAACTGATGGCCGCCAGTCCCTTGGCGGCATCGGCCCAGTTCACGCGGCCGTGCTCCTCCAACAGCCGGTCCTCGTTCTTGAGGTGAACCTGGCGGATGCGTTTCCCGAGCAAGGCGATGCCGGGGACGGCCTGGCCGGTGTGCTGGTAGCGCTCCACATTGTCCAGGTCGTAATATACCTGGATGCCGGGGCGGGCCACCAGGTCGATGAGCTTGCGGTCGTCCGCCGGGGTATTGGAGGTCTCCATGCCGATGGTGACTCCCGCGTCGCGCGCTGCGCCGGAGACTTTCTGGAGCAGCGCCACCACCGGCCCGTAGGATGACTCCCGATCCATTTGAGGACAGTTCTGTTCGAAACAGGCCGCCAGGATCGTGGTAGCGCCGAGCGATTCGGCGACCTTGATGGCATTGCGAAGATTCTCTTCCGCGGTGGGCTGGAGCAGGGTGGCGTCGGGCGGCCAGACGCCCGCCACCGAGGGGATGGTCAACCCCGTCCGCCGCGCCGCGCTGCGGTAAGCGGCCAGGGTGTCGCGGTCGCACAGCGTGGCGCCTTTGAAATACACCTGCAATTCGACTCCCTGGAGGCCGTGAATCTGCTTCGCCAGATCGAAAACCGCGGGACCCGGCTCAGTAACCATGTTGGCCTGGCGATGCCCAAACCTTAGAAGCGGCTCGGCGGCGGCGCGCCTGGCAGTCGCGCCGGCGGCCACGGCCAGCGACGAGAGCAGAAATTTTCTGCGGTCCATAGTGCGCCCCGTTTCACGCGGGCAGGTCGTTCCAGTTCATGACGCGGTGCGTGCGCAGGGATTTCTCGGCCAGCAGCACCATTTTGATGGCGGTCTTGCCGTCTTCCGGAGTCACCGCCGGCGGGCGCCCGGTGCGCAGGCTGCTTTCAAACGCCAGGTACTGCTGATAGGTTTCCGGATCCTGCGCCGAACCGATGGCCCCCGCGGTAGCCGCCTTGGGCGTGTTATCCACCACATCCACGTACCGCGCGGCGCCGCCCGAACGGCTGCGAATCGCCACCCGGCCGCTTTCGGGAGTCATGACGCCCTCGCTGCCGATCAGCACCATGCGGCGGGCGGTGGGGCCGGCATTAGGAGCGAACAGGCAGAGTTCGAAGCTCAGTTTCACGCCGTTCTCGTATTCCATCACGGCGGCCACATGATCGACGGTTTCGCGCTGCTTGAAAACGTTGTTGCCGCCGCTGGCCATCACGCGGGTCACCCGATTGTCGATCATCCAGTTGAGCGAATCGAGTTCGTGAATGCCGTCTTCCAGCAGCGCGCTGCCCTCGGTGAAGGTGAGATAGCGCCAGTTGGTGGCGACGCCGGTCTTGGGATCGGTGTACTTCCAGCTTTCGGGATTCCAATCGCCGCGGAAGAGGTTGCCGCTGACGAATTCAATGGTTCCGATTTCCCCGGCGGCGGCCAGTTCGTGCATCTTGGCGGTGACCGGAACGAGGCGCTTCTGGAAACCAATGTACAGCAATTTGCCGGATTTCCGCGAGGCTTCAATCATCCTGTTGGCGTCTTCCACGGTGGTGGCCATGGGCTTTTCGCAGAGCACCGGAAGCCCGCGGTCGAGCGCCGCCACGGTGACTTCGGAGTGCAGAAAACTGGGGGTGATCACCACCACGGCATCGATGTCGTTTCGTTCGGCCAGCAGTTTGCGGTAGTCGGAATAGGTCTTGGCGCCGGGGGCGAGGCTGGCGGCTTTGTCCAGATTGGCGGGTGTGGGATCGGCCAGGGCCACCACCTGAAATTGCGGTAGCGTCTTGAGGATAGCCAGGTGAGCCCAGGCGCGGTGCCCGGCGCCAATGATGGCCAGCCGGATGGGTTGTTCGGTCTGCGCATCCAGCGCCGAGGCGGCAGCCGCGAGCGTGGCTCCCGCCGTAACCAGGAACGAACGTCTATCGGTTTTAGCGTCCATTTCAGCTCCTAGACATATTAAGTATCACACCGCGGGCCCGGAGGGCCGGGGTCACCGGGCCGCGGCATGCGCTTCGGCGAATAACTTCGCCGGCGGCACCTTCTTCCAGTCGGCCAGGAACATCGCCAGGCCCGCGTCGGTCATGGAATGCTTGTAGAGCGCCTCCAGGATATCGAATGGCATGGTGGCGACATCGGCGCCCGCCAGCAAACAATCCAGCACCTCTTTCACCGTGCGGATGCTGGCCGCCAGTATCTTGGTGTGATAGCCGTAGCGGTCGTAGATGGCGCGGATCTGGCGGATGAGGACCATGCCGTCGTCGCCCGCCAGTTCCTTGCGGTGGATGAACGGACTGATATAGGTGGCGCCCGCCTTGGCGGCCAGAAAAGCCTGCGTGGCGCTGAAGCAGAGCGTGACGTTGGTGCGGATATTTTCCGCGGACAGCCGCTTGACGGCATTCAGCCCTTCGATCATGACCGGCACCTTGACCACGGCGTTGGGGTGGAAGCGGGCGATGGCGCGGCCCTCGGCCACGATGCCCTCGGCATCCAGGCTGACGGTCTCCACGCTGATGGGGCCATCCACCAGCGCGAAGATTTCTTGGAGCACCTCTTCGAAAGCCCGCCCGCTGGCGGCGATGTGGGTGGGATTGGTGGTGACCCCGTCCAGGATGCCCCATTGGGCGGCGGTCCGGATTTCGTCCACTTTGGCGGTGTCGATGAAAAGTTGCATACGCGCAGATTATAACATCTGAAATTTGATATGTTATGTGCAGCATGGCGTCTTTCGGTCCCACCACGGACGCGCCGTCGGATGGCGTGCTGCCGGCGGCGTGGCGGCAGGTTCGCTGGCGCATCCTGACGCTGGTGTTCCTGGTGACGGTGGTCAACTTCGTCCACCGCCAGACACTTTCGGTAGTGGCGCCGGTGCTGCGCGAGCAACTGCACCTCAGCAATACGGATTATGGCCGGATTGTTTCGGCGTTCATGTTCGGCATGATGGTGGGGGAGTTCCCGGTGGGCTGGCTGATGGACCGCATCGGGGTGCGCGACGGCTTTTCCTTCTCGGTGGCATGGTGGTCGCTGGCGGCGGCGCTGCACACCTTCGCGGGGTCGGTGCTCGAGTTTTCGGCCGTGCGATTCGGTATGGGAACCGGCGAGTGCGGAAATTTTTCCGGGGGAATGAAGGTGGTGTCGGAGTGGTTTCCGGAGCGCGAGCGGGCCTTCGCCGTGGGGGTGTTCAACGCCGGTTCGATGATCGGCTCGCTGATCACTCCGCCGCTGATCGTTTATATTACGCTGCGCTACGGCTGGCGCATGGCCTTTCTGGGTCCCAGTTTTTTGGGATTCCTGTGGGTGATTGCGTGGCGCCGGGTATACCGGCCGCTCGCGAGCCACCCGCGGGTGACCGAGGCGGAACGCCGGTACATCCGGGCCGGCCAATCCAAGGTAGGGCCGGCGCCGGCCAACCGCGAACTGCTGCGGCGGATGCCGCCGTGGGGCCTGATCCTGTGCCGGTTCCTGGTCGGCCCGGTGATTCAGTTCTACTGGTTCTGGTTGCCCGCTTATCTGTATCAAACCCGCGGGCTGAGCCTGGCTGCCATCGGCATGTTCTCGTGGATTCCGTACCTGTTTGGGGACGTGGGCAGCGTGGGAGGCGGCTGGGTGGCGGGCCGCCTGATGCATCGCGGCATGAGCCTGGCGGCGGCGCGCCTCTCCACCATGTGGGCCGGGGCGGCCTGCTGCGCTTTGAGCGTCTGCGTGACTCTGGCGCCTTCGGCGGCTACCGCCATCGGGCTGATTTGCCTGGTGATGTTCGGGCATACAGCGCTTTCGGCGAACATGTTCGCGGGCATTTCGGATATCTTTCCGGACGGCGCGGTGGGCAGAGTCACCGGTCTCACCGGCATCGCCGGAGGCGTCAGCGGATTGTTGTTTCCGCTGCTTACCGGCTACCTGGTGGATAAGTTGTCGTTCGCTCCGGTGTTTTTGATTGCCGGCCTGCTGCCCGCGGCCGGCGTGTTGTGCCTGGCCCTGATGGGCGGACGCTTCCGCCGCCTGGCGATTTAGGCGCGCGGAATTGTGCGGTAATAAGGAGAGCGGCATGAAGAAGATCGAAATTCCCAGCAACCTCACCACGCTGGCTTATAACAGCATCCGGGAGTATATCCTGCAAGGCCGGCTGGATGAAGCCTCGCGCCTGACCGAAGACTTCCTCTCCGCACAACTGGGCATCAGCAAATCCCCCGTCCGCGAGGCGCTCAACCGCCTGGAAGCCGAAGGCCTGATCCGCATCGAACCGCGCAAGGGGGCGTATCTGAGGCGGCTCTCGGCCACCGAGATCAAGGAGCTTTACGACACGCGCGAAGCCCTGGAAGCGCACGTGGTGCGCACCGCCGCCCTGAGCGCGGCGCTCCTGTCCGACCTGCGCCAGAGCGTCAAGCGGCAGCGCGCCCTGCTCAAGGCCAACGACAAGCCGCACTATATCGAAGAGGACGTGCGCTTCCATTCGCTGCTGGCGCAGGCCACCGGCAACGCGTTTCTGTGCTCGCTGCTGACCAACATTCAGAACCAGATCTGGCTCTCGCGCCGCAAGACCTACGATCTTTCGAGCACCACCGCCCCGGATAACCACGATGCCATCGTCAAGGCGCTGGAAGAGGGCAACGCCGATGCCGCCGAGCGCGCCATGCGCGAGCACATCCACAACGTGCGGCAGAGGCTGCTGCGGTTTCTGGAGGATCCCCAGGCGGTGGGGACGGCGGGGTAAGGCGGTCCACCCGCACCGGACTCTCGGGCTTCGGGGCATATGGCGCCTCTGGCGCCAGCCAGTCTTGACGTCCCGGCACCCGAAAGATATCATATATTAGCGAGCCGGCAGCGCCGGGAACCTCCCGGACCTGGCCGGCGGGCCCTCGGGCGGCAAAGCCCTGGATTCCAAGGAGAAGCGATGCAGATTCACTTTGTGGTGCATGACGAGAACGACTCCGTGGGAGTGGTGGTGGTGGAAGGCGTGAAGGCCGGCGACCAGCTCAACGGATGGATCATGGACCAGGACCGCATCATCGTCCACAAGGCGGGGAGCGACATCCCCAT